>DKBO01000188.1 GCA_002448975.1 Nitrospiraceae bacterium UBA6898
CTTTGCCTCGTACAATGCAGGGCCCGGAAGGATCGCTAAGCTCCGTAAGGAAGCAGCCAGGCGCGGCCTCGATCCCAACAAATGGTTCAACAATGTGGAGGTTATTGCTGTCGAAAAGATTGGTCGCGAGACGGTACAGTATGTAAGCAATATTTACAAGTATTACCTTGCGTACAAGATGGTCGAGGAACAGCGTGAGGAACGTGAGAAGGCAAAGGAGGAATTAGGAAAAAAGCGGAAAAATAATTGATCGAAGGCATTATGGTCGGTCTCCTCTAGTTGGTGAACATGAGAGTCAATGACTCGTCCTGTAGCCAACGCCTATTTCAACAATCAATAACTGCGGACTTCATCCTGCAACTCGGGTGTCAGGTCGATAAGTACTTGGAAGAGTCAAATAATTTCCTATTTCGGCACCCTAACAAGTCTGGTATACTTGTGCACATGAGATTCAGCAGGCATTCCCATCCGAGGATGGTAACACAATGAAGCAGCTTATTTTAACCATGGGTATGAGTTGCATATTCTGTTCTGGTGTCGTTCTGGCGGCCGACTCGCCGGTCGGCAGGTGGAAAACGGTTGACGATAAGACCGGGGAGGTCAAGTCCGAGGTCCAGATATACGAGCAGGGCGGTAAGCTTTTCGGCAAGATTACGGCCCTGACCGACCCGAACGACAAGCAAGGTAAGCCAAGAATTTGTTCGGAGTGCAAGGGTGCTGACAAGGACAAACCCATCGTGGGTCTCGTCATCGTTAAGGATCTCTCGCCGAGCAAAGATCGCTACAAGGGTGGCACCATTCTTGACCCAGAGGACGGCAAGGTCTACAAGGCGGAACTCTGGAAGGAGGACGGGAAACTCAAGGTTCGTGGCTATATCGGCTTTTTCTACAAAACTCAGACTTGGGCCAAGGGAAACTGAACTCCGGTTCCTCTGTTACGGGCCGGCAGGAAGCAATAAAAAAAAACGAAAAGGAGATGGAAAAATGAACATGCCTATCGGTAAGAAGAAGCTGGTTATGGTCCTTATGATTATGATTGTTCTGGTGTTTTCCAATTCACTCTGCCTTGCGGAGGACAAACCCGCTGACAATATGGATATCCTCCGTGACAAGATCCAGGCTGACAAAAAGCTGCTGGTCGCAGAAAACATGCAACTCACCGAGGCCGAGGCCAAGGCCTTCTGGCCGGTCTATGCGGATTATCAGAACGAACTCTTCCTGCTCCAGTCGCGGAGCATAAAGCTCATCAAAGACTTTGCCGGAGCCTATCAGAAGATGACAGATAGTGACGCAAAGAAACTCCTTGACGAATACCTGACCATTGAAGGTCTTCGCCTGAAGGTTCGCCAGGCCTATTTGCCAAAGTTCCGCAAAGTACTGTCGGAGAAGAAAGTGGCGCGCTACTACCAGCTCGAGAATAAGATCCACGCGGTGCTGGCCTATGAACTTGGCAAGGAGATACCGCTTGTAAATGTGAGCAAGTAAGAAAAGAAAAGGAGAACAAAATCATGAAATGCTTTCAATATATAGCCGGTCTTTTCATCATGGCATTCATTGCCGCAGTACTTGTGGCCCCTGTTCCTGCTGCGGCAGGCGACGCAGCCAAACTCGACAGGGACGTCAATACGGGGCTCAATCTTTTATACGCAAAGACACCTTCTGCAAAGGTGTTGGGGGAAAAGGCAAAGGGTATCCTCGTCTTCCCTGGTATTACCAAGGGCGGATTTATCGTCGGAGGCCAGTACGGTGAAGGCTCCCTGATTCAGAACGGCAAGACCGTCGCCTATTACAACAGTGTGGCTGTGTCGTATGGGTTGCAGGTGGGGGTGCAGAAGTACGGGTATGCATTATTTTTCATGACCGACGCGGCGATGCAGTGGCTCGACAGGAGCGACGGGTGGGAACTCGGTACCGGCCCGAGCATTGTTGTGGTCGACGCGGGCGCGGCAGGGGCACTGACCACTACCACGGCAAAGTCTGATATTTATGCCTTCTTTTTCAACCAGAGGGGACTGATGGCCGGTATTGGCCTGCAGGGGACGAAGGTTACAAAGATCGACAAGAAATAGACAAATCCGGGGAGGATGAATAGGGCACCCGGCTCCTTTCTATAAAGCTTACAGTGGTATCCCTTGGCCGGACCAGGGATGAACGGGAAAGGCTCGAACGAAGTAGGACAGTACGACAACTGCATAACATGAGGCCTCCCATAAGTAAGCGCTTCAGTATTACGCACTATGGACTCATCAGGAAGGAAAGGGAACGACGCCCTTTCCTTCCTGGCCGATCTATTTCATGTGAGAAGTTCTACCCGTAATCGATAACAGTTTCGATTTTCAATAACAGCGGAGTGGTCGGTATTCGTCGCATTTCGTCATGCAGTATCTTTCCCATGGAAGGGCATAACAGTTTCAAAAATCATACTTACGGATACATCATTGAGCGGCACGGCAGAGAGCCTGTCGCGGGTGGCAACGTTCAATTGGGGCCCGTCAGCGGCGTGTCTGGAGGGCAGGCGGCAGAAGAAGGCGGCGAAGGAGGGGAAGGACCCGAAGGATGAAGGCGGGCCGGAACCCGGCAATGAATAAGCCGCGTACCAGAAGCGAGAAAGAGGGGCGTTCTGATCGGAGCACCCCTCTTTTTTATGAAGAAAAAGACCAGCCTGGCCCATTCACGCGATTCTCAGAGCAGACAGTCCAAGGCACCCTCTCATTATTCTCGTTTCGTTCCGGGGCACCTGTCTTGCGCAGACATTCTGTCTGTCGCAAGGATAACTGAGACCGTACGAAACCTGACCTGCCTGCGTTTGCATAAAGGGGGTGAAACGTTATGAATAATATGGGTTAATCGGCAGCTTCCTGTACTTCACACAGCAAAACATGCTGCAGCGGCCAGGTGATCAACACCGCAGGATGCTGCCCAATAACATTTCATAGCTCACCCTGCTAAAATATCAGCAGTTCAGGCACTATCTAAGAGGGTGAGGTTAGGGAATGACCGAAAAGGTGCCGCATGTCTCCGGGATATTCAGGCGAAGGTTCGGCGACCTTCTTCTCTTCGGCGTTACGTCAGGGGAGCTGGCTATTCTCATTTTCCTGACACCCACTTTCTCGATCGTAGACTGGATCTACGTCATACAACATGTTCTGGTCCTCGCTATCGCCGTCACTCGGCGTCCGCCTGAGGTGTATAATCACTCATTCTCCTCCAGCGTAGCCGTTGTCGTAGCCTATGCCTACCCCTATGCCCAGGTTGTGTATCTTCGATGGGTTCCCGGCGACCCTGCATGGCCCGCCGCCGGGTTCGTACTCGTGTCGTTTGCGGCGTGCCTGAGCCTCGCTAGCCTTCTCAGCCTGGGCAGACGGTTCGGGGTCTTCCCGGCTCTGCGGGGTCTGGTGACGAGAGGCCCCTACCGGTTCGTACGCCATCCGATGTATCTGGCCTATGTGATCGCGGATATCGGGTACAACCTTCAGGAATGGAATTTCGGCACAGCGCTGCTGGTGCTGGCGGGGTGGGCATCCCTGCTCTCTCGCATACGGGCTGAGGAGCGGATATTGTCTCAAGATGCCCGATGGTCTGCCTACGCCGCATCAGTACGCTGCCGTCTCCTCCCCGGCCTCTGGTAGAAGGAGGAGCGGAACGAACCCCCTGAGTATAGGAAAAGGCCCTATGGGACCACATTCTTAAACTGCGAGCCATGCTCAAAAATGCCTCAGTATTTTCCCTGCGTCACCTTACCGCAGACGCCGCATAGGCAACAAATACCGCGAACCAACGGTCGCGCTCGAACGCCGCAGTGCCGGTTGGCTCATATTTAGGCTTTTCATGACTGCCCGATGATTCGTCCTGACCAGATCCTCTGACGGTAAAAATAATACCTTTTGGCCGCGAATGGTTTAAAATTATGGAAAATCCGGCAAATATCAGGAAAAAGCAGTGCATAGAGGAGTGATGAGTTCCAATTGACATGAATGTTTTGCTGATTGGTCCGACAGGATATATCGGAAGAAGGCTGAAGGAGAGACTCCTCGAAGAAGAAGATGTCAACCTGAGGCTCTTCATAAAAGATATACGCAGGGCGAGTGAAGCAACACGACAGAATGTCGAGATAGTGGAAGGAGATCTGTTTCATGAAGAAGACCTCAAAAAGGCTGTCACGGGGATAGACATTGCCTATTATCCGATTCGCTTCTTCTGGGCAGACGGGGAATTCGACGAGCTCCAGAAAATCTTTGCCGAAAATTTCAGAGATGCCTGCATTCGTGCCGGGGTAAAAAAAATCATCTATCTGGGTGTCCTTGGTTCTCGCGATACCGGGGATACTCTATTCAGGAATATGATCGAGACAGGGGAAGTGCTCAGCGCTCTTCCCGATAAAATCCGGACGATCCGGCTGAGGACGGGTTTCGTCGTAGGATCAGGCAGTTCACTCTTTGAGGTGCTGAGAAACCTTGTCCAGAAGGTCCCGGTGATATTCACGCCCCGATGGATGGAGGCCAAGCTTGTACCTCTCGGTATTGCTGACACACTGGAGTATCTGGCACAGGCAAGGAACCTCGAGGGGACCGGCAAGCTCGTAATCGATCTTGGCGCTGAAGTGATAAGCTTCAGGGACATGCTCAGAGAGACGTTGAAGGTCATGGGGCTAAAAAGAATTTTCATACCCCTTCCGTTTGCCGCACACCGCCTGTTTTCTTTTCTCCTCATGCTGGTCACGCCGTTTTCCTATAAACTTTCCTTTCTCTTTATTCAGGCACTGATATCGAGGTCCGTCTTCCCTGCTGATCTGAAGAAGGACATGGCACAGCACTATTTCCCCGGCATATCTCCCCTTACATTTCAGGAGGCATTGAAAAGGGCGCTTAACGCAATCGAACGTGATCGGGTCATAAGCAGATGGACCGACAGTCTCGCAGGCATTTCCTACGCTGACACGGAAGATGAGATATCCCGGGCTGTTTACCGTGACATCAGAAAAATGGATTTCGGCACTGTGCCCCCGGAGAAGATATTCCGTGCGGTTACATCAATCGGAGGAAAACAGGGATGGTTTACCTTCGATATCCTCTGGAAGATGAGAGGACTTATGGACAAACTGTCCGGCGGGTTCGGCGCCTCGTTGGGAAAGCGGGTTGAGTCAGAACTGCGGGTCGGTGACATGCTCGATGTCTGGAAGGTCGTTGATCTGAGAGAAAATGACCGGCTTCTCCTCGAGGCACAGATGAAGGTCGCCGGCAAGGCATGGCTCGAATTTACCATAGACGGGACGACTCTCATCCAGACTGCATATCACCTGCCCAAGGGCCTCCTCGGGAGGCTTTACTGGTATTCCATGCTCCCTTTTCACTTCTTTATTTTCCGGGACATGATAGCGAGCATCGTAAAGCGGGCAAAGGAAGGTGATTCATAACAAGTCTCGTTGATCTGGATCTCTATACCATTCAGGTATCCCCCGCCTGCAGAATCATGAAGCAGCCATCTCACCTGTCCATCCGAACGGCGGACAGGCGCAAGCAGGAACGGCGAGCCTGGGGCGCGAAGGAAGAAACTGACTGCCCGGATAAGAGTTTTCGCAGATATGATAGAATAACATCAATATCCGGGCAGAGCGAAACATGACTACGCCAAAGAATACTGAGTCTTTCCCGCATCATACGCCTATGGAACCAGATGATCATCTGCTTTTTGAAAGGATGATATCTGACCTCTCGGCCCGCTTCGTGCAGGTAGCCCCTGATAAGGTGAACGGAGAAATCGAGCGTGCGCTCAAAGAGGTGCTTGAATTTTATCAGGTGGATCGCTGTGGTCTTCTCGGCATGTCTCCTGACCGCAAACGGGCACATGTCACACATGCCGCCTATGCAGATGGGATCGAGCGGGTCTCGGGGGAGATTGATTTGGCCGCATTGTTTCCCTGGTCCTACGAGAGGCTTGTCCGATACGGGGAAGATGTCAGTGTCCCAAATACCGAGGAACTGCCTCCCGAAGCCGAGAAAGACCGTCTGTCCTGGGCCGCGATGGGCGTTCGGTCCTCGCTCACCATTCCCTTGTTCGTGAAGGGGCGGGTTTTGTCTCTTATAGTACTGAACGCCATGCGTCGCCAGATTTCCTGGCACGAAATTCATATTCCACGGCTGCGATTGCTGGGCGAGATCTTCATCAATGCACTGGAGCGCAGAAATGCTGATCAGAAATTGAGAGAAAGCGAAGCCCGCCTGAGTCTTGCTGCTGATTCAGCGAGGGCTATGCTGTGGACCCTGGAGATCGCTTCCGGCCGTATCTGGACAACGGAAAAAGCCAAGGAATTTTTTGGGTTTGCACCGGACAGCGAGATGGACCTCGAGAGCTTCCTGAAGATCGTGCATGATGAAGACCGTGAGAACCTCCGCCGGACCGTGGAAGAGACGGTTCGGTCGGGGGAGGAAAACAGCGCGGAATACCGTATTGTGCGTCCCGACGGGAGCATCCGCTGGGTCCTCTCACGCGGGCGGCCGTATCCGGCGACGCCTGCGTCAGATACCCGTGTGATGGGCGTGTCGCTTGACATGACCGAGTACAAGGCCGTTGAAGCACAGCGCATGGAGTACGAGGAACGCCTTGCTTCGGCGATCGAAGTCGCCGCGCTGGGTTTCTATGAGATGAACGAAGACTATCACGTCAGCTTTCTGGAAGACCGGGGGCGGGCGTTGCTTGGCATCACGAAGGAAGAGGAGCCGCGGGGACGTGAATTCTGGCTGGCGCATATTCATCCGGACGATCTCCCTCGAGTACTCGACTTGAGCCGGAACGTGCTGGAGGGAGGGGTAGATCACTTTGCCACGGAATATCGGTACATACATCCGCAACGTGGTCTGACGTGGCTGTATCACCTATCCCACGTTTTGAGGCGTGATGCAGCCGGAAAAGCAGTCCGTATCGTCGGCGTGATGCAGGACGTTTCCGAGCGAAGGCAGGCAGAGGCAGCTCTCCGGGAAAGCATGGCGCGCCACCGGGCTGTGGTTGAGGCGTTTGACGGTTATATCTACATTTGCTCACCGGATTACCGCGTGGAGTTCATGAACCAGCGCATGGTCGAACGCACAGGCCGTAACGCGGTTGGTGAGCTGTGCTACAAAGCATTGCACGAACGCGATACCATCTGTGAGTGGTGCGTGAACGAGAGGGTCTTTCAGGGGGAGACCGTGCGGTGGGAAGTTCAGAGCCCGAAAGATAACCGCTGGTATTATGTGTCGAATACACCGATCCGCCACGCCGACGGGACTGTCTCCAAACAGTCCATGATCTTGGACATCACCGAGCGCAAGAGCGCAGAAGAAGAACTTCTGAAGGAGAAGAATAAGCTTCAGTCCATTATGAGCGCGATAAATAGCGGGATTACGATCCGGGATGTGAGCTACGATCTCATATATCAGAATGAGTATTCATTACAGATGTTCGGCAATCGCCTGGGTGAAAAATGTTATCGAGTCTTTGAGGATATTGATTACATCTGCAACGGCTGCCCGGTGGCAAAGGCAATTGAAGACGGCATGTCGCATACCCTGGTAAAAGAAGTGGAAATGACCCCGGGGGAAATCACCTTTTGGGAAAACACCGCCGTGCCCATGCGCGACGCGAACGGAGACATTTATGCCTGCCTTGAAATCAACCAAAACATAACCGAGCGGAAACTGGCGGAAAAAGCATTACAGCAGAGCGAGGCAGCCCTCAGGAGCAGCCAGAATGATTTTCGAAAACTTGCAGGCAGACTGATCTCTGCTCAGGAGGAAGAGCTCCGCAGGCTGTCGCGGGAGCTGCACGACGACCTGACGCAGAGGCTGGCGGTGCTCGCAATCCAGGCCGGCAAACTGGAAATGGACCTGAACAACAGGCCTGAAGTGCATCCGGACGCCGTGCAGAAGATATCACAGATAAAGGAACAGCTCATAACGGTATCGGAAAATGTACACCGGCTTTCGCGCCAGCTTCATCCCACCATCCTTGACGATCTGGGGCTTGTGCGCGCAATAGAATCCGAATGTGCAGCGCTCATGAAGCGCGAAAACATTAAGATTATCTTCGCACACGAAGACGTTCCCGCCGTGATAAGTAACGATATCGCGCTCTGCATCTATCGTGTCGTCCAGGAGGGTCTGAAAAACGTTTTAACCCACTCCTGTGCAAAGAGGTGCGAGATATTCCTGAAAGGCTCGAAGGGGGCTCTCTGTCTTACCATCACAGATAACGGTGTCGGGTTCGATCCTGTCGAGGTGCGGCATAAGCCGGGGCTCGGTCTTTCAAGCATGCGCGAGAGGGCTCAACTTGTCCAGGGAGATTTTGCCATTTCAGCGCAGCCCGGGAAGGGGGCGGTTGTCCATATCTGCGTACCACTGAAAAGGGATGGCGCGTGAAGCGGCCGCGCGCTGCTTGACGCTGCGAACAATTTGCAGCCGGATGTAATCGTCGCGGACATCTCGATGCCCCTGCTGAACGGCATTGAGGCAGCCCAGCAGATCAGGAAGAGCAATAAAGACATCAAGATTATTTTTCTGACCATGCATACTGATGTGACATATGCAGCCGGCGCTCTGGAAGCAGGGGCGCTGGGTTATGTGCTCAAGCATTCGGCGCCCTTGGAACTGATCACGGCCATTCGCAGTGTACTGAAGGGAGAATCCTATGTTACACCACTTCTTGCCGCTGAGCTCTTGCAACTGCAAAAGATGGGGCGTTGGGCGCATCGCGACGAAGCTTCCCGGCTCACGGTGCGCCAGCGTGAGGTGCTGCAGCTTCTGGCCGAGGGCCACTCTGCCAAAGATATCGCATTGCTTCTGAACATCTCGCCCCGGACCGTGGAATACCACAAATACCACATGATGGAGGACCTCGGCATGAAGACCGTCGCAGATCTGATCAGATATGCGGTCGACAAAGGTATCGTGACGAAGTAATCCTTCACCCTGACCCTCACCCGTCGCTGTTGCGCCACCCTCTCCCGAAGGGCGAGGGGTCCAATGAAGACCTCCGGATAACGTCTTTACCCTCTCCCGGGGGAGAGGGCAAGGGTGAGGGGCGATTACACAGCCTGACGGCAGGTGCAGGAAGCAGAAAATGTCTTGCAGGCATGTGGGTTTTCTCGCCTTTTTGATATAATGAAACAGGAGGAAGCATATGAATGAAATGATTTTTATAGTTGAAGAAGATGTTGATGGCGGCTATTGTGCAAGTGCTCTTGGGGTATCGATCTTCACTCAGGGAGACACGATAGAGGAACTGAAGACTAATATTAAAGATGCATTAAAATGTCATTTTGACAACGAAGCCGAAATTCCAAAAATCATAAGACTCCATCAGGTAAAAGAAGAAGTTTTTGCATATGCCTAAAATTCCGAGGGATTTAGCCGGCAAAGAACTAGCTGCATTGCTCGAACAATACGGCTACAGGTAAGAATCGGGACACTGAATGCAATCATTAGAGACATTGCCGGATACCTCAAAATGATCGACAAAAGTTTATTCAGAAGCTTTTGAAGCACTAATCATGTATGAATTTGTAACTATACTTGCTTTCCCCTCTTACCTTACTCACCCCCGTCCCCACCATTTTTAATACTCCTTGATCTGAAGGTACAGTCTTTTATCTCATTCAGCGAAAGAGGCATAAATCGGAGGATTGCTCCCATATCCCGAAAATTAGAGATATCATAAGCAAAACAGCGCTAAAGCTCAACGAAGAAAACCGCAATGGCTGATAGGTCACGGCAGCCTCAATAACCGTTCACTCCGCCAAACTCTTACGATCCGCACCTTGTTTTTTTCACGGCGGTAGACAATGCGGAAGGGCGGATGTATGATCTCACGCAACTGTTCCAGGCCAAATTCAGGCACGACCCGGCCTGAATCAGGATAGAGGGGTAACCTTTCGGTCTGAGCGATAATCTCTTTAACAAGTCTTCTGCCGGTGTCCGGAGATGCCTGTTCTTTAAAATATATGAGGATTTCTTCGAGGTCTGAAACTGCTGACTCGGCAAAGGAAAGCGAAAATCTCTTTGCCATTCTTCAGCGCAAGCCTAACCGTTTTTTGACATCGTCAATGCTCAATTCGCGACCCTTCTCAAGGTCAACGAGTCCGGCCGTCACCGCCCGCATAAAGGATATCTCTTCCGCAGCCTTTTCATAATCGCTGAGTGACTGGACAACCGCAATGCCGCGCCCATGGCTTGTCAGCAGGACAGGTCTATGGCTCTCAGACGCATGTTTGACGACCCTGCCGGGATTGATCTTGAGGTCGCTCAAGGGGACAATATCTTCGGAAAATTTAGTATTCATATTAGCACTCCTTTTCAGGTACGGTAAATTGGTCTTATTATAGCACCATGTTGCCCATATGACAATTTCCCGTGCATCAGATACTTTCGCTCCCCTGATTCTCATGGGTCGTGCTGACAAAAAAGCTTCAAAACCTAGTAATTTTACGAGTTCTCTTCGCGCCCTTAAGCTGATAACGTAGTATCAATCCATGAGAGTAAAAACGTTATTACCTGCATGTTCTGAGGAAGGGGTATGTGATGAAGCAGGGCAAAGTTCTTCTGGCGGACAATCATCAGAATATGCTTGCAGGGGTGAGGAACCTCCTGGAAGATATCTTCGAGACGGTCTTTATGGTGGCTGACGAAGTCTCACTTATGGAAGCGGCAGAGAAGCTTAAACCTGATCTTATTGTTGCCGACCTTTCCCTTCCGGTCACGAAGGAGATCAATATTGCCCGTCGGCTTAAAAAGGCCTTCCCCGCCATCAGATTGATCATCCTGAGCGTGCATGATGAGCGCACTGCGATCAACGAATGCATTGAAGCAGGGGCAATGGGCTATGTTTTTAAACGCACTGCGGTGAATGATCTTGTCCCTGCGGTGAATGCGGTCATGAAAGGGTCAATGTATATATCGCCGTTAATCGAGCAGACGATCGTAAAGACCGATAAGACAGCCTGAAAAGGAGCAGAATGCATGACCAGCAATAGGATTGAGTTGGCGATTACGACGGGGACCGACAAACATAATTCAGGGATATCTTGCATAAAGGAGGATCAGATCATGAAGAGACGTGAAAGAATGATAGTGCTCGTCAGCGTATTGTCGCTTTTTATCCTTGGGGCATGCGCCTCTACCGAGGTCACCAGCAGAGATCAGGTTGTAACCGGGCAACTCCCGCGACCCAACCACATATGGGTGTACGACTTCGCTGCCACACCCGCCGACGTCCCGGCCGAGTCCTGGCTTTCAGGTCAGAATGTCGGGCACACCATGCCTCAGACCGACGAGCAGATCTCGACCGGAAGGAAGCTGGGGCAGGAAATTGCCGTTCAGCTGGTCGAAGAGATTCGCACCATGGGGCTGCCGGCCGAGCACGCCTGGCCGGGCGTTGCACAGCAGATCAACGACATTGTGATCAAGGGATACCTCATCTCTGTTCAGCAGGGTGATGCTGCCAAGCGCATCGCCATAGGACTGGGATCAGGGGAGTCCGAGCTGAGCACGGCGGTGGAAGGCTTCCAGGTGACTGCCCAGGGACTGCGCAAGCTCGGGTCGGGCACTCTCGCTTCAGAAGGCGGCAAAACGCCGGGAGGAGTAGTCGGGCTTGCAACCCTCCTTGCGACGCACAACCCTGCAGGGCTCATCGTCAGCACCGGCGCTCATCTGTACGGGGAAAAGAGCGGCAGGAGCACGGTTGAGGGCCGCGCCAAGCAGACTGCCAAGGAAATAGGCGATGTGCTTAAGAAAAGATTCCAGCAGGAAGGCTGGATCAACTGAATCTACGTGAGGAGATAAACATGAAAGATTATTCGTGGATTTGCCTCAGGGGATGCAGGGCATCGATTGCGCTGCTTATCATTGCGCTGATGCTTGCCGGATGTGCGTCAAGCGGCGGAATGACTGACACGGGTCAGGGAGCCCTGTTAGGTGCAGGCGGCGGCGCGCTGGTGGGAGCACTCGTGGACATGCACGGTGACCCTCTGGCAGGAGCGCTGATCGGCGCTGCAGGCGGCGCATTGGTCGGAGCGCTTGTCGGTCACCACATGGACGAGCAGAAGCAGAACCTTGCCAAAGTGCTTGAGCCCGAAATCAATGCCGGCCAGGCACAGGTCCAACTCCTGCCGGGCAACAGTATCCAGGTTAGCATGACCGGCTGGACTGCATTTGCGTCGGGCTCCTCAGTAATAAACCCTGGTTTTCTTCCTACATTGCAGAAGATCGCTGGCGTGATCAACAAATACGGCAAGATGTCGATCACGGTCATCGGCCATCCTGACGCAGGAGGTGCCATCCAACAACAGCAGCGGCTCGCCTACCAGCGAGCGGAGGCGGTCCGGGTGCAGTTGATCGGCATGGGCGTAAAACCTATTCTTGTAAGGGCAACTGACAGTCCGGGCAATTCTTACACTGACGGCCGTGTGGAACTGATCCTCTCCCCGGTCCAGATAAGTGGATGAGGGAGAAATGATCCGTGAAATGAATTTCGACTGCGCATCACTGCACAGTGGGGAGGGAGCTACGCCGGACTCACTGTAAGGGAGCAGTCAGGGACGTGAGGGCTATGGACAGAGGGTTTTAGTAATTAAGGCAGACTAAAGGGATTGCTGATTATGAAAGGAGCAAGTGTATGAGAGACATTGTAAAGGAAAAGAAATCAACGCGTTTCACCGCCTGTGCATCAGCAGGCGCAATGCTCATGACCACGCTGGGCGGAGCTGCACCGGTCTCGGCCGGCCCGATTCTTGAGGGTCTCGAGAAACTCTTCGAAAAGCCGAAAGTGGAGCGCACCGATCAGGTCGCTCCGGGGGCTGCTGGAGAGGAGCGGATCTCCGGCGTGCCGGGTTCGACCAGCGCAACCACGACCATCGACGGCAAGCAGCTCCCGCCGCCGCCGCAGAAGTTTGAGGGGAAGATTGAACGAACCGCCAAGGAGTCCAAACCCTACTGGCCGGCGCGGGTCGTGCCTCCCAAGAGCGCGCCTAACGTGCTGCTGATCATGACCGACGACGCTGGCTTCGGCGTCCCGAGCACCTTCGGCGGCGTGATTCCCACACCGGCGCTCGACCGCATTGCAAAGAACGGACTTCGCTATACGAACTTCCATTCCACGGCGCTCTCCTCGCCGACCCGGGCGGCGCTGATCACCGGCNNATGGGGGGCGACACCAACCAGTGGGAGCCTGCCAACCTTGCGCGCAACACCACGTACATCTACCCGTTCCAAGATAACCCCGGCTATAATCTCACAACCGCTATGGCGGATGAGGCGATCGACTACATGAACCGCATGGCGGCGCTCACCCCTGGTCAGCCCTTCTTTGTCTACTACGTGCCTGGCGGCACCCACGCGCCGCACCACCCGACGCCGGCGTGGATCAAGAAGATCAGCGATATGCATCTCTTCGATCAGGGCTGGAATAAGCTGCGCGAGACCATTTTTGCCAACCAGAAGAAACTCGGCGTGATCCCTGCCGATGCCAAGCTCACCCTGTGGCCAAAGGACATGCTGAAGGAGTGGGACCAGCTCACACCTGACGAAAAGAAGTTGTTCATCAAGCAGGCCGACGTCTTTGCAGCGTACGTGGCCTACACCGATAACGAGATCGGCCGCGTGATCCAGGCGGTTGAAGACTTGGGCGAACTCGACAACACCTTGATCATTTACATCGAGGGCGACAACGGCACCAGCGCAGAAGGCACACTGAACGGCACCCCCAACGAGGTGGCCATGTTCAACGGCGTCGATGTCCCGGTCGAGCTACAGCTCAAGTACTTCTATGATGTCTGGGGCTCGGACAGGACCTATAACCACATGGCGGTGCCCTGGGCCTGGGCCTTCGACACGCCGTTCACCTGGACCAAGCAGATCGTCTCGCATCTCGGGGGAGTGCGCCAGGGCATGGCGATCTCGTGGCCCAAGGTGATTACCGACAAGGGCGGCATCCGCAACCAGTTCCACCACGTGATCGATATCGTGCCGACCATCCTCGAAGCCACCGGCATCCACCAACCTGAGTTCGTGGACGGCGTCAAGCAGAGCCCCATCGAAGGGGTGAGCATGATGTACACCTTCGACAAGAAGAACGAGAAGGCCCCCTCGACCCATAAGACCCAGTACTTCGAGATGATGGGCGACCGTGCGATTTACCACGACGGCTGGCTGGCGAGCACCAAGGTCATGCGCGCCCCCTGGGTCCATGCCACGCCCAAGGAGAGCGTTCTCGACTACCCGTGGGAGCTGTATGACCTGACGAGGGACTGGACGCAGTATGATGATGTTGCAGCCAAAAACCCGGCAAAACTGAAAGAGATGCAGGACCTCTTTTGGAAGGAGGCGGAGAAGTACCAGGTGCTGCCGCTCGATAACACGATGATCAATCGGCTCATTACGCCACGGCCGAGCATCACCGCGGGCCGCACTGTCTTCACATGGATACGGCCGATGACCGGCACGCCGAACGGAGACGCGCCGAGTGTCCTGAACGCATCCTACAACTTCAAGGCCGAAGTGGAGATCCCGCAGGGCGGTGCCGAGGGCATGCTCATCACCCAGGGCGGTCGCTTTGCAGGCTATGGCTTTTATCTGCTCAAAGGGAAGCCGGTTTTCCTCTGGAACCTGGTAGACCTGAAACGGATCAAATGGGAAGGTCCCGAGGCTCTGTCACCGGGCAAGCACACCCTGGAATTTGACTTTAAATACGATGGCATGGGTCCCGGCACCATGGCCTTTGGCAGCTACGCCGGAATCGGGCAGGGCGGCACCGGCGTGCTGAAGGTCGACGGCAAACCGGTAGCCACCGAGAAGATGGTGCATACCCTGCCGTTCATCATGCAGTGGGACGAGAACCTCGACGTCGGCTCGGACACCGGTTCTCCGGTGAACGACGCGGACTACAAGGTGCCATTCGCCTTCACCGGCAAGATCGAGAAGATTACCCTGACTATCGACCGTCCCAAGCTGTCGCCGGAAGATATCAAAAAGCTGGAGGAAGCCCAGAAAAAAGCGGCCGCAGGCCGCGAATAAAGGAATAAAAAAATGCGGGCAGTTCCATAGGGAGCTGCCCGCGACTCACTCGAAATGATGCACAAACGAAAGGAGGCAAGGACAGTGAAGCGTATTCTATTTAGCGCAGCTCTCGTCGTCGCCATGATAGCGCCGGCTCAGGCCCAGATCTACAAGATGACTACTCCCTTCGCGCCGGGCGTGGCTGTGCCAGACAAGATCGAATCCTCGATCGGCACATTGAACCTGAACTACGGCTACCCGTCGGACGATACCGTCGAGAAGATCTACGACAACCTGGACCGTTCGCGCGCCTTGCAGGCCTACCTGCTGGCCATACCGATAGTCAACCAGGCTGGTATGCGTGATACGCTGAGCCAATTCGGACCGGAAAACCAGACGGACGTGATCTGGGAAAATCTGGTTGACCCCAGGACCGTGGAACTGACGGCCAACGACAACACCATATACAACTTCATCTGGATCGACACGCACAAGGGCCCG
>DKBO01000112.1 GCA_002448975.1 Nitrospiraceae bacterium UBA6898
CTTCCCGGCGAGCGGCGTATTTACCCCGGTGAGGGCAGCAGGTATTTCAAACGGGTCAGGAAATAGTCCGCCATACGATGAAATATGCAGACAGCCAAGTCCTTCTCGCGTCGTGAGGCTTTCCGGTTTCGACGCATGATCCTTATCGTCCTGTGCGGCCTTGTCCTTGCTTATGCCCTGCTGGTAGCCTTCGTATATCTCCGACAGGCGAAAATGCTCTATTTTCCCACCCGACAGATTGAAGCTACCCCGGAAAACCTGAATCTTTCCTTTGATGAGATCACGTTGCAGACATCAGACGGAGTGCATATCTCTGCATGGTATATCCCTTCTCCGAAGGCACAGGGTTTCCTCGTTTTCTGTCATGGAAATGCCGGGAACATTTCTCACCGCCTTGATTCAATACGGCTCTTTCATGAAATGGACCTCAGCGTGCTGATATTCGATTACCGGGGATATGGAAAGAGTGAAGGTGAGCCGACGGAAAAAGGAATGTATCTTGATGCAGAGGCTGCCTACGACTTTCTTGTTACCGTAAAAGGAGCTGCCCCGTCCCGGATCATTGTCTTCGGGCGTTCCCTGGGAAGCGCTGTAGCTGCAGAACTTGCCATGCGGCGTACCGCAGGTGCCCTCATTATTGAATCCGGCTTTACCTCGGTCCCGGACCTTGGCAGGAAATTCTTTCCCCATATGCCGGTAAAGCTTATTTCCCGCTTCCATTATGCCACGATCGACAAGGTCGGCAGGTTGCACCTTCCCAAACTCTTTATTCACAGCCCTGATGACGAGATCGTGCCGTATGCGCAAGGGAAGAGCCTGTTTGCGGCAGCCGCAGAACCGAAGGAATTTCTTACCATACGCGGAGATCATAATGGAGGATTCCTCCTGTCAGGAGACAGCTATCTGCATGGTATCGGAAGGTTCCTCGAAAAATATTTTTGAGTATTCTCTGGGTCTGCGATAGAATAGACCCATGCTTGACAGGCACGTCATCGCCAACCTCAGGCCGGTGCATGGCGCTTACAACCTTCTGATACTCATGCTCTTCTGGTATCAGGCTTTCCTCGGTTTCAGTATCCGAAGGGCGCGAAGGGCGGGCGGAATCAATCTCAAGGCAGTGAGGCGTCACAGAAAAACCGGTCCGCTTCTGGCTGTCCTGGCACTTGCCGGTTATGCAGGAGGTGCGGTGCTCGGCTTCCTTGACCATGGCCGGGTCATCAAATATCCTTTTCATTTTTTCACGGGCTCGGCAATTGTCATGCTGATCATCTTGTCTGTGACCGCATCCCGGTTCATAACCTACGGCCGCGAAGAAAAACGAAAGCTGCATCTTTCTCTCGGCATCCTCCTTCTCGCCAGTTACGCTCTTCAGGCGTTTCTCGGACTGGGGATACTTTTCTAGGATTTCAGGTAGGAAATGAGCGCGCAGACCTCAAGAACGCCGAGATGGTCATAGGACGGCATGCGCGAGTCAGGGTTGTGCGTTTTCGCGTTTCTGATCTGTCGCGTCAGCCATAGGGCGCCTCTTCTCTTACCGACGTTCGTGAGGTCCGGACCCGCTGCACCACCCTGTCCTCTGAACCTGTGACAGGTATTGCACCGTTCTTGCACAAAGATCTCCTGACCGTCAGGCATGAATATAACGGTATTTGCGATAAGGAGTATAAGCGCTCCCCCCAGGAGCAGCAGGTTTTTCCTGGCAAGTCTGTTCATGGCAATGTGCCGCAGCCGCGACTTATAGTATCATAGAAATACACGATGAAATTCTATCAGAAATCAGCAGGAATTTTGCGATCAATATTCACCGTTACCGGCTATCGGCATGTATGAGCATGTTGCTGGACGCTGCGGGTCCGTCCTTGTCAGGGGAGTCAACTGGATTGGCGATGCGGTTATGACCATTCCTGCCCTGAGGGCACTGAGAAGATCTTTGCCCGATGCGAGAGTATCGCTTCTGGTGAAACCCTGGGTGTCCCCATTGTTCGAGAAAGACCCGGCCATTGACGAGATCATCAGTTATTCTGATGACTTCAGAGGAATTTCCGGAAAACTCAGGCTCTCCCGGGAGCTGCGAAATCGTAATTTTTGCATGACCGTGCTTTTTCAGAATGCCTTCGAAGCCGCTCTTCTTACCTTTCTTGCGGGCATACCGGAGCGCATTGGTTACAGCAGGGACGGCAGGAAGTTTCTTCTTACCCATCCGGTAGATTTTGACTATCGTGCAAAAGGTCTGCATCACATCGACTACTACCTGGAACTCGTGAAAAAAGCGGGCATTACACCAACAGCTGGGGCACCATGGATATTTCTTGATCTGGAAGAAAGAGTGCGTGCCAGGGCGGCTCTTGAGGCATTGAAGCGGCCGGTTGTTGCCGTCAATCCCGGGGCAACCTACGGCTCTTCCAAAAAATGGCTGCCTGAGCGGTTCGCGGAAGTCGCCGCGCGGGTCATACATGAAATCGGCGGGAGCATTCTCCTTTTGGGCGGGCCAAAGGAGACGGCAGTAGCAGACGAGATACACCAAGAAATGCGGAACGTCAGTGATGCCCCACCTATTGGCAGCGATTCCGTGCTCAACCTTTCCGGCAAAATATCCCTCCGTGAGCTGATTGGTATCATCGCAGAAAGCGATATACTGCTCACGAACGATTCCGGCCCCATGCATATAGGATATGCCGTAGGGACGCCGGTCGTGGCGATTTTCGGCTCAACGTCCCCTGAACATACGGGCCCTGTGGGTGCAACGGATATTGTGATCAGGAAGACCGTTGATTGCGCGCCCTGCTTTGAACGTGAGTGCCGAAGGAAAACGCTCGAATGCATGGACCGTATCACCGCTGAAGAGGTCTTTGCAGCAGTGAAGAGAAGCGTCAGGACAAAGAAGGCGGTCTTTTTCGACCGCGATGGAACGCTCTGCAGGGACGCTCACTATCTGAGCAGGATGGAAGACCTCGAGCTCTTTCCTTCCAT
>DKBO01000264.1 GCA_002448975.1 Nitrospiraceae bacterium UBA6898
CTCGCGGAACACCATCAGCGTCGGGATGGAGCGAATCTGGAAATAACCGGCCAGTTCCTGCTCTTCTTCAGTGTTGACCTTGGCGAAGACGATATTGGGGTATTTCTCCGACATTTGTTCGTACGTCGGTGCGAACGATTTGCACGGCCCGCACCAGGGAGCCCAGAAATCCACGACCACCGGGATGTCGCTCCGGGAGATGTGCCGGTCAAAGGTCGCATTGTTCAGTTCCACCGGCTCACCGTTGAAAAGCCGGCTCTTGCACTTGCCGCACTTCGGCCCTTCCGCCAATTTGGAGGCCAACAGCCTGTTCACGCTCGCGCAGGAAGGACAGACAATGTGCAGCGTATCACTCATGGTCTCAGTATATCAGGGAATTGACAGAATCAGTTCCTGGAAAAAGCATGGGGCTTGCCGCAAAAAGTGAACGGCATTTCTGTATTTCTCTCCCTGACTTCTTCTTTTTTCATACGGAAAAGTTGACAAAACATCCCTGGGATATGGTTAAATAACCATACACCAATTCATATAATTCTTCCCTAGCGCGGCCGGGCGCATCAAGGTTTCTGCATGCAATCGAGGCAATACTCTACGAAATAGGGATTTTCCATAATAAACTTGTGCGCACAGCCTTATGGCGAACGTACTCGTTCAAGAACAGGTTTTCAGGAGGTTCTCATGTTGAAACAGAAGATAAAAAACCATTTGAATATACTGCATAAAAAGTCATTACGGATACTCTGCGGCCTTTCGATTCTTATTGCTATAGGCGGGCTTTCACTGACCTATGCGTTCTTTACGGCTGATATACCGGCGAATGCAGGGTATTCCTCTTCCCTTGACAACAGCAGGGATATGAAGGAGAAGACAAAGCAGGCTATTTTGCAATGGATGAAGGAGAACTCTGACATGCCGGACCAGGTCCTGGCGAAGGTCTACAATGCAGCAGCAAGGACCGGCAACAGAGACCTGATCCTTGCTATCTGCCTTGTGGAGTCCAACTTTAATCCCCACGCAGAAAGCGACAAGGGTGCTATCGGTCTTATGGGAATAATGCCGGGTGTCTGGCTGGAAGAACTGAAAGGGAAAGGCATTATAGAGGAGAGAGATGATCTGTACAGGATATCAGCTAATATAGCCGCCGGTGCCCACGTGCTTGCGACATATCTGTCAGAAACGAACGACCTCAGGCAGGCGCTCGTCCGCTATGTTGGAGGGGCTTCCTGGTATGCGACGAGGGTCTTCCGGGCACAGAGAAAGATCGAACTGGCACAGCTCTCCCAGCAGCAATTCGCCCTTGCCACGGTTCAGGACTGAAGGATCATAGCAGCCACAGAGGAACCGCTGCCCGACACGTGATATGCGCTGGAAGGCTGTCCCGTCGGCCCTTTGGGAAGTATCGGGTAGAGTTTTGAGACCGGGCGCATTTCGGACATATTGCTTGTCCGGACCCAGAAAACCTGATGGAATCCTCTTTGAGAACAGCTTCTTTCTGCTGGGAAATGATCATTGCCGCTCTTTTTCTTTTTGTCCCGCACCTCGTCGGTGGGAATAGGCAATGCAGAACATGCGGGGCATTTCATTTCATCATCGCCTGACCAGGCCCATCACTACTCAAGAGGCTTCAGATAAGCCTCTTGAGACACGATAGGGTGATGATTCATGATACTCTGGATTCCTGCGTTTGCTATACTACATATATCCGGCATGGGATTTTTTCTTTTCGGGTTGATCCATGAGATGAGTTCTCGTTATTCATACGATCGCATGCTGAATCTGACGCGCAGGAACGGAGCCCTTTGATTTGGACATTAATTTTACAAGAACAAACGGCCTTCTGGATGATCGCATTGAAGAGCTGATAAGTCTTGCCGGTGATGTCAGCCACCGGGACATCGTGCGCGAAATGATCCTTGCTGCGCTTAAGGCTGGCATCGAAAATATTGAACGCATGGACAGGGCAGACCTGAAACTGATGAACACTTCCCTTAAAGAGATGCGCTTCACCTCCAAGGTTTTCAGCCCCTACCGGGACCGCAAAAAGATCACCGTTTTCGGCTCCGCCAGAACAGGGCCGCATGAGCAGGTATACCATATGGCCCAGAGCTTCGGGAAGGGACTCGCCGAGGCGGGATACATGGTCATCACCGGAGCGGGAGGGGGGATCATGCTTGCCGTCAACGAAGGAGCAGGAGCGGAGAATTCCTTCGGGGTTAATATCCGACTTCCCTTTGAGCAGAAACCGAACCCTGTCCTCGCCGGCAACCCGCGTCTCATCTTTTACAAATACTTCTTCAGCCGGAAGGTCGCCTTTGTCAAAGAAGCGGATGCCATAGCACTTTTTCCGGGGGGATTCGGCACGCTCGACGAGGCGATGGAGATTCTTACCCTCCTGCAGACCGGAAAGCACGATCCCATCCCCCTGATACTGATCGACGAGCCGGACGGAACATATTGGGAGCGGTGGATAACGTTTTTCAGGAAGGAGCTTCTTGCCGGGCAGTATATCAGCGATTCCGATTTCTTTCTCTTTGAGCGCGTCAATTCCGTTACGGAGGCCCTCGCAAGAATAAATCTTTTTTACCGCAGGTACCACAGCCTCAGATATGTCGATGGCAGGCTGGTCATTCGTCTTGCAACACCTCTTGATCAGGAATTTATCGGTCACTTGCGGAGCAATTTCAACAACATACTTGTTCCGGGGGGTGAGATGTATCTCTCAGAACATCTGCCGGAAGAAGCGGACGAACCCGACATAGCCGGTCTCCAAAGGCTCGTTCTGGATTTCAACCGGTGGGACTACGGTCTGTTACGAAGGCTCATCGACGCGATCAACAACCACTGACATTCTTCTGCTTCATTGTCGCGCCCCCTATCAGCGTTACCCTTTCCTCGGCCGGAAAATCTCTGCAATGAGCTGAAGCGTCCCGGAGATGCCGTAACTTCTCACGATCGTCGTGAGCTTTGAAAACCATGAGTAACAAAACGTCATAGGGCTGCGGATGTTTTTATCCCATGCATAGTCGTATTCCCAGACCCGATCACTGCCTGCACCGAGGCTATCGAGGAGCGCGCCTACCCGCTTCCTGTCTCTGTCGAGCGAATAGACGCAGAGAGCGCTCGGGTCTCTGTTCCAGTATTTCGCACCTTCCACCTCGCCACTCTCCAGAAAGGGGCTGAGTCGCTCCGCGAGTTCGCGCACCTTCATCAGGCTGTCGAAGATGATCCACTTGCCGCCGTGACTGATCCATGCAGATCGGTCAGGATTCTGCTCCGCATCCGGGATAAGCCATGTCCAGAGAAGATCCTCTTTCTTTCGCATATAATGTCCCTGATTACCTTATAGCACATTACCTGCGGGAAGAGAAGTCGACGCAAGGAGAAATGTGAATACGCAAAAAAAGGAACGCGGGCAAAACAAGAGAAAGAGAATAATTCACCCGGGAATTGCATCGACGATGTTCAGAACCTCGTCATCACTCAGGTCATGCCAGTGTCGATATGCCTCGGCAACAGCAAAACGATAACCGCTCCTGATATTGAGGCAGACTATTTCATCCGCCTCCTCACGCATGCCCTCTACCGTTCTTTCCGACCCTGTAGGCACTGCCGCGATGATTCTTTCTGGCTTCAAGCCCCTGACCCAGCGTACAGCGACCCTCATGGTGTAACCGGAGGCCAGACCATCATCTGTTATGATAACCTTCTTCCCCTGACATGATGGAAGCAGCCGCTCCTTGCGAAAAAGTTTGTTGCGCTGATCAAGGACTTTTTTTGTGATAGTGATCGCAGCTGTAATGGCATCCTTTTCAAGACCAAGAGATGCCACCAGTTCATCATTCAGAAGAATGTCACCGTTAAGGCTCATGGCGCCGAAGCCAGCTTCAGGGTTAAAAGGGATCTGAAGCTTCCTTACGATCAAGAGGTCAAGGGGAAGTGCGCGTGCGCGTGCTATTTCTGCCGCTATGGGAACGCCCCCGGACGGCACCGCGAACAGGAGCACGTTTGCGCCGCAATAGGGTTCGAGAATGGAAGCCAGGCGCCTCCCTGCATCCCGACGGTCTTCAAATACAAAGCGTTTGTCCCTGAGGTCAGGGTCTTCGATAAGCCTCCCCATACCCTTATTGTACCGCAGTTCGCCGTGCCGCGCCTGATTGTGTCAGGCCCTTCCCGCCAGTGCCTGGAAGTTCCTCTTTTCTTATGTTGCTGAGCGATATACCGACATTTCAGCGCGACGTGGTATATCACGAAATAGGGATATCAAGGAGATAGGGCAGCTTGCCGGACAATTACACCGGGGCAGATTAACCGATGCAGTATGCAGCAGGTCGGGACCGGCAAAAACAGTTGTCTCAGGCACGAGTCCGCGGAGAAGGTTGGTAGCGCGTTGTCCAAGACCCAGGTTATCCATGCATTGACGGCGCGAGGAGTTGATATGTCTAACGCGATACAGGAGCTTGCCCGATGCACTCGCCGGCTTCAGAAAGGGTCTGCATGGCAAAAGGGTGGCCGTGAGTCGTCAGGGCAGCACGCCGTGTGTAAAAAAGTTTATGTCTGGACGCGTAGGTGCGACAAAGCGTGAACGGATATAAGCGAAAATGCGTATGTGCCAACAGCCGGGAGGCTGGCAATCAGGTATCAGGGCATTGAAACGCAAAATCCAACATGCCTATGTCTGTTACGTCATCCGGCTGTCGGCTTTATCGCAGCGGCAGCGTTAAATTTTGGTGAGTTGACATGCGGGGATACGGGATACATCTCCATCTCCGCGGCAGGATAGGGCCTGAGCAGCCCGCGCAGAATATCCCGGTCATGCATGCCGGGATCGAGCCAGAGGTCTTCCTTGTTCTTTGGGATGATCACGGGCATACGGTCATGGACCTTTTCAAGCAGTTCGTTTGCATCAGCCGTGATGATGGTGCAGGTGCAGATTCGCTCGCCTTCGGGCGCGGTCCAGATGTTGTAGAGGCCTGCGAAGCCGAAGGGCCTGCCGGATCTGAGGTGAATGTAATAGGGTGTTTTTTTCTTCTCACCCTTCTGCCACTCGAAGAAGCCGTCCGCGATCACCAGACACCGGCGCCTCTGGAATGCTTCCCGGAATGCCGGCTTCTCCGCCACGGTCTCTGACCGCGCGTTGATCATCTTGTAGCCCGTTGCGGGATCCTTTGCCCAGGACGGGATAAACCCCCATCTGCAGGTGACGAGCTGTTTTTCCCCCTGACTGCTGAGGACTGCGATATCCTGACTGGGGGCAATATTATAGCTCGGTTCGGGAGTGATCAGTCTTTTCTTTACACCGAACTCGCGCATAATGACATCGGCCGTACTGCTTCTTGCGAACCTGCCGCACATACGCCCAGTATATCACAGGTGCAGCAGTGGTTCTGACAAGGCACAGGGTTTCAGGGAAGGCAGTGCGGCATTCGCCGGGGAAGTGATCGGGTTGATGTCACACTTTTGCCGTCAGGCAACAAAAAAACGTAGGATCCCGGCGTCAGGTCAATGTTCTTCTCCATTGCCGAAGAAGAAAAGCTGCAAATGGATGCCATCAGCGCTTGGCCAGCGGGGATTGGTGCGCCGGCCCATGCTGCCGGGGCGATCGGGAACATGCTCACAGGACTGAAAAAGAGGGAAGCCAGACTCCTGAACCGGCAGTTTCATTGTTATCCCATTACATTACGCCCCAAGTGCAAACCCTGGTCAGTCGCCGGCTGCACCCATGCATACAAACATTTCATTTTTGTCCTGTTTGCTTCACATCTGTTCTTATGCGGCACCAGACAATACTGTAGGTTTCCAGCATTCATGCGGCTCGGAGGCGATGGCACGGCGGTTGCAAACTGAAGGGCAATACATTCTCTTGAGGAGGACACAGATGAGACAGATAGCAATCTACGGTAAGGGCGGAATCGGAAAATCAACTACAACCCAGAACCTGGTCGCGGCGCTCGCAGAAGCCGGCCGCAAATGCATGATCATAGGCTGCGANNATGGACATGGCGCGTGAAAAGGGCACGGTTGAAGACCTCGATCTCGACGATGTACTGCTCCAGGGGTTCAAGGGAATCAAGTGCGCGGAATCCGGCGGACCTGAGCCGGGCGTCGGATGCGCAGGCCGCGGCGTTATCACGGCCATCAATTTCCTCGAAGAGAACGGCGCTTACGGCGATGATACGGAATTCATTTTCTATGACGTTCTGGGTGACGTGGTCTGCGGTGGCTTTGCCATGCCGATCCGCGAAGGCAAGGCAAAGGAGATCTATATCGTCACCTCCGGCGAGATGATGGCCATGTACGCTGCTAATAATATCTCCCGCGGCGTTCTCAAATACGCACAAAGCGGCGGCGTACGACTCGGCGGCCTTATCTGCAACAGCAGGAAGACCGACAAGGAGTTCGAGCTCATCTCGGAGCTGGCCAGCAAGCTCGGGACGCAGATGATCCATTTCGTGCCGCGGGACAACGAGGTCCAGCGCGCAGAACTCAGGAAAAAGACCGTTATCGATTATGCGCCCAATCACCCGCAGGCGGACGAATACCGCGAGCTTGCCAGAAAGATAGCGGACAACAGGAACTTCGTCATTCCGACGCCCATCACCATGGACGAACTGGAGAGGCTCCTGATGGATTACGGGATCATGGAGAGCGAAGAGGTGGCAGCGTAACGACAGGGTATAGTGATGAGTGGATTAGGGATGGGCAAAGTTAATCAACGAAAACCCAAATCCCGACCGCCAATACCTTATGGAAGGAGAAGCGAATGAGCACGACAATTACAGATACACAAAAGATGATAGAGGAAGTCCTGGACGCCTATCCGGAAAAATCGAAGAAGGACCGGGCGAAACACCTTGCGGCGAACGACCCTACGGGACAGTGCAGCACCTGCCAGGTGAAGTCGAACATCAAGTCGCGTCCCGGTGTCATGACCGTCAGGGGCTGTGCCTATGCAGGTGCAAAGGGTGTAGTCTGGGGACCGGTGAAGGACCAGATCACCGTCAGCCACGGCCCCATCGGCTGCGGCCAGTACAGCTGGTGGTCGCGGCGGAACTACTATAACGGCCAGACCGGCATTGATACCTTCGGCACCATGCATATCACCACAGACTTTCAGGAGAAGAATATCGTATACGGCGGCGACAAGGGCCTTGACACAGCACTCCATGAGCTGAAGGATCTCTTCCCGCTTGCCAAGGGCATCGGCATACTGTCGGAATGCCCGGTAGGCCTCATCGGCGATGATATCGAGGCGGTATCGAAGCGGGTGGAAAAGGAATTCAAGTTCCCGATTGTTCCGGTCAGATGCGAAGGGTTCCGCGGCGTGAGCCAGTCCCTTGGCCATCATATTGCCAACGATACGATCAAGGATTATGTGCTTGGCAAAGGGGAACTTGACACCTCGACTCCCTATGACGTTGCCCTGATCGGTGACTACAACATAGGCGGTGACGCCTGGGCATCGCGGAAGATTCTTGAAGAGATGGGCCTCCGCGTGATCTCCCAGTACACGGGCGATGCATCGATCAACGAGATTGCTATCGCGACCAAGGCAAAGCTGAACCTGATCCACTGCTACCGNNTGGATGGAGTTCAACTTCTTCGGACCCACGAAGACCTATGACAGCATCAGGAAGATTGCAGCCCGTTTCGACGAGAAGATCCAGAAAAATGCAGAGGCTGTAATCGCGAAGTATACGCCCGTAATGGACGGGATTGTGGAGCAGTACCGGCCCAGGCTCGAGGGCAAGAAAGTGATGCTCTATGTCGGCGGCCTTCGCCCGCGCCACACCATCGGGGCCTATGAAGACCTGGGCATGGAA
>DKBO01000260.1 GCA_002448975.1 Nitrospiraceae bacterium UBA6898
CCGAAAAAAAGTTACACGGAATTGGAGCGCATGAGGGTCCAGGGTATCAGGAACCTCTGCAAGCAAAACAATATCGGTCGCGATCTTGAAAACAAGATGATCGACGACGCCCTGTCAGTCGATGAGGCATCGACGGTGATCCTGAATGAACTGAAAACTCGCAGCTATGGGACGCAGACATACTCCGCGCGTGATATTGGTATGTCGCAGTCCGAAGTCAAGCGGTACAGTATCGCGAGGGCAATCGTGGCACTCGCAACGAACGACTGGACAAAGGCCGGATTGGAGCGCGAGGCATCGCGGGCTTTTGCACAGAGAACCGGGCGTGATCCGCTGGGTTTCTTTGTACCGAGCGACGTTCTGCTTCAGACTAGGACGGTCCAGAAAACCGGAACGGGCGCATATACCATTGCAACGGAGACAATGGCCGGCAATTTCATCGACATGCTTCGGAATCGTGCCCAGGTTATGAATTTAGGTGCTACGGTCCTTAACGGGCTTGTCGGCGACGTGGCTATCCCTCGGCAGAGCGGGACGGTCACTGCGAACTGGGTCGCGGAATCGACCGCACCCAATGCAAGCGACCTGACGCTTGGGCAAATCCTATTGTCGCCCAATACGGTCGCAGCGCTGACGAGCTACAGCCGCAAAATGTTGCTACAATCCACGCCGGGAATCGAGCAGATCATTACGGCAGACCTCGCCAACGTGGTGGCAATCGCGATTGATCTTGCTGCGTTGTCGGGGACCGGTGCTGATAATCAGCCTCGCGGCATACTGTATCATACGAACGGGCAGGACGGCATCGGTGAAGTTACATGTTCGGGAGGCTTGACATGGGCAAAGGTTGTCGAATTTGAATCGACCGTTGCGGGTCAGAACGCGGACATGGGCTCACTCGGTTATCTGACATCGCCGACGGTCCGGGGAGCGTTGAAATCCACTTTTAGAAATAGCACCTATGGCGAGGTTCCCATCTGGGAGGCCGACGCCATGAATGGCTACAAAGCCTTGGTCACGAAAAACTGCACAGACGCACAGATGATCTTCGGCAACTGGGCAGACCTCATCATAGGCGAATGGGGCGGCATCGACATAGCAACCGATCCGTATGGCAGCAACTTCGGAAAGGGCGACGTATCGGTCCGTGTCTTGGCAGACGTGGATGTTGCACTGAGGCATCCTGAGAGCTTCGCCATAGCAACAGACATTCCGTAAGGTTTCAGGCCGGGGAAACACATCCTTCCATACCCGGACGGCGCACCGGTCGGCCTGAAGATGCGCCACTCCTTCCCCTTGTCCGGTTACCGTTACCGCCGGACAGGGGGCTTTTTTATTTGGGCTCCAGGGCGCTATGGACCTCTGCGAACTGATGTTCAATGTCGTGCATAATCATCATGCAGCCGTCAACTATGTCGAGCCCATACTGGTTGGCACGATCTCCCCAAAGTGTACCAATCGCCTGTGTCATAAATTTTAGACGGTTCCTGGCCTCCTGTAGTTTATCTGAAATTACTGATGATACATTGCCTTGCATAGCATGTCTCCTTTCACCTTTTTTAACAGGATACTTTGCAGTAATGCAGATGTCCATCATGATTTGTCATTATCCGACAGCATTGATCGAATATTTGATAATATCGAAGGAAGGTTGGATATAGGGTTGGATACACTGTAATGCTGATATATAGTAGCGCTCGTAATTACTTGACAGAAGAGGCTTTGATGACTATATGCTCTGTAAAATGCCTTAAAATGGACATAAAAAAGGCCTGCTATTCGCAGACCCTTATAAAATATGGCGGGGCGGACGGGGCTCGNNGGCGTTCTAACCAGCTGAACTACCGCCCCCGCAAAGAAGACCGTTACGACGAAATCATCATAGGAATCAATCAAACAAGTCTGTCCATCTGATTCTATGATTCATCAAAAAAACTGGAAAAATGGTAGGCGGAACAGGGATCGAACCTGTGACATCAGCCTTGTAAGGGCTGCGCTCTCCCAGCTGAGCTATCCGCCCGAAATATCCAACAATACGGCAAAAAATATATTACTTATTTGCTTAAATTCTTGTCAAGGACTTTGTCGCAGATGAATGTGTAATAACATACGGCTGCCAACTGGCTAGAGGCGCTATTTCAGGGAAACCGAACCGTTTGACGGATCGTAGGAATATACGGAAAGGTCATACTCCGCCCCAAGAAGGTCTTTAATCTCTGACAGATCATCCGGATATCTCCCTTTTTCAGCATGGAATGTCTGAATCACCGTTTTGACCGAACTGAGACTTGCTGTGTCCCGGAGCGTCTTTGACCTCTGATACGCATTGATCATAGCATTACCATGCTCGGCAATCGGATTCTTGGGTTTCTGGTCGCAGCCCGCAGAGATCCATAATACTGCGAATGCAGTTATCATGAGCATCATTTTCATGAGGTAGTATATCACAATCGCTTCCTTTTTCTTTAGAATAGAATATGGACTGGGTTTCTCTTTCTTTGGCATCCGCTTTTTTTCTTGCCACGAGCGATGCACTTGCCAAACGGGCTGTTCAGAATGAAAACGAGTATCTGGTAGCATGGTTCAGACTCCTTTTTACGCTTCCTGCACTGGTAATAACAATTCTGCTAGTTCCATTTCCGAAACTGGACCGCGATTTCTATCTGAGCTTTTTCATTGCCTTGCCTGTGGAACTGGTCACCATAATCCTTTATATCAAAGCCCTTAAGCTTTCGCCGCTCAGTCTCAGCGTGCCCTTTCTTGCACTGACACCGGTCTTCCTTGTTTCTGTTTCTTATCTTGTCCTTGGAGAAAAGGTGTCTTTATCTGGGTCAGTTGGCATACTTCTTATTGCAACGGGGGGGTATATCCTGAACATCGACAAGCACCGAAAGGGTTGCTTCGAACCGATCAGACTGATATTCCGGGAGAAGGGAGCAATGCTTATGATCGGTGTGGCGCTGCTCTACAGCGTCACCTCATCCCTGGGAAAGGTGGCGATCATGCATTCGTCACCGCTTTTCTTCGGCGCAAGTTATTTCATCGCGCTCAATATCGCATTTGCTCCCATAGCGCTCTGGAAGCGGAGAAATATCTTAGGGGATTTTGTCAGAAAGGGTAAATTCATTTCGCTCTTTTTCCCCGGGATGTTCTATGCACTGATGATCATTACTCACATGGAGGCCATGAAGCTGACAAAGGTCGCCTATATGATTTCGGTCAAAAGAACCAGTTTGCTTATGAGCGTACTTTACGGTTATTTTTTATTACAGGAAGAAAATATCAGAAGTCGATTCTTGGGAGCCCTTCTGATGTTCGCAGGTTTTGTTCTGGTGGTAAACGCTAAATAAAGGATGACGTCAGGAGCAGAGCTGCTGTAATAGGTGCGGCCGTGTTTTGGCAGCTACACATTTACCCTACCCGCAGTCTCTGCACGTTAACAGCAAGGACAGGGCAGTGCGCATGTCAGATAACTTTTCTGTTGCACTGTTCATACGCAGCTGCCTCGTTACGGCCCTTCCATGAAATATAAGGATAATAGACAAGAAATAAACGAGGGATGATAGAGAAAAATAAGAAGACCGTGCACTTTTCCCCTGTGCAGGTTGGCAGCAATGCATGTTGAGGAACTGACCATCGTTCGCATAGGCCTCGGCTTGTATCTCTGCAGTACACCTGATGACGACTACTCCGGTTCACTGGGTCTCTTGTTTCTTTTCATTATTTATGCAGCCAATCTCTTCGGTCCGCCGCCTCCCGACGTCAAAGCGATCTCATGGCCGAACCCGGCTGTCTCGTTGCTGATCTGAGTCTATTGGATCCACCGCCAACGTCACCGTCATCCTGCAGACGGAAAAACCAGCGGCATAGGATATTTTATTCTAGAGTCTCAAGATATGTATGGCTACGAACGGCAGGAAAGATCGCCGAGCACGTACTGGGTGACAGAGACAGCGGCGATTGCCGCTGTCTCTGCGCGGAGAATCCGCTTTCCCATAGAGGTGACGTGAAAACCTTTTTCTGCAGCTCTCCTGACTTCATTTTCAGAGAATCCTCCCTCCGGGCCGGTGAGAAGAATTACCTGTTTTTTTCCTCTGCACTTTTCGAGAGAAGAAGAGAAGGATAGGCTGGCATGCTCCCAGAAGATAATTCCCGCAGTAATGGAATTATCTAGGGAATGTATGACAACTTCGAGCTCCTGGGGCTCAAGGATTCTGGTGACCGCAGCCCTGCCGCACTGGCGCGAAGCCTCTTCCGCAATCTTCTTCCAGCGCGGGAGCTTACGCGTCTCTCGTATCTGGCTCCGCTCGGTGATAACCGGAAACAACTGCCTTACCCCCAGTTCAGATGCCTTCTGGATGACGAATTCCATTTTTTCGCCTTTCAGCAGACCTTGCATAAGAGTAATATCCAGGAGAGATTCGGGTGCCGGTTCGCATCTTTCCCCTATTTGGAGTACGACGTTTTTTTTTGAAACAGAGACAATGCATGCCAAGTACGCTGAACCTGAGTTGTCGATAACGCTAAGCCTGCTCCCGGGACTGCATCTGAGAACTGTCGCGAGATAGTGCGCTTTGTCACCGGTAAGTTCGATCGAAGTCCTCTCCCTGACGGTACTTTCGATAAATATCCTGGTCATGCAGAGCTAATGGAGGGCAATGACGACGTTAATTCTCAACCCCGGTAAAGAGGTCCTTCAGGCGGTCCTTGAAGCTTTTTCCCGTTTCATCAGTGCTGATGGATGCGAATTCCTCCAGAAGTTCTTTCTGTCGCTGCGTCAGTTTCTTGGGAACGTCGATATAGACCCTGATGAGCTGATTCCCTCTGTGAGAGCTGCCGACACGGGGTACACCTTTGCCTTTCAGCGTAAATATCTTGCCCGAAGATGTTCCTGGAGGAATTTTCAGTTTAGCTGAGCCATCAAGGGTGGGCACCTCTATCTCGGCTCCCAGCGCTGCAGCCGTGAAGGACACCGGGAAGTCGCAGAAAAGCTCTGTGCCTTCTCTCTTGAAGAAAGGATGTTCCTCGACATTGAGTATGACATACAGGTCGCCGGGAGGACCATTGTAGTGGCCTGGCTCACCTTCTCCCGAGATCTTCAGCCTTGATCCTGAGTCTACGCCGGGCGGAATCTTAAGATTAACGGATTTCTGTTCTCTTATGAAACCATGGCCTTTGCACTGTTTGCACGGATGTGTGATGATCTTGCCACTGCCAGAGCATTTCCCGCAGGTCTTTGAAACGCTGAAAAATCCCTGCTGATATCTGATCTGGCCCGAACCACGGCACGAGCTGCAAACCTCGGGTTGCTTGCCGGGTTCTGAGCCGCTTCCACTGCATGTATCGCACTTCTGAAGCCTTGGGAACGTGATCACCTTCTCCGTGCCGAAAACGGCTTCTTCGAGTGTCAGATCAAGGTCATATCTGAGATCATTGCCTCTTGTCGGCCGCTGTCGGCGCTGACTGCTGAATCCGGCGCCAAACAGATCCCCGAAGATATCCTCGAAGATGTCTCCGAATCCAGCTCCACTGGAGAAGGGACCTTGCCCGGAGCCAAACCCATCAGCTGTTCCGAAGCGGTCATAGTGTGCTCGTTTTTCCGGATCGCTGAGACAAGAATAGGCCTCGTTGATCTCCTTGAACCTGTCTTCGGATGCCTTGTCTCCTGCATTACGGTCAGGATGGTGCTTCAGGGCCATCTGTCTGAACATTTTCTTTATCTCTTCCTGAGAGGCATCCCGCTGGACGCCGAGTATATCGTAATAATCTTTCACATCAATAGTTCCTTGTCAGGGTAATTGTTGAAGTATACATGAAAAAAAGGCACAAGGGTACATGTGCTGCTGCACACATACCCCTGAACCCCTCTTCTGTTGAATTCTGACCGCTACTTCTTATCCTTGTCAACGTCCTCAAACTCTGCCTCGACGACTTCTTCCTCGGCAGGTTTGGTGCTTTGGCCCGATCCGTCTGTGGGGCCGCCCTGCTGTGTCTGTGCACCGGTTGACTTATAGAGATGTTCGGCAAGCTTGTGGGACACCTGCGTCAGTTTGTCCGTCGCTGTCTTGATTTCCGCAGGATCAGAGCTCGACTCCTTCAGTTTCTTACAGTTTTCAAGTGCTTCTTCGATATCGCGTTTTTCGTCAGGAGAAATCTTTTCAGCATAATCAGCGAGTGACTTCTCGACCGTGTAAACAAGCGTGTCTGCATTGTTCCTTGCCTCAGCAAGCTGCTTCTTTTTATGATCCTCCTGTCCGTGCTCATCCGCATCGCGCACCATTTTCTTGATTTCTTCCTCGGTAAGGCCGCTCGAAGCCGTTATCCGGATCGACTGCTCTTTGTTCGTGCCGAGGTCTTTGGCCGAGACGTGGAGTATGCCGTTGGCATCAATATCAAAAGAGACCTCGATCTGCGGTACACCCCGGGGAGCAGGAGGGATGCCGATCAGTTCAAAATTGCCGAGGAGTTTGTTGTCAGCCGCCATCTCGCGCTCTCCCTGGCAAATCTTGATCGTAACCGCAGGCTGGTTGTCCGTAGCCGTCGAGAATATCTGGCTCTTTTTTGTTGGTATGGTCGTATTCCTTTCGATGATCTTCGTGAAGATGCCACCCAGGGTCTCAATGCCCAGAGAGAGAGGCGTTACATCCAGAAGCAGCACTTCCTTCACGTCACCCTTGAGTACCGCCGCCTGGATCGCTGCGCCGACTGCAACCACCTCGTCAGGATTAACAGTTCGATTTGGCTCCTTACCAAAGAATGACTGTACCGTCTGCTGTACCTTCGGTGTCCTGGTCTGGCCCCCGACAAGCAGAACTTCATCAATATTGCCGGCAGAGAGGCCGGCATCGCTAAGGGCGTTCTTGCATGGGCCGATCGTATTATCAAAGAGATCAGCCGTGAGCTGTTCGAACTTTGCCCGGGCTATCTTCATGAGAAGGTGTTTCGGTCCTGTGGCATCAGCAGTTACGAAAGGCAGGTTGATCTCGGTTTCCGTGGCTGTCGATAGTTCGATCTTTGCACGCTCGGCAGCTTCCTTAAGCCTTTGGAGTGCCATCTTGTCATTTTTGAGATCGATGCCCTGGTCTTTCTTGAATTCCTCTACCATCCAGTCGATGATCCTGAGGTCAAAGTCGTCACCGCCGAGAAACGTGTCACCGTTCGTTGATTTGACTTCGATGACGCCTTCGCCGATCTCAAGTATCGAGATGTCAAATGTTCCGCCTCCAAGGTCATACACTGCGACCTTTTCTTCCTTCTTTTTATCCATACCATAAGCGAGCGCCGCAGCAGTCGGTTCATTGATGATCCTGAGCACGTTGAGACCTGCAATCCTTCCGGCGTCCTTGGTTGCCTGTCTCTGGCTGTCATTGAAATAGGCAGGCACGGTGATAACCGCCTCTGTTACTTTCTCCCCGAGATAGTCTTCAGCTGCCTGTTTGAGTTTCTGAAGAATCATGGCTGAGACTTCAGGCGGTGAGTATTTCTTGCCGGAGATCTCTACATGAGCATCCCCATTGGACGCTTCAACAATCTTGTACGGCAGCCTTTTCTTCGCATGATCAACCTCGGGGGAGACATACTTCCTGCCCATAAGCCTCTTTATCGAGAAGATGGTGTTTTCCGGGTTGGTGATGGCCTGGCGTTTTGCAATCTGTCCCACAAGGCGCTCACCTTTGTCCGTGATGGCGACGACCGAAGGTGTCGTCCTGGTTCCTTCCTGATTTGGTATAACAACGGGCTCTCCGCCCTGAACTACTGCTACGCATGAGTTTGTGGTTCCCAGGTCAATACCAATTGCCTTTCCCATATTATCTTTCCTCCTCTATGGTATCCTGAATTTTTATTTTAACCGAATCTGCAGCCTGCTTTTCGCTGTTTTGAGGCTTAACTGAGACCGAAACAAGTGAAGGTCTCAGCACCTTGTCCCGGTACCGATATCCTGCTCTAAACTCCTCTGCGACCATTTTTTCCGGAATGTCTTGCCGCTCTATCTGAGACATGGCATGATGGACCGCTGGGTCAAAAGGCATGCCTTTTGCGGCAATGCGCGTAAGTCCGAACTTCTCGAGCGTGCGCTGAAGTTCTTTAAGCGTTACCTCGACGCCCTGGACCAGACCGGTGTTGGCATCACCGGAGGCGTGTTTCATGGCCAGTTCAAGGTTGTCTATAGCGGGAAGGAGTTCATAGAGCAGTGACTCGTTCCCATAGCGTATGAGGTCTTCCTTTTCCTTGTTGACCCTTTTCCGATAATTTTCAAAGTCTGCGTACAGGCGCAGGTACTTGTTGTTCAGTTCATCGGTCTCCGTGGTCTTTGTTGTTGCATCCGGCTGTTCTACGTCCTCGGATTCAATATCCACCAATTCGAGATCGTCTTCGTTAAAATCTTCTTCTTTCTTGCTGTTCAGACCATTATCTTCCAACGTGCACCTTCCTATCGTGAGTAAGAAAAGATATCGGTGATAAATTTTGCTGTCATATCCACCAGATAGATAGCCTGTCCGTAGTTCATCCTGGTTGGGCCGATGATGGCTATTGCGCCGATGGGGCGGTTTCCTTCGCAGTATGGTGCAGCAACAAAACTGAACTGCTTCAGCTCATCAAGCGGGTTTTCCGACCCGATGAGCACCTGAGGACCGTCCGTGGCAGATATCTTTTCCAGAAGGCTGAGGATTACCTGCTTGTCCTCGATGGTTCTGAACAGCCTGCGGATCCTTTCGATATCACAGAAATCAGGAAGAGTCAGCACTTCAGACAACCCCGATATGAACACATCGCTTTCGGATGCGGAAAAGACATTATTGCAGATCGCCATTGCTTCACTTATAAGTCCGTCACAGAGCATGCGGTCATTCGCTATTTCCGCAACGATCGTTTTTCTGATATCCTCCAAGGTGTGTCCTGCAAAGCGCTCATTTAAGTATCCTGCGAGCCTGTTAAGGTCCTCCCGCGATACTTCCTGCTCCACGGAAATGATCTTGTTCCTGATCACCGCTTCGTCAGTGATCAGCATGACCGCTATCTGGTTTTTTCGGTAAGGAAGCATCTCAATCCTGCTCAGCATGGTTTGATGAGTATTCAGTGATACAGATATCCCGATATAGTGCGAGAGCTCTGACAGCATGCGCGACGCATTGTCGAGGAATGAATTGATATCTGTTCTGATAAGTTCGAGCTTTCGTATGAGTTCAGACGCCAGCTCTGCATCGTTATCCGACTTTTCTGCTGTCAGGGCATCCACATAAAAACGATAACCGCTGTCTGTGGGTACCCGGCCCGCCGATGTATGCGGCTGACGAAGGAAGCCCATATCCTCAAGGTCAGACATGATATTGCGGATGGTAGCCGGTGAAAGGCCGATGGGGAACTTCTTCGTAATGGACCTTGAACCTACCGGCCCCGGCGAGCTTATGTAAAGCTGTATAACCGCATGAAGAATCTTTTTGCTGCGATCGTCAAGCACGTTTAGCACTCTCCTTGTTCGAGTGCTAATAATTTAACAGGTTGGCTCAAGACGTGTCAAGCGCAAACAATTATAATTAAAAAACAATAGGTTATATTGATTTACCAATCAAGTTTTCTCGTCATAAGCCTCTGGTACATAGATCTTGGCAGAAATGCATTGCTGTGGATTTCGTCAGAGTAATATCTACACCTTATCTTATGCTTTGTCCTGATCTCTCTGGGGTCTAATTGCTTGGAACCGATCGAAAAGGTCCACCAGTTTCCGGCATATGTTGCTATGGGTGCGGTATAGAGATCGACGATAGGAAATACAGATCGCAGTGTCTCCTGCACCCCGATCACAATATCTTTATGGAAATGGAGTGATTCCGAGAGTGAGACATACATGCCGTCCCGGGTCAGGCAGTTCTTGACAGAATGGAAGAATTTCTTTGTAAAGAGACTTTTTGCAAATCCTATGATGTCCGTAGAATCGACGATTACAAGATCAATATCCGCTGACCTTCTCTTTACGAACTCGGCGCCGTCCATGCATTTGATCTGGACCCGTTTATCGGTGATCCCGCATGCCACGCGGGGAAAGTACTTTTGTGATACCTTGATGACATCTTCATCGATCTCAATAAAATAGACCTTCTCAACGGATTTGTGCTTTAGGACTTCTCGGACGGTTCCCCCATCCCCGCCGCCGATTACAACCACCTTCTTCGGTTCGGGGTGACTGCACATTACCACATGCGTCAGCATCTCATGGTAAAAGAGTTCGTCCTTTTCCGTGATCTGGACTACCCCGTCCAGTACCAGAATTTTTCCGAAGTGCGGATTCTCAAATACCATGATGTCCTGGAACTCGCTGCGTTTATGATAGAGTATCTTGCTCACTTCGTAGGTATACTGGATAGGGGCATACGGGTCTTTTTCGAAGAATCTGATCATGGGGCCACCTCTCAAATCAGGATAGTTTTCGGTATGGAAAAACCATTAAATTCAGATGCATATGAAATCGTATATGCTCCGCTGGACAGAATGAGCACATAGCTGCCGACAGAAGGTTCAGGGAGCATGACGTCTTTTTCTATGACATCGAAACTGTCGCAGCTCGGGCCGGCAAGTGTCCATTTTCTGGTTTCCCGTGAGCCTTCCACGATGTAGGTATATTTAATACCGCCAACGCTCTCCATGAGCCCGTTGAATACGCCTACATCAAGAGAGAGCCATTCCTCATCACCCCGGGAGGCTTTTCCGATGACGCGCGTGACAAAAATGCCAGCATCACCAACGACGGCCCTGCCGGGCTCAATAAGCACCCGGATTTTTCTCGGGAACTTCTCATAGATCAGTTTATTGATATTTTTATCGATTGCCGAAATGCCGACGACGTCCTTGGTATACCGAATCGGATAGCCGCCCCCGATGTTCAGAAGTGAAAGTTTGATGCCGGCCTTTTCAGCCCTCTCCCACAGGTCTTTTGCCTTGTTCAGCGCTGAGTTCCAGTTGTAGATGTTCGTGCACTGCGATCCTACATGAAAGGTTATGCCGACGGGGTTCAGGCCTTTTTTCTTGGCAAGGATGAGTAGTTCCTCTGCTTCATCGACTTCAACGGCAAACTTCTTGCTTAGGGGCCATTCACTTCCTTCGTTCGGGACCGAAAGTCTGACGTAAACACTAGCCCCCGGTACATATTCTCGAAGTTTCAGGACCTCAGCTTCCGAATCGAAGGAATAATACTTAATGCCGGCCTCTGCTGCCATCCTGAGAAACCGGAAGGATTTGACAGGATTACTAGTAATTATCCTTGCACTGGAAACCCCTATGGAAGCAAGGATGTTCAGTTCCCCTTCCGATGCTATTTCAAAACCGATGCCGAGACTGTTAACGAGCTTCAGTACCTCGATATCCGGATTTGCCTTGACGGCATAGAAGACCTCGGCATGCATGATATGCTTTCCGATATCATGGACTTTCTGACGAACTTTTGCCTTGTCCATCAGAAGGTATGGCGGTTCGATGACTGTGTTCCTGATGAACTCGACCGTTTTCCGGATCGTGGACTTCGCGGTTATCTTTAAATGTGATTTTTCGATTCTGAAACGGTGCTTCATTGTATCTTGTCCTCAGTGAGCAATTATTAAACGGTATTTCCCGGAAAAATTCAATAAAAAGTTCGCCGCGGTCGCACGTGGTCAGATGGAAAGCAGGGATTTGATGCTCAAGGCCATGTCATGCATTTTGAAAGGTTTCTGAAAGAAGGTGTGATGGAAAGAGGAGGGTGATCGCATTTCCTTATGACAGGCGGTCATTTGGGCTTCCTTGCGGCGAGCAGACGTTTCCCGGCGCTTCTGACCGCGTCGGGTACGTTCTTATTCTTCTCGAGGATGACAAGGTCCTTAGTCTTGAGATTGCCCACAAGGCCGATCGATATGCCGGGGGGGGTTTTGGGATTGGTCACCAGGGCAAATACAACGGCATACTTTTTCAGCCACTCCCTGTTCTTGGCAATTCTTCTCAGTGCCTCGTCGCTTATGGATCGGGACCGCGCTATCATCTCGACCTCTGTATCGGTAATCTTCTGATTATCGAGAACGCCGAGCATCACTTCCTTGTTCGTATCCTTGATCAATATCCCCCTGATCTCCCTGCCTCCCTTCATTGCGAGCTGTAATCTCTCAGAAACGGATAATGTTTGAATCTTCTGCAGGATGTTCTGCGTGCGTATCTCCTTCGAACGTTCCGGTTTTGCCACTGCAGTGGGCGAGCATGACGGTGTGGGAAGATGAAGGAGGGCCGAGACCGAGTTCCTCACATCTTCGGGAGTATCAGGGTGTGAATGGAGCAGTTGGAGAATCTCGGGCCGGTTGGTGTTCGTCCTTGCGATTTCCTGAAAAAGGGATGGGTCTAAGGCATCGTCGATAAGTATCTCTATGACATCTTTAGACGCGACGGAAAAATCAATGCCGATCAGGATCTTAGACTCTTCCAAGATCTTTCCTCCTGAGGTAAATGAAATATTCTCTATTACCCTTCTGTCCGGGAACAGGAGAGTCACAGATACCGATGACGGAAAGTCCTGAAGCCTCTGAGAATTCACATATTCTGTTCACGGCAGAGAGACGCATTGTCTCATTCCTGACGATGCCTCCTTTTTCTACCATTTTCCTGTCCAGCTCGAACTGAGGCTTTATAAGTGCAATCACATCCCCGCTATCATGCAAAAAATCGTGCACTCGGGGAAGCACCTTGGTGAGGGAGATAAACGACACGTCAATCACGATGAGATCGACTGTTTCCGGGATGCGTTCTTTTTCAAGGTAACGGATGTTTGTTTTTTCGTAGAGAATGACCCGGTGGTTGTTTCTCAATGACCAGTCCAGTTGTCCATATCCCACATCTACCGCGTATACTTTTACCGCGCCCCGCTCAAGCACACAATCCGTGAAGCCGCCGGTAGAGCACCCGATGTCCATGACGGCTTTACCGGAAGGGTCTACGTTAAAAATTTCCAGTGCCGCAGCGAGCTTTACGCCGCCCCGGCTGACATACGGGATATCGTCTTCCTGCAGGACAACGTCTGCATCGATATGAATGAGCGCTCCGGCCTTGGAGACTTTCTGGCTGTCGACAAGCACATGTCCGGCCATAATCAGCGCTTTCGCCCGCTCCCTGCTCTTCACGATTCCTCTGTCAACAATTATCTTATCGAGCCGTTCTTTTGGTTTCATGTATTCTGTGTGCGAGCAGATCCTGTTTTCTTCTATTATAATGAAAAACAAGGTTTTCGTGAGAGCATCGCAGGGAAAGACCTTCTCCGGACAGGGAATTAAGAAATCATAAAAGGCTCTTTGGTAAAGGCATGGGCTGTCTCGTAGAGACCGTCTTCGTCAAGTCCGTATATGGCCCTCAAGCGTTCCATGCCACCCTGTTCAACGAAGAAATCGGGGATCCCGACCCTTTTTACCATAACAGAGAACTTTCCGGCATCAGCAAGACATTCCATGACAGCACTGCCAAAGCCTCCCTGTAGTACATTTTCCTCTATCGTTATGATCCTGGGGACGCGGGAAGTGATGTTCAGAATGAGATCACGGTCGAGCGGTTTTATAAAGCGTGCATTGACAACAGCAGCATGAATGTCCACAGTCTCGAGGCGTTCCGCAGCCCTGATCGCTGCAAATGCCGTGTTGCCTGCCGCCACGAAAACAACATCAGAGCCGTCTCTCAGCATTTCGGCTCTGCCCAGAGAAATAGGGGCGTTTGGCGAGGCAAGGTGCGGAGCTATTCCCCGCGGGTATCTGATGGCTGAAGGACCGTCATGTTCCAGTGCCCATGCAAGCATGAGCATCAGTTCATCGGTGTCCTTCGGCGCAAGAACCGTGAGGTTTGGGATGTGCCTCAGAAAAGATATATCAAATACCCCGTGATGCGTCGGCCCATCCTCCCCGACGAAGCCGCAGCGGTCAATGGCAAAGACAACCGGGAGCTTCTGCAGACAAACATCATGGACGATCTGATCATACGCGCGCTGAAGGAAGGTCGAGTAGACAGCAACAACAGGCCTGAGACCTCCTGATGCCAGTCCGGCGGCAAACGTGACGGCATGCTGTTCTGCGATGCCGACATCATAGATCCGGTTGGGAAACTGTTCAGCAAAACAATCAAGCCCGGTTCCTTCCTTCATCGCTGCGGTAATGGCGATAATGCGGGAGTCTTTTTCGGCAAGCGTGGACAGACACCTGCCAAAGGCTGCACTGTAGCTGACAGCCCCTATGCTTATCGGGGAACCTGTTTCCACCTCAAAAGGGCCGACGCCATGGAACACGCACGGATCTTTTTCAGAAAACTCGTATCCCTTGCCTTTTTTCGTAATGACATGGACCAGGGTAGGCGAGGTGGATGATTTTATCCTCTTCAGGGTTTCGATAAGCTGTTCGATGTCGTGGCCGTCAATAGGACCGATATAGTCGAAGCCAAGCTCCTCAAAAAGCATGCCCGGAAGCAGTATGCCTTTCAAGGTCTCCTCCGCCTTCTGCGCTATTTTCGCAACCTGACCGCCAAGGCGAGGTATGCTTTCAAGGAAAGATTTTGTCTCTTTCTTGAACCTCCGGTACCGTTCGTCCGTGAGTATTCTGTTCATGTATGATGACAGCGCCCCCACGTTCGGCGATATAGACATTTCGTTGTCATTCAGGACGACAATGAGGTCTTTTTTTAAATGTCCTGCGTTGTTCAAACCTTCAAAGGCCAATCCGCCTGAAAGCGCACCGTCACCGATCACGGCGATCACCTTGCAATCTTTACGGTTTCTGTCCCTGGCCTCGAGGATGCCCAAAGCAGCAGAAATGGAAGTTGAGCTGTGGCCAGTCCCAAAAGGATCATGAAGTGATTCTGATATTTTCGGAAACCCCGAGATCCCTTGATATTTTCTGATGGATGAAAAAAGATTCTTTCTTCCGGTGAGGACCTTATGGGCATATGACTGATGGCCAACATCCCAGACGATCTTGTCCTCAGGCGAATGAAAAACATAATGGAGCGCGATGGTTATTTCGACAATGCCGAGGTTTGATGCAAGATGTCCGCCATTCGCAGAAACAGTTCGTATGATCAGGGTCCTGAGTTCCTGGGCAAGCGCGGTGAGTTCGTCGGCAGTAAGGGTTTTTAGGTCTTCGGGAGAAGAAATTCTGTCAAGGACCATCAGCTCCTCCTTGTAAGAACATAATCCGCTATCTTTCTGAGCGTGTCAGCCTCAGAAGAGAAGAGCGAAAGCGCTGCATGTGCATTGGTAATAAGATTTTCCGCTATTTCCTTTGATTTGTGCAAGCCATACAGACGCGGGTATGTCATTTTCTTAATCTTTTCGTCTCCCCCTACCATCTTCCCGAGTTCCTCGGTGACGCCTTCGATATCCAGGATATCATCGATCACCTGGAAGGCAAGGCCGACATGCTCGCCATACATGCTTAGCGCGTCGAGGATCTCCTGATCGCTGCCGAACAGGATGGGTCCCATGCGAACGGATGCCCTGAGCAGGGCACCGGTCTTACGGGTATGGATGAAATGCAGCGTTTCCCTGTCGGGCTCCTTTTTTTCAGAGAGAATATCCTGAACCTGTCCCGCTACCATGCCGTCGAGCCCCGAGGCAAGGGCGACCTCTCTCAGTGCAAGCAGCAGTCTGAGCGGCGTGATCCTGGATGAGAGGGAGGGATCCGACAGGATGGCAAAAGCATCGGTAAGCAGTGCGTCTCCCGCGAGAATGGCGATTGCCTCTCCGAATACCTTGTGATTTGTGGGTTTGCCTCGACGCAGGTCATCGTTATCCATGGAAGGCAGGTCATCATGGATGAGTGAATAGGTATGGATCAGCTCGAGTGTCGACGCATAGGGTACGATATCGGCAGGGTCGCCTCCGCAGGTCTCATAGGCGGCGAGGGCGAGGACGGGACGGACGCGTTTGCCACCAGCAAAAAGAGAATAGCCCATTGCCTCCTGCAGGACAGGAGGCGTATGCGGATTTCTGTAGTATTCTTTCAAGAATGTGTCTACGAGGTCCCGCTTTTCGTGAAGATATTTCTTGATATCCATAGTGTTTCTGAAACGCGCCAGGTCAGAAATACATCGCTAGCTGCGTGTCGCTGGTATGCTTTTATTCATTCCCATTCGATTGTCCCGGGGGGTTTTGAGGTAATATCGAAAACTACCCTGTTCACGCCTTTGACTTCATTGATGATCCTATTCGAGATGCTTCCCATCACCGCGTAGGGCAGCTTCGCCCAGTCGGCAGTCATGCCGTCAAGGCTTGTTACTGCCCTGACAGCGATCACATTCTCATAGGTGCGTTCGTCACCCATGACTCCGACACTCTTGATCGGAAGAATAACGGCAAAGGCCTGCCATATCTCACGATACAGACCAGCCGCCTTTATCTCTTCCAACACGATCGCATCAGCTTCCCTAAGTATGTTCAGCTTGTCCTCTGTTATATTGCTGATGCAGCGGATTGCCAGCCCGGGGCCAGGGAATGGATGCCGCCAGCAGATCTCTTCGGAAAGCCCGAGCTCTTCTCCGAGAACTCTTACCTCATCCTTAAAGAGCTCCCTCAGTGGCTCAATGAGCCGGAGTTGCATCACCTCCGGGAGCCCCCCGACATTGTGGTGGCTCTTGATCACCGCAGAGGGGCCCTTGAACGAGACACTCTCAATAACATCAGGATAGAGCGTTCCCTGGGCAAGAAATTCCGCACCCCGTATTTTTCTTGCCTCCTCCTCAAATACCGCTATGAACTCATTGCCGATGACCTTTCGTTTCTTTTCCGGGTCCGTTATTCCCCTGAGCTTAAGCAGAAAACGTTTCCGGGCATCGATATGGATAAGTTTCAAACGAAAATGACCTTCGAAGGTCTTCTTTACTTTTTCGGCCTCGCCTTTGCGCAGCAGACCATTGTCTACGAATATGCAGGTAAGTTTTTTACCGATAGCCTTATGCACCAGAAGTGCAGCCACTGAGGAGTCAACACCACCACTCAGTGCGCAAACGACCTTTTTCCTGCCTACCATTTGGCGAATAGCTGTGGTAGACCACTCGACGAAGGACGACATTTCCCATGTAGGCCTGCACCCGCAGATAGTATAAACGAAATTGTGCAGGATGCGGGTACCTTCGACCGTATGTACGACTTCAGGGTGAAACTGAAGGGCGTAAAAATGTCTTTGGGCATCAGCCATTGCGGCAACGGGTGAATTGGACGTACGAGCGATGACGGAAAAACCTTTCGGGAGTTTTTCTATCCTGTCACCGTGACTCATCCAGACCTTGGACTTCTGGGATATGCCCCAGAGGAAGTCCGCGTCATCATCGACGATCAGCTCAGCACTGCCGTATTCACGTTTGCTTGAGCGGGCAACTTTACCGGACAGATGATGTGCCATCAACTGCATGCCGTAACAGATTCCAAGGACCGGAATCCCGAGATTAAATACCGCAAGGTCGGGGGCAGGAGCTCCTTTGTCATAGACACTCGAAGGACCGCCGGAAAGGACTATGCCTTTCGGCTTGAATGCCCTGATCTTGTCCGTGGGAGCATTAAAGGGGAATATCTCAGAATAGACTTTGCCTTCGCGAATCCTTCGCGCGATAAGCTGCGTATATTGTGAGCCGAAATCAAGGACCAATATTTTATCGTTATGCATGGCTGATCTCTTTCTTGGGGTAAGGGCAGACCGTTACCACTCAGGTCTGTAGTTGGGGGCCTCCTTGGTGATAATGACGTCATGGACATGGCTTTCCCTGAGGCCGGCATTCGTAATCTGGACGAAATGCGCCTTTTTACGGAAAGAAACAAGGTCCTTAGCGCCGCAGTAACCCATGCCTGAGCGGAGACCGCCGAGAAGCTGGTGAGCAGTCTGGGCAAGAGAGCCCTTGTGCGGAACCCTGCCTTCCACGCCCTCAGGCACAAGCTTCTGGGGCTCAACGCCTTCCTGCTGGTAACGGTCCTTCGCTCCCTGTGCCATGGCACCGATGGACCCCATGCCGCGGTAGACCTTATAACTTCTTCCCTGGAAGAGGACGATCTCGCCGGGTGATTCATCCGTACCAGCGAAGAGACTGCCGATCATGACGGAACTTGCTCCTGCCGCGAGTGCTTTTGCTATATCTCCAGAATATTTTATGCCACCATCGGCGATAAGCGGTATATTAAGCCTGTCCGCAACTGCGTAGCAGTCCATGATCGCTGTAAGCTGCGGAACTCCCGCGCCGGCAACAATGCGCGTGGTGCAGATCGAACCGGGGCCAATGCCGATCTTAATTGCGTCTGCACCGGCCTTGATGAGGTCGGCTGTTCCCTCTGCGGTGGCCACATTGCCAGCGATCACCTCGATGTCGTATTTCTTCTTTATCATCTTCAACGTCGATAAAACCCCTTTTGAGTGGCCATGCGCCGTGTCAATAACAAGGACATCGACGCCTGCACTGATCAGAAGCTTCGCCCTTTCCATGGTATCTTCCCCAGTGCCAACGGCAGCTCCAACCATAAGCCTGCCAAGCCTGTCCTTGCATGAGTTAGGATACTTTTTGCGCTTCTCGATATCCTTGATCGTGATCAGGCCCTTGAGACGGTATTCCTTATCAACAATAGGAAGCTTTTCGATTTTGTATTTGTTCAGAAGGTCTTTTGCCTCTTCCAACGTTGTGCCAATGCCAGCAGTGATAAGCCGCTCCTTGGTCATGATTTCAGAGACCTTCTTGTGCTGTTTTTTCTCGAACCTGAGATCCCTGTTCGTCAGAATCCCGACAAGTTTGCTGTTCACGGTGACCGGAACCCCGGAGATCTTATAGTGTTCCATGAGCGCAGTTGCATCAGATACCGGTGCGTCCGGACCAACCGTGATCGGGTCTATGATCATGCCACTTTCCGATTTCTTCACCTTGTCGATCTCGAGGGCTTGTCTTTCCGGAGTCATGGCCCGGTGAACAATACCAATGCCACCTTCGCGGGCGATCGCTATCGCCATTGAGGCTTCGGTGACCGTGTCCATGGCTGAGGTGAGGAGAGGCACGTTCAATCGAATCTTTCTGGTGAGGTTCGTATGGATATCAACATCCTTGGGCTGCACTTCGGATTTTGCCGGGAGCAGCAGTACATCATCAAAGGTAAGGCCGGATTTGATCTTATCAGACATGGAAATCTCCTGGATATTTTCCGAAATTTTACCATGCTGAGATTTGAGAAAGCAAACACCCAAAAAAATCACTTGACTTATCTAATTACCGGTGAGATATACTTCTACGTCGTCCTTTCTCCGGACAATGGGAGACATGACAGGCAGCAAAATGGGCTTTGCAGAAATCTGCGGTTATTGCTATAATGACGCCGGCAACAGAAGATAACTTTTTCCCTGTCAGGAAGCATAATCTTAGAAAGAGAAAGGGGGTGAAAAGATGAAGAAGACAGTATTATTTATCGCATTGCTTGTTATCGTGGCATTCGTAGGCAGCGCTCTGGCAGTGCCTCCCGGAAAGACGGTAGAGTTCGCGGGCGGCAGTGGAGGCAAGGTCGTATTTGACGGCAAAGCTCATGCAGACAAAGGTCTGAAGTGCAATGACTGCCATACCAAGATCTTCCCGATGAAGAAGGGTGGTACCTTCACCATGGCTGACATGAACGCAGGCAAGAATTGCGGCGAGTGCCACAACGGCACCAAGGCATTCAAGAGCAGCGATGCGGCGAATTGCGGAAAATGCCATAAGAAATAATCTTTATTGGTATTTAAAAAGCCCCCTGAAGAATCAGGGGGCTTTTTTTTGCGCGAAGCGGAGCTGAATGCTAAATTCTGCTCAGCCAGGAATCGTACTTCTTATTTCGTCCCTTTACGATGTCAAAGAATATCGACTGAAGTTTTTTGGTGATCTTGCCGCGACTGCCAAGACCGATCCGTCTGCCGTCAATCTCCCTGATCGGGGTAACTTCCGCAGCGGTACCTGTAAAAAAGGCCTCATCCGCAATATAGATCTCATCCCGGGTGAAGCGTTCCTCAAGCACCGGTATCTTGTTGTCCCGGGCGACCGTGATGATACTGTCCCTGGTGATACCTTCAAGGATCGTCGTAACGGGAGTCGTCTTTATCCTGTTGTTTCGCACGATGAAAATGTTCTCCCCGCTTCCCTCGGAAACATATCCTTCCGGGTCCAGGAACAGGGCTTCATCATAACCGCAGGCAATAGCCTCTTTCTTTGCTATCTGTGAATTGACATAGTAGCCACAGACCTTGGCACGTGTCATGGATGAGTTCACATGATTCCTGGTGAAGGACGAAACTTTTATCTTTATGCCTTTCTCCAGCCCTTCATCACCGAGGTAAGCACCCCAGGGCCATACGGCGATGGCTACACTGATCGGGTTACCCTTGGGATAGAGCCCCATGGCACCGCAGCCAATATACACCAGCGGTCTGATATAGCACTCTCTGAGTTTATTCGCACGCACGGTTTTGATGATTGCCTTGCGTATTTCCTCTTTTGCGTAAGGGATCGTAATGTTAAAGATATGCGATGACGAGAAGAGCCTGTCAATATGCTCGTCAAGGCGGAAGATGGCAGAGCC
>DKBO01000252.1 GCA_002448975.1 Nitrospiraceae bacterium UBA6898
TCTGCACGGACAAGACCGGGACACTCACCCGGAACAGCATGACCGCACAAAAGATATGGTCTGACGGGCGAATAACGGACGCCCGTGATTTCCATGCCCCAAAAGGCGATTTGCTTATGCAGACTGCCCTGTTCTGCACTCACGCCAGATACAGCGACGGCCGCTATACGGGAGATCCCACGGAAACTGCGCTTCTGGAACTCGCCCGGAAGAATATCGGAGATCTTAATGCAGCGTTCATTGCTGAGATACCCTTTGACCCTGACCGAAAACGCATGACGACCATTCACCGGTTTCAGGGTGACCTCGTCCTTTTTACCAAAGGCGCCATGGAAAACGTCATGCCGCTGTGCGGCAGATATCTTATGCGGGGCCTTGAGCAGGAGATAGATGATACGTTCAGGCTGCAGGCGACGCAAGCCTGTCATCATCTCATGGATGCGGGACTTCGCGTGCTGGCCTTCGCCTATAAAACGGCAGTGCGCTATGATCCGGCTTCCCTGATCGAACCAAACACGCAAAGCTCCCGCGCATCAGCGAGGGTATCGCTGGAGAACGACCTTGTCTTTGCCGGCCTCATCGGGATGGAAGATCCTCCCCGGCCGGAGGTCCCGGAAGCCATACGCAAATGCCACGAGGCCGGCATTAAGGTGGTCATGATCACGGGCGACGGGAGCAGGACGGCCGTAGCTATAGCACGTGAGATCGGGTTGATACAGGGAGATCCTATTGTCATCGAGGGTCATGAGTTCAACATGCTCTCGGACAGGGAGCTGAAAAAGCAGCTTGCCGGCAGGGAGGTAATCTTCGCGCGCATGACTCCCAAACATAAGATGCGGGTGGTCAGTGCTCTGCAGGAGAACAGTGAACGGGTCGCCGTAACTGGTGACGGCGTCAACGATGCTCCGGCATTGAAAAAGGCCGATATCGGCATTGCCATGGGGATTTCCGGCACGGATGTTGCCAAAGAGGCCGCGGACGTGATTCTCCTTGATGACAATTTTGCCACCATTGTGAACGCTGTCGAGGAGGGCAGGGCTGTCTACGAGAACATCCGGAAGTTCATCAGTTATATCTTTTCATCCAATATTCCGGAGATCGTTCCCTACATCGCCTATGCTCTGCTGAAGATCCCTCTTCCGCTCACGGTAATGCAGATACTCGCTGTTGACCTCGGCACGGACATGCTCCCGGCACTGGCACTCGGAGCGGAAAAACCGACACCAGACCTCATGAAGCAGCCGCCCAGAAAGCCGGATGAACGGCTGCTGAACTTCAGTCTCCTTGGCCGCGCATATCTCTTCCTCGGCCCGATCGAGGCTGCCGCCGCGATGTTCGGATTTTTTTATGTGCTCTCCACCGGCGGGTGGCAGTGGGGAAGCGAAATGCCGGCAAACAGCGCGCTCTACCTGCAGGCAACAACGGCCTGCCTGACCGCTATCATCATAACCCAGACAGCGAACATCTTTGCCTGCAGATCGTTTCGTGAGTCTGCTTTCCGCATCGGTTTATTCTCGAACAGGCTCATATTCATCGGCATTGCCGTTGAGGTGCTGCTTCAGCTTTTTATCGTCTATCATCCCTGGGGAAACAGGATATTCTCTACCTATGCGATTGCGCCCGGCATATGGCTGGTGCTCGCTCCGTTTGCTCTTTTCCTTTTCGGTGCTGAAGAAGCGAGGAAAGCGGTCGTCCGCTCGATATAAGGCGGCTGTTCGTCCCGGCTTCACCGCAGGATATCGCACGCCCCGAGCCTTTTGCCCCACTCCTGCAGACGAACGTATCAGTCGAAGAACTCAAGAGAGGAGCGACTTCGGCCGTACCAGCTTGTTTACTTTTCTGATAAGATCAATGCCGTCAAAGGGCTTGCGGAGAAAGTCATCAAGAGGAATGTCCTGCCGCACAAAATCCTCTATCTGGTATCCGGACATAACGATCACCTTCACTGAAGGCTTGATCGCTTTGAAGTTCTTGATCAGGTCCCTGCCGTCTATCGCCGGCATGAAGATATCGGAGATCACCAGCGCTATCTCGTCTGACCGCTCCTTGAATATCTGTAGCGCACGGACAGCATCGCCTTCGGATATCACCGAATAGCCGAACGACTGGACGGTATCGCTGACAAATTTCAGCGTGTCGCTCTCATCCTCGACGATAAGCACCGTTCCTGTCGCCGGCTGCGGACTGTCCGGCAAGGCAGGTTGCACAGGTTGCCATCCCGGGACAGAAGGAATATAGACCTGGAACGTGGTCCACTTCCCCACCTGGCTGGCTACCGTGACCGCCCCCTTATGGTCTTTGACAATACCGTAAACCATCGCAAGCCCGAGGCCGGTTCCTTTTCCCTGTTCTTTTGTCGTAAAAAACGGATCGAAGATCTTATNNTTTACCATCAGGTTCATAATCACCTGTTCCATCTGGTTGGCATCGCCGACAAGATGCGGTATCGTATCATCAAGCTCAAGTCGGGCCTCAATATTTCTATGAGACAGGCTCTTGCTCATGAGCTCCGCGGTATCGCGCACCACAGAATTCAGATCAATCGGCTGGAAATCAAGCGAACCTTTCCGTGCGAACTTGAGGAGCTTGGCAATCATCTGGCCGGCCCTTCGCGCTGATGACTCTATGACGTTAAGGTGTCTCCTCGCATCGGCATCAAGCCGGTCATTATCGGTCAACAGTTCTATGTGACCGACGATCGCAGAGAGGATATTGTTGAAGTCATGCGCAAGTCCTCCGGCAAGCATACCGATAGACTCCATCTTCTGTGACTGGAAGAGCTGCTCCTGCAGCCGTTTTTTGTCCGAGATATCGCGGTGAAAAGCCTGAATATAAACAGTTCCGTCAATATGAAGGCCCTTGGCACTGATCTCGAGCAGAATAGTCTCTCCGTCCTTGCGGTAATGCTTTGCTTCATAGATCACGGACTCCCCGTCCAGGAGCCTCCTGATGCGGCCCTGCTTCTCCATTTCACTTTTATCGGCATCCAGCACCCTGATATTCGTCCCGATAAGCGATTCCATGGGGAACCCATGCATTTCGCAGAACTTCCGGTTCACATTGACTATAATACCGTTGCTGTCGAAGACGGCAACGCCGTCACTCGCATTGTCAAAGAGTCCGCGGAACTTCTGCTCCGAGACTGCCAGTTCCTTCGTTCGCTGCTCGACAAGGTCTTCGAGCCCAGTGGAGTATTGTTCCAGCTGCTCCTTTTCCTTTGAAAGATCATATTCTAGCGAAAGTTTTTCGATAAGAAGCTTCTGATTAAAATATCTCCATCCGACGCTGCCCGATAAAGTCGCTAAGAGAAATACGTTATTATTAATAAACATTTTTGTATTGCTGATAGTATCGAGCATCAATATTGGTACGAGATAAATGATATAAACAAGCAGATTGTTCAAAAGGGCCATCTCAACAGAAATAGGCAAGAAACCAAGCATAAAAACAAGGAGTAGTATCATGCCTGCATAATAGGGAGATGAATGGCCTCCAAACGAAAGTATCATAATTTCAATCATGATGGCAGTAATTACAGACGATAGGAGGACAAACACATTTACGAAGCGACCCTCTTGCGTTAGTCTCAAGAAAGCGTAGATGATTATGGTTAGTAAGGCGGTAAAAGTTCTATAAACAAAGAATTTGCTGAAATTTTCAGGGGTGACAAAATAATCGAGAGAACAGAGTGCAACATCGATAAAAGCCCCAATCAGAAGTAGCTTGCCTGATAGGTCATAGGATATAGCATAAAGCTTCCTCTTTATTTCTTTCTTTTTTTCATCAGCAAGGCTATATATTTCTTCATTTGTTTGCATATTAAGATATTAGCCTATACTATCATTTTTCAGCCATATCTGCGTTGTCAACGACAGGGGTCGAGAAATTAGCAGGAAGCATCATTGATTTCGAGCGACATCCACTTTCTGCATAATAAGTGTATTAACGAGTTCCACTGCCTGGCGAACCGTAGTTATATTTGGGACATCTTCATCGCGGACGGATATCTTGAACTTCTTCTCGATCGCGACCGTAATCTCAATCGCCTTGATCGAATCGACCTCAAGGTCGCTATAAAAATTCTTGTCCGGCGTGATCTCTTCCGGCTCATATCCCGATATCTCGGATATGAGCGCAATAATCTCCTGATCTACATTTTGAGACATATGTTTCTTCCTCTCCTTATATTACTGATATTGCTGCTCGTACTTCTTGACGACCAGACAGGCGTTGTTCCCGCCAAATGCATAGGAATTATTCATGGCAATGTGAACTGCCCGTTTCCGGGCGATGTTCGGAACGCAATCAATGCTGCAGTCAGGGTCAGG
>DKBO01000109.1 GCA_002448975.1 Nitrospiraceae bacterium UBA6898
CTCGCAGGTCGAAGACCGAGAATGTGCGATTGTGCTATGTCCTTTCTCGCGCATCATAATCTGTGAATGATTCAGGCTATCCTTTCCCGAGGAGACCTGCTATCAGTTCCATGATATCAACAATCGGGATCTTTGTCTCATGATCCTGCATCGCCTCATGCACTTTTGCGTAACAGGCAGGGCAGCTGAGGATGAGCTTGTCCGCTTTTTTCCGGACAGCCTCGTCGATGGTCAACCGGCCCATGGCTACGGCGTTTTCATGATACACCTTCCGTGCAGCGCCTCCAGCTCCGCAGCAGCGGGAGTCCAGCCTATTGTGGTCGAATTCCAGAAGTTCGATGCCCGGAATGTTCTTCAGAACGTCCCGCGGCTCCTCCATGATGCCGACACCCCTGCTCAGATAGCACGGGTCGTGATAGATGATCCTCTCCCTCAGCTCCCGTTCGATCTTCAGCCTGCCAGCAGCGAAGGCACCGGCAACGACCTGAGTGATATGCCGTATCCTGAAGGGCAGTTCCTTGCCGTAATAGAGCGGCCAGTCCCGTGCCATGATATTGACGCAGCAGGGGCAGGAACAGACAAGCGTCTTCACATCTCTCGCCTGATAGCCCTCGACGAGCCTTTTTACGAGGCCCTCGAGCATATCATGCTGCCCGGTGATGAAGAGGGGGAAACCGCAGCAGACCTCTTCCTCCGGCGGGAGCATGGTGAAAGGTTCGCCTATGGCCTGCAGGACAAGGACATCCCCCTTCACCATCGGATGAGCCTCATAGGCGCCTGTGCAGCCCGCATAGTATGCTACCGGTGCCTTTTCCACAACCTGAACGCCCTCAGGAAACCAGGGGCTATACCGCTCCTCTGCGGGCTTGCCGTACGGGTTGCCGGTCTTCCCTATCGCCTCGGGCATATCCTTCTGCGGGCCGAGAGGGCCGAGTCCGCGGCGTACCATCTCTTTCCTGAGCATCGGCCAGAGCCGCTGCGTGTTGATGCCCACGGTGCAGTTCTGACCGCAGGCCCCGCAGGTCGTGCACTCAAAGATCGCCCTGGTGAAATCCTCGAGGAGCTTTCTGTCGATCTCTTTAGCGCCGAGGAATTTTGCCTTCAGGCTGTCCGTTGCCGTGATGAACTCCCTGAACATCCTGATCTTCTCGGGCGGGGATATATCAGGGTTCTTCGTAACCTGCTGGACAGGACAGCACTCCAGGCATTCGCCGCACTGTGTGCAGGCGTCTATTTCGATCCGCTGGGAAGGGGTAAGACCTTTTGTGAAGGAGTCGCTATTTTTCATGCAGCAGGTAGGGGAGATCATCCTCGCGCTGCCTCGCCTCGATCATGGTCAGGGGCGCAGCGAACATATGGGTCGGCAGGCTCACGAGGAGAACAAGGAAGATAACAAAATGGAACAGGAACGTGATACTCTCCGGGGAAATGCCCATGTGAAAGGTCACGAGTCCCATGGTGAAATGCTTGATATCCACGATATCTGCGGGAAGGGAATATTTCATGACAAGACCGCTTACGCACGAGACCATCATCAGCCCGAGGAGCATAAAGTTATAGCTCGAAATATACGGTTTTTTTTCGATGACGAGTTTCATGGCACCAATATAGATGAGAGACGCCGGCAGCAGCCATGCCGCGACACGCGCCGGGATATCCATGGCATAAACAAACGGGGGCGACGGTTCGAGGATATAGCGCAGATGCCGAAGAAAAAGGATGACTAGTGATGCATGGAAGGTCCACTCCCCCAGCCAGAGAACATCATTCGCTCTGAGGAGCCTCCTGAGGAGCAGGATATCCACCAGGGCATTCAGGAACACGGGCAGCGTCAGCGTCTTGCCCGGCAACACCCGCGGCGGCGCCTGCTGCGCCCAGGTCACCATCCTGACCAGATACCCGGCAACGAAGAAGAGAAAACAGGTATAAAAGCCCACGGATAGAACAAGTCCCACAGGTTTCCCTCTCCAGCCTTCCGGCCCATCACGGACAGCCGTTCATCCTGTTTCTGTTTCGGTGAAGGCCTTCTCGATATGCGCTCTGTCCGCCTCAGGACAGACCGAACGAATAAGCATCTCAGTTATATGATACACCTTCAGGCCGGAGGAAGTCGCCTCAGTCCCTGTCATCAGCCCCATCTGGCAGGTCTGACAGGGTGTGACGATGGCCTCTGCTCCTGTTTCCTCGGCCTGTCTGATCCTCGCTGCAGACATCTTTTTCTGTATCTCCGGCTTGGCGAGTTTCAGTCCCCCTCCCATGCCGCAACACAAGGAAAAGGGGCCGTGCCGCCGCATCTCGATGAGCGAGAGTCCGGGGATGGCATGCAGGATGTTCCGCGGTTCACGATAGATCTGATTATGCCGCCCCAGATGGCAGGGGTCATGATAGGTCACCTTCATGGGGACGTTCCTGGTGGGCGTAAGATTTCCCTCCCTGATGAGCCTGTCAAGATACTCGGTCAGGTGCAGGACCTCTACAGATGCAGGCAAAATGCCCGCGTAGTCGGAGTGCAGTCCCTTGAAGCAGCCTGCACAGGAGACGATGATCCTGCCTATGCCGGATCGAAGAAACAGGTCCGCGCGCTGCTGCGCCGCGTCAGCAAACCCCGGGTCACCCATGCGCCTCAGTTTGCTGGCGCAGCAGGGTTCATCCGGTCCGAGGATTGAAAAATCTACGCCTGCTTCCTGAAGGAGCCGAGCGGACTGGACCGCTACTGTCTGCATTGCCGGATCAAAACTTGCCGTGCACCCTGCAAAATAAAGGACAGGCGCCTGATACTCCTTCCAAAGCCTCACCGGTTCCTTCAGCAGTCCGGCCCGCCATGCTGTTTCTGCCCACAGACCGCGTTCTGTCTGGGGCTTTGCAAAGGAATTGTTGCACTCCCTGATCGCGGTAAGATGTTTAATCTGCTCCTCCGGTTGGGGGATGCCGGCCTTGACCAGCGACTCCCTCGCCCGTTCCCAGAGTTCATGGGTATTTATTCTCACCGGGCAGACAATGTGGCATTGTCCGCAGGCAGAACACTCATAGAGTCCTTCGAGGAACTCTTTCATCTCCTCCCCATTGAGGCCCGATGTTACGATACGTTTCAGAGACCCCAGTTTGCCCCGGGAACAGATGCTCTCGCGCGGGTCCTGCGCATAGGCAGGGCACCAGGCGAGACACTCGCCGCACCGGGCGCAGGCCTCCATCTCCATGAGTTGCCTCCGGGTGAGCCCTGATGCTACCGTGTCGGTCGGTACTGCTTTGTCTTGGGCCAATACATGTCCTTTCTTCCCTCCTCCTCTGCCGCATTCAGTGCGATGACAAGGGGAGCAAGGAGGCTGTGCAGCAGCTTGCTGTGGGGCAGATAGGCGAGTATGGCAGCCCCGCTGAAGGCATGAATGATCCACGTCCCTGCATGCCACGTTCCCAACCCCGCGACAATCCCAAAGCGCGCAGGCATGAAGAGACCGCCGATAAAGGCATATTGGTCGAGATCGGAAGGGGAAAGGGCCATACGCAGGCTTTCGAGCATGAATCCTGACAAGGTCATGAGCAGGAGATAGACCGTAAGAAACGTATCTGTCTGGTCATGGGCAGTCTGGACCGGGCGAAGCACAAAACGCCGTGCCAGGGCGCCGGCGCATCCCGCAAACAGGATAAGGCCGAAAAAATCCCCCCAGAGCTTGGTGAAGGGATATCCTGCTCCCTGGGAGAAAAAGTCGTGCAGGCCGGCGTCAAAGGATATCCTGCTCAGGAGGAGCAGGATGAACTTTGTCAGGGAAAGGAAGGTCAGAGAGATAAACCCCCAGAAAATGCACTGATGGACCAGCCATCGCATAACGGAAAGCGAAAAAAGCTGCCGCTGCAGGAATACCTCATACAGCCAGATTCTCACAACGGGCATCTTCAGCCTGCGTATGGCGAAGCCGGTCTTCATGCCGCGGGACCACCCTTTCCAGAGCCGGTACAGGGAATAATCGAGGTACAGGTGGCAGCAGATGACGAAGAACCAGAAGAGGATCCACGGTGCGGGGTGCATCATTTCCCCTGTCTCATGCCGGCAAGCCGGATTGGGGTGTAAGGACAATTTTCTTCATGACGTGGTATTGATTCCCATGACCGGGATCAGCCTTTTTCTTCCTTTTTTTCGAAGGTTATGCTGACAGGCCTCGGCAAGCAGACCCCCAGTTCAACCTCAATCGCCTTCAGAATACCGGAAGGTACAGGACAGGCAGCATGTTTCAGGTTCTTGGATGCCGACCGGTAGACCGGGTTGTGCAATATCGTCGCGAAGGGCGCCCGGAATTCAAGAAAGGAAATATCCTCTGCCATCTTCTTCACCATGTCGCATTCCGTATCGAGACTGATATGGAGGTTTCTGTCCTTGTCCCTCTCAACAGAGACAAGCACGGAAAACCCGCAAATGCCTGACTGAACCGTAACCCGTGTCATAGCTTTATTTTCTCTTCTACGGTCCACAGGATTCAAGGGGGAGGGGAATTTCCGTTGGAGGGGGAAATTTCGCCTTGAAGTCCTGTGGACCGTAGAAGAGAGACAGAAGACACCGCCTCTCTTCCCTGCCTTATCCCTTGATGGATGCAGCTATCGGTGCCTTCTGCTCTTCGAGCCACGCCTTCAAGTTTGTGAACTTGTCCTTCATGTGCGGTATATGCATCGCCATCATAAACTCCTTTTCGAAAGCAGGCTCTGTCGCAATTTCGACAAAATTGACCCACCGCGCGCGTTCGTCGGCCTCTATCCTCTTATTCCTATTCAGGAGGGCCATGCGTGCTCCGTCACCGGCGGCATTGCCCACGACGACAACCTTATCGATCGGCACGTCAGGGAACATGCCGAGGGTAAGCGACGCCTCCCGATCGATATGGCTGCCGAAGGCCCCTGCCAGCTCGACGCGGTCCAGCTTGGTAACGCCCATCTTCTGCATCATCAGCTTGGTGCCGGTATACAGCGCCCCCTTCGCAAGCTGGAGCGCACGGACGTCTCCCTGGGTCACGGTAATGTCCTGGTTGATGGACGTCTCATCAGCCCAGGCAAGGACATATTCCGGTTTGCCCGCGGTATTTTTCCGTACGCGGTTCGAGCCGCAGTCCATGACGAACTTGCCGGTCTTGTCGATGACGCCCGCCTTGAACATCTCTGCCACAACATCAATGATGGCCGATCCGCAGATGCCTTTCGCATTGATCTTTCCTTCGATGTGGGTATGCCAGTCAGCCTTGCCGATCACCTTGTACTGGGGTTCCTTGGTTGCCGGGTCGATCTTCACCTTCTCGATCGCCCCCGGTGCCGCCCGCATGCCGAACTTGATCTGCGCGCCCTCGAATGCAGGACCCGTAGCGCAGGATGTCGAACATACCCTGTCCTTGTTGCCGAGGAGAAGCTCGCCGTTCGTGCCGATATCGATGATGAGCACCATCTCATCCTGGAAATACTGTTCCTGCGCTATCAGAACACCCACATTGTCGGCACCAACAAAGCCTGCCTCGATGGGCAGCACATGGATGAACGACCCGGGATTGATCCTGAGCCCGAGATCACGCGCCTTGATATCAAGGGTACGCTGCACCGCGGGTATGAACGGCGACCTGCCGATATAGACAGGGTTCAGACCAAGAAAAATATGGTGCATCGCGGTATTGAATACGATCGTAAGATCATCGATTGCAAAACCCGGGTTCGGCCCGTCCTTCTTCACCTCGCCCACGACCTTATCGATGATCTCGTTCAGTCCGGTAATGATCGCATCCTGCATGGTCTTGAGGCCTTCCGGGTTCGACATGGCATAGGTGATCCGGGACATGACATCCTCACCATAGGGCACCTGGGGATTCATCATGGACTCGGTGTTGATGACCTTGCCCGTTGACAGGTCGCAGAGGTAGCCGACGCAGGTGGTAGTACCGATATCAACAGCAAGACCGTAGCATACATCTACGTGGCCGGGCTCGACCTTTACTATCTCCTTGTCCTGCCAGACCGTAAGGGTAATGGTCCATTCCCCTTCGCGCAGGACGTCCTGCAGCTGGAGCAGCGCCGGATAGTCGAATGTCAGTCCCTTCAGGCCGTAATCCTTCTCCATTTCCATGACAACACGTTCATAATCGCCGGTCGTCATGTCATGGAGCGTCGGCGGGGTAAGGGTCAGCGTATATTTTTTTACCGCAGGGTCCAGCGCTATCGAAAGCTCCTTTGCAGCCTTACGCACCACCTGTTTCCCTGCGCGCGACCGCTCCGGAACAAAGACCTTCAGGTCGCCGTGGATCTCACAGGAACAGGCCAGCCTGATGCCCGGTCCGTCTTCCGGCTTGATATGCTTCAGTTCATCAGCACCGGCCTCGGGCGGTGTGATATGGGACATGCTGGACTCGAGATTGTCCTTCTCAAAATACCCCTCTTCGATCCTCACCTTGCACTTTCCGCAGACCTTTTTGTCGCCGCAGAGCGCTTCGAGGTCAACCCCCAGAAGCTGCGCTGCCTTGAGAATCGTTGTGCCTTCTTCTATTTCTCCACGCCTTCCTGCAGGCTGGAAAATCACCTTGAACTTACGACTCATATATATCTCCTCCTCGAAATCGCCATATATTTTTCTGTCATTCCGGCTTGACCTGAGCCAAGCGTTGCTTCTCTCCGGGCATGTCCTGAAGCTCTTCGAAAGATTCCCGGCGCGCTGAAACCAGACCTGCGTGTCCCAGGCTTAAAGGAAGGCCAACTGCTGCCTGCCCGCATGCAATGCATATTTCCAGAGCGCTTTCTTGTTAACTGCTAACTATTTGCCGCTTTCTTCTTTCCATTCCTCGAATAGGGACAGACCGTTACGCAAAAACCGCAGTTCGGCTTTCCCTCAATGCTCTGGCGCACGTTCTTGAGTGCCGCACATTTCTCATAGGCAACGAGCTTCTTGCCGTGTTCGCGTACTGACCAGTGATGACCCGTGACCGCTCCTGAAGGACAGTGTCTGACGCAAAGATCACAGTCTCCACACTCGGACTCCCTGATCGGCCGGTCAGGGAGCAGCGGGGCATTGGTCAGGACCGTCGCCCAGGAGAGCTTCGATCCATATTCCCTGTTGATCACCAGACCGTTCTTGCCTACCCATCCCAGCCCGGAGCAGGTGGCCGCCGTCTTATGGCAGAAGAGCTTGTACAGCTTCGTGATAAGCTTGTCCTTCTGCCGGTCGGAATCCGGGGGTATCGAAAGGTTTCTGAATCCCCGCACACTGAGCCATGCTACGGCAAGACCCTGAAGCCGCGAGAGGATCTCGACAGTCCCCCGATTGAGGTTCCTGTTCACGGCGATAGCGATGCCGCGATTCAGGTGCATGATCTCGCTCGAGAGGGCCTCGGATATGTCGCCGATGCCGACAAGTGTCGCGCCTTCCCTCTTCAGGTGCTGCTTGAGCAGGTCAGCATTCACGGCTTACTGCTTTGCGGCCTTTTCGTCCCTCAGTTTCTTCAGGAACGCGACCATCTTTATCGCTTCCTTGAGGGCGTTACTTGCATCCTCTGCATAGCCGTCCGCACCCCACTTGTCCGCAAGGTCCTTGGACGTGGGCGCGCCGCCGATCATGATCATGCAGTTGGGGTTCTTCGCCTTGATCTTCTCGATGACCTTCGGCATGCCGACCAT
>DKBO01000004.1:0-2697 GCA_002448975.1 Nitrospiraceae bacterium UBA6898
AGGGTGTTATCAAAGAGCGATAGCTACCGTGTTGTCGCTGGCCCGTTCAATGATATCCGTGAGGCCAAAGATGCAATCAAACGCTTGAAGATTGATTTGGAAATAGATGGTATATTGATTGAACCGGTCAAGAAGAAATAGTCGAGAGAAAGGAGGTGATGAGACGATGAAAAAGAATCTTTTGGTGATCTCAATGATGCTGGTTCTTGCTGTTGCTTTGGTGGGTTGTGCAACAAGGGGCGACCTCGAGAAAGTTCAGTCGGATCAAATGCAGACTGGTGCGAAAGCTGATCAGGCAGCGCAGGATGCACAGAAAGCCAAGGCAGCTGCCGATGCGGCCACGATAAAGGCAAATGAGGCCGCAGCCCGTGCTGAAAAAGCTGTAGAAAGTGCAAAGGCGGCAGAGGAAAGGGCGCAGGCGGCAGAGGAAAAGGCGAAGATTGCAGAGGAAAAAGCGAAGCAGGATGAGGAGCGTTTCAAAAAATCAATGAAGAAGTAAGTCAATGGTATGGAGAGTTGTTACCATTGCCGTTCGTGCTACGGAAAGGAAGTGGCAGGGTCTCAAAACCCTGCCACCTCCTTATGCCTCCATCAATCAGGCCTGTCTGGACCATTCAAGGGATCTTCCCAATTGTAACATTACAAATCTTGCACAGCCTGGATCTGTTTTTGACGGATGAGCCTGAAAGAGTTTCTGCAACATTTCACATGGTGATAAAAAATGCAGAATTTAACTTATAATGTGGCACACGTTTTCGCTATATAAGGAAGGGGAATGCTTCTGCGATTATCAAACATATCATTAACGAACACAAAGGCGTCATATGGGTAGAAAGCAAAGCAGGATAGGTGAGCGTCTAAACGTATTCTTTGTCTGCATCATACTAGCGCCGATTCTCCTATGCGGATGCGGTCACTTGAATGAGGAATCTCAGGCCAAGTCAACTCTCAAAGAAGCGTATGATCTTTTCAGCCAGGGAAGCTACAAGGCCTCTCTGAGCAAATATGAGCAGATTATTGAAAAATATCCCGCGGCGGGAGACAGGGTTCTTTTCGAAATGGGTATTGTTTATGCGTATCCTGGGAATGAGCAAAGAGATTATCAGAAATCACTGGAATGTTTTCAGAAGCTCATAACGGATTATCCGGGAAGTGGGTACAGGAAGGACAGTGAGATGATGATATTTCAGATCAATAATGTCATTGTCAAGGATAAGACGATTGCTGTGCTGCAAACACAGATCGAGAATCTCCAACAAGAGGTTTCAAGCAGGGGGAATGAGATCATTACCCTGCAAAAAAAAATAGCAGCGCTTGAACAAGAGGTTACGAGCAAAGAGAATGAGATTATTACCCTGCAAAAAGAGGTTTTTTTACTCCAGAAGGGGCCGGCAGATAAAATCCTGATAGAAAAGAAAGAACGACGATTGACCTTGATCTTAAAGGGCAAGGTGCTCAAGATCTACAAAATAGCATTGGGGGGAAACCCGAATGGTCCAAAAGAACGGCAAGGTGATAACAAAACCCCGGAGGGAACCTACATTATCGATTCTAGAAACAGGGACAGCCGTTATCACCTGTCTCTTCATATTTCCTATCCAAACGAGAAAGACAAAAAGCGGGCAAAAGAACTTGGTGTTTCTCCGGGCGGAGACATCATGATNNAAGAATGGTTTCTCGTGGGTTGGTGAGCTTCACAGAGAGGTTGACTGGACAAAAGGGTGTATTGCCGTTACAGACGAAGAAATAGAGGAAATTGAGAAGTTAGCGCCAAATGGTACGGTTGTTGAGATACGGCCATAGAAGGCGGCATACCGCATCGTTCCGCCGAATCGCGTAACGTTCCTGCTGACCTTTTTGTTATTCCTTATTGATAATCCTTTGAATTTTTTCGTGCAGCGGTGCGGCTTATGGAGGTGCTATACGCAATCTGCATCAACAGTCGGACAGACTTCGTTACGGTTTCTTTTTGCCGAAGTCTACCTTGATCACTTTTTCATCAGCTGCAGGTTTTTCGCTTTCTTCTTTCCCTGCATGCTGACCACTCGCCCCATTCTGCGGGAATGTGGAAAATTGGGCATTGAGCTCCGGAGAGAAAATGGTCATGATCCTGTCCTGCGGGATAGAGCATTTCTCCGGTGTTGTGCCGAAGACAAGGGTTGCGGTGATGCCTTCCTCATCCCAAGTGAAGTTCATTTTTTGATTAAAGACAAGGATTATGCCTTTTTCCTTTTCCTGGGGCAGGAAACCCCTCTTGCCGATGACGACATCATCTCCATACCCCACAGCGACAAATACCCTGCCGGCAAGGTTGAGCATATCGAAAAAGACCTTTTTCCTGAGTTCGTCAAGACTGCCGGCCATGATTATTGCTCATGCTCCTGGGGCTCTTCGGATGCCTCACGGAACTTTGTGAGGACTTCTTCTGCTGCTTCTTTATCCGTGTCCCGTATCAGAATCTTGATCTCTCCCATCTTTCCGATGTTGACCGGGTAGGGGCTAACTTTTGCGGAGCGAAGCACGACAGGGATATCCCCGCTTTCGAGCAGGTCCTTGATCATTTCTGCTTCGAGCTGATCATGGGTAATACGCAGGGTGATCCATTCTTCAGCCATGACTTAGAATAAAGTAAGCATATGAATATGTCAAAGCCGAGCCATATTTGGAAAAGCAGGAATAAAAAAAGGTAATATAGGT
>DKBO01000004.1:2743-11826 GCA_002448975.1 Nitrospiraceae bacterium UBA6898
TGGAAGAACTCGCAGAAGAAGGATGTGCTGAACAGGGACCTGTGGGAACGGCTTCTGAGGACTGCTGAACCGCATGAGATCGAGTGGCACTGGGTCAGAGGGCACAATGGGCATGCCGAGAATGAGCGGTGTGACAGGATTGCCTGTCATGAGATCAAACGTTATAAGAAAGCGCATGCTGCGGAAAGGACTGGTGCATGAGGCGGCCTGAGTTGCTTGCACCTGCCGGGGATTTTGAGAAGCTCAGGACCGCGATTCATTACGGGGCTGACGCCGTGTATCTCGGTGACTCCCGCTTCAGCCTGAGAGGCAAGGCAGGCAATTTCCAGGGAGAAGAACTGCGGGTTGCCGTGCGCTACGTGCAGGGACAGGGCGGGAAAGCCTACGTAACGGCAAACATCTTTCCCCACAACCGTGACATGCGGGATATCGAGGAGCATATGGAGTTCCTGCACGACGTCAGGCCGGATGCCGTCATCATCTCCGATCCGGGCATTTTCATGATCTGCAGGAAAAAAGCCCCTGACATGGATATCCATATCAGTACCCAGGCCAATATCACGAATGCAGAAGCTGCGCGTTTCTGGCAGGACATGGGGGCACGAAGACTTGTACTCGCCCGTGAGCTGTCGATCGATGAAATACGCGAGGTCCGCAGCCGGGTATCTGTTGAGCTTGAGACTTTTGTGCATGGTTCTCTCTGTCTGTCCTATTCCGGCAGGTGCTACATCAGCAGTTTTCTTGCTTCGCGGAGTGCAAATACTGGCGAATGCACCAATTCCTGCCGCTGGAATTATACGCTGATGGAAGAGAAACGGCGGGGTGAGTATCTCCCGGTCTTTGAGGACGACCGCGGTACCTATATCCTGAGCACCCGTGACCTTTGCTTGATAGAACACCTTGACCAGCTTGCTCATGCCGGCGTCGACAGTTTCAAGATCGAGGGCCGGATGAAGGGGATCAACTACGTAGCCGGCGTCGTGAAGGCCTACCGGGAGGCATGTGATACGATCGCTGAAGGCCGGGAATATGCTGTTGACCCCCGATGGATCAGAGAGCTTGCCATGTTCAGCAGCAGGGGATACACCACCGGCATGTTCTTCGGCAAACAGCCTGACCAGGACTATAACTTCGACGGTGAGAGCTACCGGATGAGCCATGAGCTTGTCGGGATCATCCTTGCAAAGCAGGGAGAAGTCGCCACGGTGGCATTGCGGAACAGGCTGGATGACCATGACCTCATTGAGTTCCTCTCTCCCGGTATTGAAGAGCGACTTTTTACGGCCAAAAACATGAAAGACGGAGAAGGGAACCATCTTCATTCGGCAAGGAATGAGGATATCATAGTCATGAATGTTCCGCAGGAGGCACGGGTGTATGATATCATCCGGAGGCAGAAAGACTTCAGGTCTGCGAAGACGGAAGAGCCCGTTATAACACGGGGGACATGATCATATGCAAAAGCCGGAACGCAAGGAGAATTTCGGAGAAAACAAAAAGGACCTGTCACAATGTCCGGTCTGCGAAGTCTCTCTGCATCCGGAGGAAGGCTTTGTCTGTCCGCATTGCAAGAAAGGACCTCTCTGCAGAAAACACCCTGTCTCCGGCACGAAAGAATGCGTAAGCTGTCTGTTCGGCAGACGGAAAAAGGAATTGCAGGCCCTTGCGAAACAGGAGATGAGCATCACGCAGTTCCTGAAGTTGATCTTTATTGTGTTCGCCATATATTTTGTGGCTCTGAAATGCGGTCTGGGTCAGTTTATGGAGATCCTGCAGGAATCCGTGTTTGCAAGATATCTGCGGTACCACGGGATCACACCTGTCGCTGCCGGTAGTATTATTGCGATGACCCTTTACAATCCGCAGGGAAAGATAGCTGATGCAGATCTGCAGCTGAGGAAACTGGACAACAGGGGGTAGACAAAACTATGGCACAGAGAAACAAAGTTCTTGTCATTGATGAGGATGCTGCAGCATGCGAACTGATAGCACAGACCCTTGAACGGCAGGGTTTTGAAGTCACGACGACGCAGGATGCACGGAACGGGTTTGAAACAGCACAAAGGCTTCTTCCCGACCTGATCTTCCTCAAGCTTCTGCTTCCCGGCATTGACGGACTGAAGCTCAGCAAGACAATCCATAGTGTCCCGGCACTGAAGAGCGTGCCCGTCATCATGATCATAGCTCAGCAGGGAGAGCTTGATCCAAAATATACCGCAGCGATCGGGATTGTGGATATCCTTGTCAGACCGCTGCATACCCATGAGATCATCGCAAAGACGAAAGCGGTGCTCGGGGAGACAGCAGAGGAGCGCAGCGGGATGGGATTGACAAGCCCTGACCTTCAAGATGAGGAGATCGAGCCGGTCATCATAATCGATACTTATGAAGAGGCGGAAGATACCCTGTTTACCCCCGCAGCAGAAGACGGACTCGATAGTCACCGGTACGATGGGGAGCATGAGAACGGTGAGGCCCCCGGACCTGTCAGGGTGCCGGAAGATGAAGAAGAGAAAGATACCTCGCCAAGGGTGCGTCATTACGCACGAAAAGACGACGCCCGGGAAGAACGGGACCTGTTTTCCAATGTCCCCGCATCATCAGGAGATGACCATGACGGTGAACCGGAAGTACATACCATTGCGGATGACTCTTCCGGTGATTACGATCCCGTGACCGAGGAAGTCTCTCCCACCCCTGTCAGACGCGGACTCCTTGTCGGGGTCTCGGTTGTGGTTGGTATTGTGCTGGGGGTCGGGGGATATCTGTTCTTTACGGCAGGGAATAAGCAGATACCTGCCCGGAAGGAGGTTACGAAGGTCCTTCCCGGTCCTGCAACGGTTGTACCTGAACCTCCCGAAGCTCCTGCAGGAAATCAGAAAGTCATTCCGGAGATACGGGTAAAGCAGGAGCCGCCGGCTCCCGGCACAGCAGAACAGGCAGAATCACTGCGTCAGAAACCGACGCCTGCAGTGAAAAAAACTGCTGCAAGACCTGCCGGGGCACAGAAGGAGTCGCTACAGAAGGAGATTGCTGAGGGTAATATGTCCGCGGGTTCATACGCTGTTCAGGCGGGGGTCTTCGAGAGCAAGGCTAATGCCGATGCACTTGCCGCAAAAATACGGAAGGCCGGATATGCAGCCACCGTAAAGAAGGTGGAGAGCTCCGGCAAGAAGAACCTCTACAGGGTCACTGCTGGGACTGCTGCGAGCTATGACAAAGCGCGCGAAGTGACGGAGTCGCTCAGAACGAAGGGCTTCAAGACCATTGTCCGGCGGCAGTAGACGACATCCAGAGTGAAAATCTTCTTTTCCGGCATAGGCGGCAGCGGCGTTTCTGCAATCGCCGGCTTCATGGCAGAAAAAGGTCATGCAGTGTTCGGATCAGACCGTCTCTTTGATTTACGTCCTGCGCACCCGGTGAGGCTGAGGCTGCAGATGAACGGCGTCAATATCGTGCCGCAGGACGGCAGCGGTATTGATCGGTCCTTTGACCTTGCCGTCTTCAGTACGGCAGTCGAGGGGTCAAACCCGGATGTAGTATCAGCGGAAGCAGCTGGTGTTTTGGTAATGACCCGGCCCGAATTCCTCGCCGAGATCGTATCAGCGTACCGGACTATCGCAGTCGCCGGCACGAGCGGCAAGTCCACGACCTCAGGCATGCTCGCCTTTCTGATGCAGCGGCTCGACATGTCTCCCAACTTTATTGGAGGGGGAAGGGTAAAGCAGTTCAAGAGCGAAAACAATCCTGGCAACTATCTGACAGGCAGTTCTGATTATCTTGTGATCGAGGCCTGCGAATCAGACGGGACGATCGTTGATTATGAACCGCAGCATACGATACTCCTGAACCTTGATCTTGACCACCATGCCATAGAAGAGACGGCAAGGATGTTTGAGGTGCTTTCCGCAAAGACCGTGGGCACCGTGTATCTCAATGCAGATGACGGAAATCTTGCTGCCTGCAACATCAGGAATGCCGTGCAGTTCTCCCTCGATATGGTATCTGCCTATCAGGCGGCGGAGATCAGATATTATCCGCTGAAGACTTCTTTCAGCGTCTGCGGACAGGAATTTCTGCTTTCCCTTCCCGGCAGACACAATCTGTACAATGCCATCGCCTGCATAGCCTTTCTTTCAGAGGAAGGCGTGCCCCTGCAGAGGATTGCTGATGTACTTCCCGAATTTATCGGAATCGAGAGGAGGTTCGATATTCATCTGCAAGATGACAGGCGTCTCGTTGTCGACGACTACGCCCATAATCCGCACAAGATCCGGAGCCTGATGCAGGCCATGCAGGCAACACGGGACAGGATTTGCTATATTTTCCAGCCTCACGGATTCGGACCGACACGCCTTATGAAAGACGAATATGTTGCAGCATTCACGGAGGGCCTGAGAGAGGGTGACCTGCTGGTACTTCTGCCGATCTACTATGCCGGCGGGACTGCGGCGAAGGACATTTCCAGTGATGATATTGCCGCTCCTGTGAAGGCGTCAGGCCGCAAGGCTGTCTGCCTGCATGAACGGAAGGACGTATTTGCGCATCTGGAAGGATATGATGTCTGTGTGGTCTTCGGCGCGCGTGACGATACCCTGGCCGATCTTGCAGAAGAGATTGCAGGGTGGATGAGAACGTCTAGTAATGCTTCTTCAGTTCGATAAGGACCTGCTTGGCGACGTTCTTTAGTGTTTCGAAGACGCCCACGCCGGTAACCGCGCAACCCTCGAACCAGGGTACCTTGCGGGAATTCAGCAGCTTGTTCATGTTTTCCAGAGGTGCAACATTCGAAAGATCGCGCTTGTTGTGCTGGATCGTATAGGGGAGCTTGTCGAGTTCATAGCCCTGCTCCGCAAGGTTTATCCTCAGGTCATCAAGGCTCTCAATATTCGCCTCCATCCGTTCGATCTGGCTGTCAGCAACAAAGACAACGCCGTCAACGCCTTTCAGAATGAGCTTCCTGCTCGCGGCATAGAAGACCTGGCCGGGTACGGTGTAGAGGTGAAAACGTACTTTGAAACCCTTGATATCTCCCAGAGCAAGGGGAAGGAAGTCGAAGAAAAGTGTCCGCTCCGTCTCGGTAGCAAGCGAAATGAGCTTTCCCTTCTGTTCCGGGTTCGTTTTTTTGTAGACATACTGCAGATTGGTCGTCTTGCCGCAGAGACCCGGGCCATAATAGACGATCTTACAGTTTATCTCGCGGGAAGAATAGTTAATAAAGGACACTTAGTTAGCGCACCTACTTGAAGAGATTGTCTATATCCTCATCGCTGATCTCAGCAAAGGGGGATTCATCGAGCTTGCCTTCGCTTTTTTCCTTATCAGCCTTGCTCGTGATTTCATGAAAGATCCTCACCAGTGCCTCAGATGCTTTTTTGACGCGCAGTCTGACAAGGCCGAGCGATGACCGCTTGTCAAATATGACGACAAGAATCACCCGCTGACCGATGAGCGAAATATGAATATTATCTTTTTCCCCTTCGTGAAAAAGGATCGTGAATTCCTTTTCACCGAGCAGGCGGGCTATCCCGCCTGTCGCGGCGATGTTTCCTGCGGTAAGGGAGGCTAGCGATGTGGTGTCTATATCGCGGGTTTCACCGGCGGATGCGATCAGCTGACCGTTCTTGTCTACAAGAAAGACGACCTTGGCGCTCGCCTGGTGAAAGAGCCTCTGGAGTTCCTCGTCGATCATCCGGAACTCCTCTTCGTACATGACAAGATCTGAGCTCATAACACCTTAAAAAATATCACAATGGGTGGCTTTAATCAATCTGTTTTTGCCTCTTTCAGCAATTTTTCCCACTCCCGGTCTATTTCATCCTGCACCTGCGTGAGCAGGCCTTCATTTTCCGGAGAGAAAAGATGCTTGAACCTGCCCTGGGGCTTGAGGAAGTCAACGATCGGCAGCTTCTGCTTCGGTGTGACCGTAATTTTGGTCGTGCCATTCTCGATCTCATACAGCGGCCAGTAGCAGGTATTGACCGCGAGCCTGCTGAGCATGATGGCATCATTGGTCTTTGATCTCCAGCCGCGGTTGCAGGGTGCGATCACATTGATGAACTTCGGACCCTTGATCTCATGCGCCTTCTGGATCTTCTTCGCAAGATCCTGCCAGTGCGAAGGAGATGCCTGGGCAACATAGGGGATATTATGGGCAGCCATGATCTTCGTAAGGTTTTTTCTCGACCGCAGCTTGCCCGGTATGACCGAGCCGGCAGGGCAGGTGGTCGTATCAGCGCCGAGCGGCGTCGCGCTTGAACGCTGAATGCCGGTGTTCATGTACGCACCGTTGTCATAGCAGATGTAGATCATGTCATGACCGCGCTCCATGGCACCGGAAAGACTCTGAAAGCCGATATCATAGGTGCCACCGTCGCCGCCAAAGGCGATGAACTTTACTTCCCGGTCAAACTTGCCCTGCTTCTTGAGAGAGCGGTACATGGTTTCCACGCCGGATAGCGTTGCCGCCGCATTCTCAAAGGCGGTATGTATCCAGGGTACATTCCAGGCGGTGAATTCGGATATGCAGGATGAGACCTCAAGACATCCTGTTGCATTCGAGATGACGACAGGGTAGTCAGTTGCCATAAGCGCAATCTTGACGACGATCGGTGCTCCGCAGCCTGAGCACATCCTGTGTCCATGCGTGAAACGGTCTTCTTTCTTGGAAAGCTCTTTTAAGGTAAGTGTTGTCGCCATGTTATTCCCTCACTCCTATGTATTCTTTGAGCACGTTGACCTTGCCGCTCCTGGAGATCTCGTGAAGCTCGGTGAGCACCTGAGCTGCATGGGAAGGAAGATAATCCCTTCCGCCGAGGCCGTAAACTTTGTTCAAGAGAAGCGGCTTCCTTTCAAGCGGGTAGAGTGCTGAGGCCACTTCCATGAAGAGCGGACCGTAGCCGCCGAACGAGTCTGCCCTGTCCATGACACAGACAGCCTTGACATGCTTCAATGCCTCAGCTACCTCTTCAAAGGGAAAGGGCCTGAAGAGTCTCGGCTTAAGAAGCCCGGCTTCGATACCCTTATTCCTGAACTCATCGATAACATCCTTCGTCGTTCCCGCAGCAGAATTCAGAATGACGATTGCAATGTCGGCATCCTCGAGCCGGTAGGTCTCGAAAATACCGTATTTTCTGCCGCTCAGTTTCTCGAAATCTTTCGCCACATCGAGAACCACATCCTTCACCTTGGTCATGACTTCATGCTGCGCACGTTTGTATTCATGATACAGGTCGGTAAGAATGAGCGGACCGTAGCTCTTTGGTTTGTCGAGGTCCAGGAGAGGCAGGAAGTTCTTGAAGGGACCGACAAAGTCCTTGACCTCCTGGTCTTCAAGGTATTCCATTCGCTCGATCGAGTGGCTGATGATGAAGCCGTCAAGACAGACCATGACCGGCAGCCTAATGTCCATGTGTTCACCGATTCTGAACGCCTGAATAGTATTATCGTAAGCCTCCTGGCCGTTCTCCGACCATAACTGGATCCAGCCCGTGTCACGTGCGCCCATGGCATCTGAATGGTCGCCGTGGATGTTCAGCGGCGCGGAAAGTGCGCGGTTGACGACCGGCATGATTATCGGAAGCCTGTCGCCGGATGCAATATGGAGCATTTCCCACATCAGCGCAAGCCCCTGTGACGATGTCGCTGTCACAACCCTGCCACCCGCGGCTGCCGCACCGATGCAGGCAGACATGGAGCTGTGTTCGCTCTCAACGAGGATCGATTCCGTATCGACCTTCCCATCGGCGATGTACGATGCGAACCGCTGCATCATGTCAGTCTGGGGCGTGATCGGATATATACCGCAGACATCGGGATTCACCTGGCGCAGCGCATTTGCGCACGCCTCATTTCCGGTAACTGCTACCACTTTAGCCATCTATTTGCCCTCCTCTGTCATAACAATGGCCTTCTGGCCTTTCTTGCCGGGACATTCCAGGGCGCAGATGCCGCATCCCTTGCAATAGTCATAGTCGAAATCACCCCGCTTGCCGTCCTTGACCTTCACTGCCATGTCAGGGCAGTAGATCCAACAGAACAGGCACTGGATGCAGTTCTCTTCTTTCCATATCGGTCTGAAGGCCCGCCAGGAGCCTGTCTTGAACTTTGCCGCGCTGCCGCCCTCGAGCACAACAGACCCTGGCGGCAGGTCTTTCCATCCTTTTGGTTTCATCCTTCTTTAACCTCCTCATATCCTCTTTTTGTAGCCTCGAGGTTACCGTCTATGATCTTCTGGGAGAACTTCTTGCCGAAGCTCTTCCTGACGTCGTCAAGAAGGTGGTCGATCGATATCAGACCGGTCACCTTGCATACCGCACCGAGCATGGGTGAGTTCGGCATCGCCCTGCCAAAACAGTCAAGGGCTATCTTGGTCGCGTCGACCGTGACTACCCGCTGCTTTGGCCCTGCCTTCAGCTTTGCCCGTATTTCCTTGGGGTCCTTTGTGGTGTTTATGACAAATGCCGTATTGTCCTTGGCACCTTCCGCAATATTGATGCTGTCGAGGAGGGTTGCGTCAACGACCGTCACAACGTCAGGTTCGAGAACGGGACAGTGCATCCTGAGTTCCTTTGATGCAACGCGGTTATACGCGCGCAGGGGAGCGCCGGCCCTTTCAGGTCCATATTCGGGAAAGGCCTGCACGTACCTTCCACCACTCAAACACGCGTCTGCAAGCACCTTTGCAGCGGTGACCGTGCCTTGACCACCTCTTCCATGCCATCTGATTTCNNACAAGCTGGTTTATAGTTAAACCGCTATGGCAGAGAGCATGACAGGTTTTGGAAGCGCTGAGGAGTCCGGGTGCAGGGTGGAGATCCGGTCCCTGAACCAGAGGTTTCTTGATATCTACATCAAGTCCCCTTCATTTCTGAACCAGCATGAGATGACCTTCAGGAACATTCTCCGGGATCGATTCAGCAGGGGGAAGTTCGATGTTAGCATTTCTGTGTCCGGAGACGCCACTGCAGATCTCAAGCTCAATACGAAAGTCGCAGGCAGGATATTCAGTGCACTCAGGTCCCTGCAGGAGGAATTCGCTATTCCGGGGCAGGTAGATATCAACAGCATCGCCAATTTTCATG
>DKBO01000058.1 GCA_002448975.1 Nitrospiraceae bacterium UBA6898
ATAGTCAGCGCCTTCTATCAGGAACCCCATCTTTTCGAGCGCTTCGACGATGCCGGCAGCATCGTTCTCGACAACGGCATTGGCATACCGCCGCAGGTTTCTCCTCGTAGCGTCGGTTATCTGCTGCATCATCCCGAAATCGACAAAAACAACGGTCGGCCCTTCACGCACAAAAATGTTGCCGGGATGGGGATCGCAGTGGAAAAAACCATGGACAAAGATCATCTTTGCATAGGTTTCCACCAGAAGGCTGACCAGCGTCCGGCAGTCCATGCCTGATGCCTTGATTACACTGCATTCGGTTATCTTGATCCCTCCGACAAACTCGAGGGTAAGCACCTTTCCACGGGAAAAATCCCAGTACACCCGGGGAATGACGACACGCTCGTCTGCGCTGAACTGCAGCCTGAACCGTTCGGCATTCCTTCCCTCCTGGACGTAATCCAGTTCTGCGCGTATGATCTTAGAGAACTCCTCGTGGAGCACCCGCAGGTTGATCCAGCCCATTTTGCCGCGCAGGATCCCTATGAGTACCCGGAACATCCTGATGTCCGTCTCGATGATCTCTTCTATGCCAGGATACTGCACCTTGACTGCCGCCTCCCGGCCGTCCCTCAACACAGCCCTATGCACTTGGCCCAGCGACGCAGCAGCTATCGGTTCTTTCTCGAACTCGGAGAAGATTTCCTCAGGGGCAGAGCCGAGCTCATCGATTATCCGCTGCTTGATCTCGGCAAAAGCATGGGGTGGGACCTGGTCCTGCAACTGCGAAAGCTCTTCAATAAATTCGTCCGGCAGGAAGTCCTTCCGCGAGCTCAGGAACTGGCCGACCTTGATCATCACGCCCTTCATCTCCAAGGCCTTTTCCCGTATGAGCGCAGCATTCCTTCTGTGGAGCGCACTGAGGCGCACCTCCGCGCTTTCATGCGGAAGAAAAATGTTGACGGCCCTGAGGATCCTGTAGGAGATCAGGATCCTCAGGGCTATGAATAACCCCTTCAGGAACCGTCTCCTGTAGCGGAACCCTGCCATGCGGTTACCCGGCTGAGAACCAGTATGCTGCCTTTTCACGCGTAACTCACTGTGCCTTCCGGGCCGCAAAGATGGTGGCAATGCCGAGGGTCAGCGGATGCACGGTCACATCCGTGAAGCCGCAGTCCTCAAGCGTGCGCTTAAACTCGCCGGAAGAAGGGAATGCCTTAATCGACCTGGGCAGGTAATTGTATGGAACCGCTGTCTTGAGGACCTTCATCGCGATAAGCGGCATGATCCTGAAACAATATACCCTATAGAGCGGTTTGACCCAGCGGTTTGTCGGAGGGGTAAGTTCCAGACAGCAGAATCTTCCGCCTGGCTTCAGTACCCTCCGGGCCTGTCGGAGGGCAGCGGCAGTATCCGGAATATTTCTCATGCCGAAGGATACGGTGACGGCATGGAAAGACTCTTCCGGAAAGTCCAGATCTTTCGCATCGGAATAGGCAAACCTGACACTGGATGTCCGGGGGCCAAGCTTCCTGCCTGCTTCGTGAAGCATTTCCCTGCTGAAATCGACGCCCAGGACCGATCCGCCTTCCCCGACCTTTCCTGACAGCAGAAACGCCAATTTCCCGGTGCCGGTACATACGTCCAGGACCTGCTCATCTCCTTTAAGGTCCAGGAGCGCAACGAGCCGTTTCCGCCACCTCTGGTCAAGGCCGAAACTGAAAAATGAGCTCAGGAAATCGATTTCCGATGCTATAGCTGCAAATATCTCCTGGATGAAGCTGTCCCTGTCGTGTTGTGCCGCTTGCTTCGGGGATGCATCCCTGGTCTGCTTCACCGGAGGAAGGTCCTGTTCGCAGCCGTGTTTCGTCTCTTCCTATGATCCTTTTGCGTGCCCATGTCCGTACCCTTTAGTGAGATTTACTTATCAGTCTATTAATAAGTTAAATGTTATTGTCGCATGAATCGCCGGCCATTTCATCATTTTTTTTATCCGCGCAGCAAGGACACGCCCGTTGCAAACCTGCCCGCGTGATCCCTGCTTTGCTGATGAGCATTGCCTGTCCGAGACAAATATCCTACAATGAATCATAGTACACCTGGAGAGTTATGGAACCATATCTGTGCGGATTTCTGAGGAGGGACCATAAGCTGTGCCGGAAAAGACCGCTGCAGGCGCACAAGCCTGTCTGCGCTCTTGCCATGCTGCTCATATGCCTGGCAGCTTGGTGTTGCCTTACCCTGCCTACGGTTGCATCAGGCCAAGATGCTGCCACGGTCTCCGTCGAATCCAGCCTTCTGGACAAGGCGACGCGCTACAGCATCACTTCCGGGGGCTGCTCTATCACCTGGACGGCATACAGCGCTGAACTGAACAGAGGAGTTGTGAAGCACGCCTCCCGATGCCCTGATCCGGTCCCGTACCAGCTTTCGCTCCTGAAAGAGATATGCAGCATGTTTCTCGCACGGGATGCCCACACAGCTGACTTCCATACTCTTTTCTGGGGCGGACTCGTACCCGAACAAGGTTCAGCCCTTTTCGAGATGCCCCTCCGGCTTGCCCTTGCCGCATACAAGTCTCCCGGATGGGATGCACGGAAGGGAAGGCCGAAACAGGGTGATATCAACGGCTTTGTGAAAGGCCTTGCCAATAAAGAGCTGATCTACCTGGAACTGAAAGAATTGTTCAGGGGGTTTCAGAAGGATATCACCCTTTCCTCCGTAGAAAAGGTCCGTGTCCTTGCAGCAGGGAAGCTGCCCTTCTATGACCAGCTCAGAAAGCAAGGAATTCAAGCGTCAGACAAACTGCCCTTTGACTGCATGGCATGGTTCTCCGTGTCAGCTGCTGAAGGAGAAAAGATCAGATAATCCCGGATGCGGGATTACACGTCTGCAGCGACTCCAGCATGTCGCTATACCGAGAAGGAGGCATCATGAGCAAGATCAGGTTTCAGCGCATCCCCTTAGAGGCACGGTTTCATAATCCGCTCAGAGATTTTGCTGAAGAACGCCATGAACTGGAAATCCGCAAGGACCCGCTCCTCGGTGATACCAGCGTCTATAACCCCTATCTCAAGGACAAGGCAAAGGCCTTCTTCGGGGACAGCAACCCTGACCTCATACATCGTCTCGTTGAAGAGAGTGAGAAAGCCTGTTTCTTCTGCGGAGAAAAAGTCGAAAAGGGCACGCCGCGCTTTACCGCGGATTTTCTCCCCCAAGGTCGCCTCAGGGTAGGAGAGGCGATCCTTTTTCCGAATCTCTTTTCTCTTGGCATGCATCACCCGGTCGTCTGTCTTTGCAAGGCCCATTTCCTCCCTCTTTCGGGGTTTCACCCAGACCTCATAGCTAACGGGCTCACTGCCATGCAGAAATTTCTCAAGATCGTCTATGAACGGGATGCCTCTGCTGTCTTTGCCGCGATAACCGCTAACTACCTGTTTCCGGCCGGGGCCAGTCTCGTGCACCCGCACATCCAGATGCTCGTCACCCCGGCTCCCTATTCCTATCACGGTCGGCTCCTCGGGGCCCAGCATGCCTATTACGCAAAGAACAGGACCGCCTTTTTCAGCGACCTGGTCCGTGAGGAAATGAACGGTCCGCGCTACGTTGCCGGAAAAGGGCTGTGGCACTGGATGGCGCCCTTTTCACCGCTGGGCTGCAATGAATTCATGGCAGTCCACGAAACATCCGTTGATTTCGGCAGTCTGACCTCAATGGATATCATTGATCTCTCCTACGGAATATCGCGTGTGCTCAGCCTTTACGCTTCCCTCGGCCACCTAAGCTTTAACTTTGCCGTCTATTCGGCCAGGGAAGGCAGTCCCTTCACCGGCTCCCGTTGTATTATCAAGATCATAAGCAGGCAGAACCTTTATCCGAACTACCGCAACGACGACTATTTCCTGCAGAAACTCCTCCAGACCGAGCTTATCATTATACCGCCGGAGGAGCTGGCCCCCCGCCTCAGGGAGTGCTTTTGATATGCGTGACCAAAGGGATGGGACTGACAGCCCTGAAGGTCATGGGAGATAAGAAGATCGCAAGGGACAGACTCTTCGTCGTAAAGGAGACCGGATTGAGCTGAAAAGAGCAAAAATGATATGTTCGGCGCGTTCTTCTGTGCTTTATACCGCGGGAGCACCGCCGCGATACAAAATTTGCATTTTCTCATATTATTGTCATATAGTACATCCCGCCTGATACTACGCTCATGGATGAAAAGCAGAAAAAAGAGATACAGAAGATTCTTAACGGCCTGCAATGCTCAAAGGATTTTGCTTGTTATACCTCAGGGTTAAAAGATCTTTGCAGGGCCGAAGATATTGGTCTGGATTCGTATCTCATCTGCCTTGAAAATAATCCGCGGAAGTGCAAATTCTTTGCGACGGTCTACGGAAACAGGCATTTTTGTCAGTGTCCTCTGCGCGTCTATATAGCGAAAAAGATGAAGGTCTGAGCCTGTTCTAACTGTTTCTCTGCACATGCGCCCTGTAGAGGATATGGTCAATTATCTGCTATACTTTTATGGCGAACCGGTTTTCGCTGCGTGCGGTTCAGGGGCGCTGCAGTTCTTTGGCGCTGAAACAACAGGGACAGGAAAAGATAAATTAAATAAGGCTGCTGCTGCCTGAGGAAAGCGGTCTCTTCTCCACGAGGGCAGTTGCGGGTTGGAGGTTATCATGAAAAGACACAGGGATATCCAGAAACTTGCCTACGAGCTCTTCGAAAAAAGCGGTCGGTGTCACGGCAGGGAGATCGAGCACTGGCTTGAGGCAGAACGTATCATGCAGGCTCGTGAAATGGACAGGCATGCAGCAGATACTGAGGCGGCTGCAGTAAAGAAGCATGTTCCGCGGTCAGATGTACGCCGGCATGAGCCCAAAAAGACCGTCAGGACAAAAAAGTCCAAATAATAGGAACGGGCCTTTGCACCGCCTCTGTTAAGCAGGCCGTTATGAGCAGCCCGGCGCGGCACACTTTTACCTGCCCTGAGAGAATAGCCCCTCGATCAGCATGAGGCCGTAGGGCGTCAGACGGACGCATTCTGAAAGCTTGCCGTGGTCCTCAGCCACTTCCTTCGCAAGGGCCATGCAGGACTTGGCAGGACACTGCCCGCAGTCGATCTTTGGCAGGAACCGGTAGATCTCATGGGCAGCGGGAGCCATAACTTTATTGTAGCAGAAGAGCATGCCGCTTCCTGCGCGAAGGCCGTAGAAGATCCATCAGTGATGATCCAAATCTCCGGGGCAGGTAAGCCCCGAATCTGTCTGAAGGTGAGACTATGGAACCCCGCCCTCTACAATTACAGAGATTCTGCGGCAACCTCTTAAAATATTGATAATTTTTCTTAAAATGGGGCTGTGTCCCTTAATTACTTCTTCTCGACCGGGTATTTTGCCCCAAGCCATTCTTTCCATCCACCCTTAAGGGCCTTCGCGTTATATCCTTTCTCGATCAGCTTTTCCGCCACACGGGCGCTTGTACCTTCGTTCAGTCAGGCGCAGTAAAGGATGATCTCCTTCTCCTTTGCCAAGGTTCCGGCCCAATCATCAAGGGCCTCAGGGTCCATCCGGATGGCCCCGGTAATCTTGTCGCTGCTCATATCCCAGTCTTTCCTGGTCCTCACATCGATCAGGACCAGATCGGGTGAACCAAGTTTCGCTCTCAGTTCTTCCTTCGAAATGCGAGGCGCATCTTTGGCGCTCTGCACGTTCGTGCATGCAACGAACACTGTGATAACCCCAAGCACTGCCAGCAATACGGCTCTTTTCATATCTCCTCCTCCTCCTTCGGACCGATCAATGTTCCTTTGCAGCCCAACAGCTGCAACCTGTTGAAATGATTATCTGTTCTTCAGAAAATGCTCTGATTCTGATATGGGTAGATGCTTTCATTTTTCCCATAGCAGGGCTCCTAAATCGTATGTGTCACACACATACTAATTCCTGAGGGCAGCATCAGCTCGCCGTGGAAGCAGCCTCGGCCTTCGCATCCAGGTCTAGTTGACCGGGAGCAGCATGATCATGTTCGTACTTTCATAATCTTTGCCTGATGCTCCATACTCCATGCATATATTCTCTCACACTTCTACGCATTGTGCGCTATGATGCTTCGAAAGCGCTTGCTCCTGATGCACAAAGGGAGCCAATGATCCCTAGTCTACCCCGTTGCGTCTCCGCGTTTGCGTATCACATAGATACCGTCGCGGATGGTAAGGAACAGCTTCTCGGCTTGTTTGTCCGCATTCACCAGTTCGTTGAAGTCTGCCATGGCCCGGCTTTCCTCATCCTGCGGATCAAATATCCTGCCGTACCACAGGGCATTGTCGGCAAGTATCAATCCGTTGTTCCGCAAGATGCGCATGGATTCCCGGTAATAGGCAGTGTAGTTCTGTTTGTCAGCGTCGATGAATACCAGGTCGGTCTCTGCATCGGGCAGACTCTTCAGGATCTCCCGGGCCTCTCCCAAACGCAGGGTGATCTTTGACCTGCTGCTGCTCCGTGCGAAGAACTCCCGGGCCATCTTTGCGTGATCGGGGTTGTGCTCGATCGTCAGAATTCTGCCCTTTTCCGGCAGGACCTCTCCCATGGCAAGGGCCGAGTAGCCGGTGAAGGTGCCGACCTCGA
>DKBO01000268.1 GCA_002448975.1 Nitrospiraceae bacterium UBA6898
CTGCGCCAAAAAGGCTTTGTGATCGAGGCAGTACCGTCGAAAGGTTATCGCCTGATCAGCGCTCCCGACCTTGCTGCTGATTATCTCCTTCCCCGGGTCAAAGGAGCTCTCTGGAAGGAGATTCTGGTCCGTGATACTGTTGACTCTACGAACGACCTCGCCATGTCCCTCGCAGCAAAGGAAAGCATAACCCCCGGTACGGTGATTATTGCGGACAGGCAGACGCGCGGCAAGGGAAGGCTCGGCCGAAGATGGGAGTCCCCCGGCGGAAAGAACATCTATATGAGCCTGGTTATCAGGCCTAAGCTTGCACCGCGGGATGTGACCATGCTCACAGTCCTCGCCGCAGTTGCGGGAGCCCGCACCATCCAAAAGACCGGGAATATCCCGGTCACGATCAAATGGCCCAACGACCTCATGCTCGCCGATAAGAAACTGGGAGGCATACTGACCGAGGTGCGCGCTGATCCCGACCGAATAAACCTTGCCGTCATTGGCATCGGCATCAACGTCAATATACGGCCTGCCGACTTTCCGGAGGAACTCCGCAATATCGCAACTTCCCTGAGATCGGGTGCCGGACATGCCATAGCGAGAAACGATATCATCATCGAACTGCTCAGAGAGTTCGAACATTGGTATGGTATTCTGACAAAAGAAGGGAAAAGACCGCTTCTTCATGCATGGCGAAAAGATTCCTCCACCCTCGGCAGGAAAGTAAGGATCGCCATCGGTAATACGACCATGTCCGGCATTGCAGAAGATATTGATGACAACGGCATGCTGCAACTGAAAATGCTTTCAGGAGAGCTCAGGAATATCAGCGCCGGAGATATTACCTTTCTGAGATAGCAGATACGGAAACAATTGTTATGATTATTACAACGTTGAAATTTATGATACAAATATTGTGATAATTGCAACAGACATAGGAAATTCATTTATAACTATAGGATATTTTACCTCCACAGGGCTCTCAGTCCAGAGAATACCGACGCTTCCGCTCAAAAGCCCTGAGGAATACCGGCAACGGTTGCATGCCTTCATAAAAGAAAATAATATAGAAAAAGGCGAAGGTGCCAGTATAATATCTTCTGTGGTTTCGAGCCACACCAAGACACTGACTGAGGCAATTGAAGGGCTGCCCGGGCAGACAACAGGTTCGACCCTGGTGGTCGATCACCGGCTTTCGGGGATCAGGTTCCGGATACCGCATCCTGAAGAGCTAGGCACTGACAGGATAGCGAATGCCATTGCTGCGTATGCCCTCGTCCAGAGGCCGGTCGCGGTGATAGATTTCGGGACCGCGACAACGATCACCGTCATTGACGGTTACGGAGATTATCTTGGAGGGGCTATTATGCCGGGTATCCGTCTTATGAACGAGGCGCTCGGCATGAAGACATCAAAGCTTCGAGAGGTTGAAGTCGTGCAACCGGAAACAGCGCTCGGCAGAGATACGGCCGGATGCATCCTCTCCGGAGTGTTCATCGGCACCGCAGGAGCTGTCGAGCGCATTGTGGCGGAGATAGAGAACGAGACCGGAGCATCGTATGCCGTAATCCTCACCGGCGGCAATTGCCTGCTGGTCAAGGCATTCATGCAGAGACCGCATCTGGTCAGACCTGATCTGACATTGGAGGGACTGAAGATACTGTATGAAAAAAACCGTCATCAATGAACTGAGAAAAGATCCCCTGGTGGGAAGGTGGATAGCGGTGCTCGGCGAATCACTGCCTCCTTCGGCTTACATCGGGGAGAATTCCCGGGAAACCGCAAAGGAAAACAGCTGTATGCTCTGTGCCGGGAGGGAATCCGAAACGCCAATGGAGATTACGCGCATGTCCCCTGCATCCTTGGCAGACCCTGCGCGGAAATGGTCGACAAGGGTCATTGCCAGCTTCGATCCTGTCTTCACGGTGGAAGGCGACCTCGGCAGAAGGGGAGAGGGCATGTATGACAAGATGAACAGCATTGGCGCAAGCGAGATCATCATCGAGTCACCGCATCACCATGTTCAGCCTGAGGACATGGGACTGGATCAGATGATTCGCGTGATACAGACCTACCGGGACCGCATGGCTGATCTCGAAAAGGACTTCCGGCTGCGGTATACCCTGATCTACAAGAATCACGGGAAATCAGCGGGGGCCCTGTCCGGTCATCCCCTGTCCCAGCTCACGTCCACGCCAGTGATCCCCAAGCGGGTAAAGGAAGAGTTTGACCATGCAAAGCAGTACTTTGCGTATAAGGAACGCTGCATCTTCTGTGACATCATGCGTGAGGAGATGAGAACAGAAAACAGGATCGTCATAGAGTCGCGACACTATATTGCCTTCTGCCCCTATGCCTCGAAATTCCCCTTTGAGACCTGGATCTTGCCCAAGCGGCACAACTGTGCCTTCCAGGATATTCGTCCCGACGAGATAGAGGACGTTGCCCTCATCCTCTCTTCATTCCTGAAGAAACTGCGGGCGCTGTTCCCCGATCTTTCGTATAATTATTTCATCCATTCCGCACCGAACAGGGTCACGCGAAAGGACCACTGGCACACACTCGGTGAGGATTATCACTGGCACATCGAGATCATGCCGCGGTTCCTGAGGACCACAGGTTTCGAGTGGGGATCAGGTCTCTACATATTGCCGACATCGCCGGAAGACGCAGCGAAATACCTTAGGGAGGTTTAAGATGGAGATCAAGAAAATCCTTTTTGCAACAGACTTTTCAGAAGGCTCAAAGAACGCCCTGCCGTATGCTGTTGACGTTGCATTGCGCCATGGAGCAAAGATCTATATTGTACATGTCATCTATGACATAACAAAGGCTACAGGTTGGTATGTGCCGCATACGTCCGCAGAAGAGGTCTATGCAGACCTTGAAAAGAGTGCTCGGAAAGAGCTTGAAAAGACCTTTATCGACGAGATGCGGAAATTCAAGGACTTTGAGCATGTTGTACTCAAAGGCACTCCCTATGAAGAGATCACCAAGTTCGCAGAAGCGAATAAGATCGACCTCATCGTGCTTGCAACCCACGGCAGAACCGGCTTTGACCGTCTGCTCTTCGGCAGCACTGCAGAGCAGGTGGTTCGCTACGCTCCATGCCCGGTACTCTCTGTGCGCGAGCCGCAGCATAAGAGTGCATGAGAGTCTACCTTTCTGAAAATGCATTCATAGATCTTTTACTGAGTTCGGCCGAAGTTTACAAGAAGGAATGCCTTGGTTTTCTGCTCGGCTATAAGCTGGAGGATCGGTTTATTGTCGAACACGCCTTCAGCTTTCAGACAGCCGACAGAAAACCAAAAGGCGTTGTCTCTCTTGACCGGAGCCACAAGAAGATAGAGCCGATCATCGAGCGTCTTGACCGGCTCCAGATCGTCGGCGATTTCCATTCGCATACCCAGTTCGGCCTTGAAAAAGGGCTGCCGTCCCCGAGCCAGGAGGACATCGACGGCATGAGCCCGAGCCATATCTACCTTATCATCGCCATCAACAACAACCGCAAAACCATGGTCTGGGCAGAGAACAGGGACGGCACCGTATCCGGCTCGGTGAGCAGTTTCTTCTTCAAGATAGCCGCATATTATCTGTCAGGCAGAAGCAGCGTAAGAAAAGCAAAGATCCACTGTCCCTTCCCGCCGAACTTCTAAGCCGGTCCCGGATTCGTAATGATCCGGGATTGCATGTGAAATTCTGCCGGAGCGGTTTATACTATTGAGAGACCATGCTCGAAAAAAATGAAGCCCTGAACATAAAAACGTTTGTTGTTGTCTCCGTTGTTGTTCATCTGCTCATGTTGATCGCTGTCTATTTTCTTCCTGCACCGGAGTTGAAGAAACCGAAGGAATTCCTTACCCGGCTCGTCACACCAGAGGAGGCAGTAAAGCCGGTTATCGTGCCCCCGCCGGCAGCAAAGCCTGTTCCGGTCCCTCCCTCGGTGCCCCAAAGACCCGCCCCGCCCCCGCAGCGCCGGATAACGCCCATACCGCCAAAAGTGCTTCCCTCACCGGATAAACCGATAGTTCCGGATATGGGCAAGGAAGTGGGAAAACCGCTGCCCGAAGGCATGACGCCCCGGCCGAAAAAAGGCGGCGGCAGCGAAGGGACCCCCGGAGAACTCTCCGACAAGCCGGGGTTTGAAGAAAGCCGTACCCCGACTGGTATGCCCCGCAGCACCAGGGAAAAGCTGTTCGACAGAAAGATCATAGGTGATGCTGCAGACAAGGGTCCCGGCGGCGTCAAGGGAAAAAAAGATGAGGCGATCACCTTCGATACCAAGGAATACCGCTATGCAGGGTACATGAGAAAACTGAAGGAAAAGATCGAAAGCATCTGGGAATATCCTGCCGATGCCCGCAGGAGAGGACTGTACGGAGATCTCCGGGTCCGGTTCACCATCAAAAAGGACGGCAGGTTGGCATCGATCGAGCTCGAACGCACCTCAGGATATAAATCACTGGACGACGCGGCCATCAAGGCGCTCAAAGACGGAGAGCCCTACTGGCCTCTCCCCGATGAATGGGAAATGGATACTTACACGATCAACGGTCATTTTGTCTATACCCTGTATGGATATGGGTTACGGTGATTACCCCTTAAGGTGCTCTGTCTGCGTAAGGGACTATTTTTCATGGTTTCACGTCTTAGCCGGATGCAGACCGGTTGCATTGCATTCCTGTAAACCCTCGGATTGCCAGCATTTGCAGTCATTCGCCTATTTGACATAAAAGGGGCCAATCCATAATACTAAAGAACTTCCATGCCAGCAGCTCGGAAGTTTCTTTAAACAAAATCAATAGGTTAGGCGGACCGTTGGAAGCAGAAACATTACAGAAGCTCATCATTGCTGCACCGGCAATGATTGTCGCCATCGCATTGCACGAGGTGTCACATGGGTATGTTGCATACAAGCTCGGTGATCCCACGGCAAAGCTGCTGGGAAGGCTTACCCTTAACCCTATCGCGCATATAGACCTTTTCGGCACGATCATTATGCCGATCCTGCTGTACACCTTAACGGACGGTCGCTTCATGTTCGGTTACGCAAAGCCGGTGCCGATCAATCCCATGAATTTCAAGAAGCCTCGGCAGGGTATGGCTATTTCTGCAGCGGCCGGACCGGTTACGAATATTATGCTCGCGTTTGCAAGTTTTCTTATCATGAATGTTCTGATCCCGCTTGCGTCTTTGCTTCCCGCTACTCTTGCGGAAACGGTTTTCATGCCTCTTATTCTTATTCTGCGGGCAAGCATCTATTGGAATGTGGTGCTTGCAGTCTTAAATATGATACCCATTCCTCCTCTTGACGGGGGAAGGGTGCTGACAGGCCTGCTGCCTCCAAAGCAGGCAATGTCGTTCAGTAAGATAGAACCGTTCGGGTTCATCATTGTATTGATCCTGTTCTATAGCGGCATCGCTAGCTTGTTCATCATGCCGGTCATACTCTTCTTTCTGAAGATCTTCGGTATGTATTGAGGATCGGATAGCGGGAACATCCTAGAACACCAATAACATATAGGGAGAACGAGCCATGAAAACTGAAGTGAGAAACAAGAAGCTGAGCGCCTGGATAACCGAAGTTGCGGCAATGTGCCAGCCTGACGCTGTCTATATATGCGACGGTTCAACGGAAGAGTATGCCGCCATGATGCGGAAGCTTATAGACAGTGGCAGTGCCACGCCGTTACAGAAGCGGCCGAACAGCTATCTCTTCCGCTCTGACCCGAGCGATGTGGCCCGCGTCGAGGACCGCACCTATATCTCTACATCGGCACAGGACGAAGCAGGGCCGACAAACAACTGGGTTGCACCGGCCGAGCTTAAGGAAACGATGAAGAAACTGTATAAGGGCTGCATGAGGGGACGCACCATGTATGTCATCCCCTTTTCGATGGGACCGATAGGCTCCCCCATCTCAAAGATCGGCATCGAAATCTCGGACAGCCCCTATGTGGTGGTGAACATGCATATCATGACCCGGGTCAGTACAAAAGTCCTGGATCTCCTCGGCACGGAAGGGGATTTCATTCCCTGCCTTCACTCGGTCGGCGCCCCGATGGAGGAGGGCCAGCAGGACGTGCAGTGGCCCTGTGCGCCTATCGAAAGTAAATACATCAGCCATTTCCCCGAGGAGAACCTCATCTGGTCCTATGGATCCGGATACGGCGGCAACGCCCTTCTCGGCAAGAAGTGCCTNNTGGAAGTGCGAGTGCATCGGCGATGACATCGCCTGGATGAAGATCGGCCCTGACGGCCGGCTGCATGCGATCAACCCGGAAAGCGGCTTCTTCGGTGTCGCCCCCGGGACATCGTACGATACGAATCCCATGGCAATGGATACGCTGAAAGAGAATGTCATCTTCACGAACTGCGCCCTGACCGATGACGGAGACGTATGGTGGGAAGGCATGAACGACGACCTTCCGTCGCATCTCATTGACTGGAAAGGCAGGGACTGGACTCCGGCGAGCAAGGCCGACGCGGCCCATGCCAATGCGCGCTTTACGGCCCCTGCATCCCAATGTCCGGTCATCTGCAAGGACTGGGAAAATCCTGCAGGAGTGCCAATCGATATCTTCATCTTCGGCGGCCGCCGGAGCAGTGTTGTCCCGCTGGTCTATGAAGCCTTTTCCTGGGAGCACGGCGTCTTTCTCGGCGCCACCGCGGCCTCGGAGACAACCGCTGCCAACATCGGCGCCGTCGGCAATCTCCGGAGGGACCCCTTTGCCATGAAGCCGTTCTGCGGTTACCACATGGGAGATTATTTCCATCACTGGTTTGCCATGGGAGAAAAGCTCGGCAGCGCGGCACCGCGGATCTTCTATGTGAACTGGTTCAGGAAAAGCCCGGACGGGAAGTTCCTGTGGCCAGGCTTCAGCGATAACAGCAGGGTGCTCAAGTGGATGTGCGAACGGGTTGACGGCAGGGTCGGCGCAGAAGAATCTCCCATCGGGCTGATACCGAAGGCCGGTGACCTCGACCTCTCCGGCCTCACGATAGCCCCTGACAATCTGAGAGAGCTGCTGAGCGTGAATACCACTGAATGGAAAGCAGAGATACCGGATATCGAAGCGCATTATGCGCTGTTTGGTATCCGTCTTCCGCAGAAGCTGAAGGATCAGCTTGCCGCGCTCGCCAAGCGATTGGGATAACCCCGGCAAAGGCTGCCGGATAAACGGCACAGGAGACGTGGAAAGGACCGCAGCAAAAAAAACGCTCGTAAATGTTTTGGGCGTGGTGTACGCCCATATGCGGACCAGCGACGGCGGAGATCTGTATCTCACCCGCTATGCAGAGCCATTGCACCGGCATTTCGAGATCGAGAACTGGTATGAAAAAAACTGGTTCGATACTCACAAGACCCGGCTCCTCGGCACCAGCTCGGTCTATAAGGTTCCGACAAAGAAGATCAACGGCATGAGCCTTGACCTGGTGGTGAAGAACTGCCGGGTCGGCGAGGACGTGCCGATCGATACGCATACCCTTCAGGAGTTCTGCGACGCAGAGTTTAACAGCCCCTGGGAGGAGTTTTCGTTGGTCACAGAGCTGATGGAAAACCTTTACGGACCGAAGGAACTGAAGATCACCACCCAGCTGCCGATGGCAATCTATGTCCCCCCCGATAAGATGCAGGCATGGCAGAGCGGAAGGTCGCGCACCAAGATCAACCGCATTCGGGCAAAACACCCCGGAATCGACCTCGATATTCTCAAGCAATACAAGCTGATCTATGCATGGATAGAGGGAAGAAACCTCAAAGAAGTCTTTGAACATATCGACATCAACGACGATGAGATGATACATCATCTCAGAACACTCGACGGCCGGGCACACGAGGACCTGCAGAAGAAGGGTTACCTGGTAGCCGACATGAAACCCGAGCACATCATTATCAGTGAACCGGATGCTGCAGGCATTGTCTGTCTCGGCAACAACGGAAAGAGGGATTCCTTCCGGGAGCAGGTGGCCCTGCTGTATCGTCTGATACAGGAAGGCCGGTATTCCGTCATCGATTATGAACTCCTCTTGCGGACACCGAAGCATGAAGAGGCGGTAAAGAGTTCCCGCAGATATTCCTACCTGGATGATCAGCGGCACCGTTTCGATCCTTCACCGCTGCCTGCGCATCTTACCTCAATGGAGATCTTCGGCGTCCCCTATCTCTTCGGCCATGCCGAAAGCACCGGCGGCCTGCTGTGGGTGGCTGGAAAGGATCCGGACCTGTTCAACTACTTCCTGCCGGAACGCTGGCGNNGTCGTTGGCAGGAACCCGCATCTGTTCGACTACTTTCTCCCCGAACGCTGGAGAAAGACACCTGCCATACGGCTGTCGGAGACAAAAGAGGTCTTTTATACGATCACCAAGGACAATATCCATCTGGTATGGGAAACATCGCGGGTCGGGGAAATGCCGGTCGGAGATGAGGAGGGCGCGCGCGATCCGCTTGTCCGCACCTATGGCATCAACAGCCCCTTCGAAGAGTTTGCGATTGCTCATACCCTGAACCGCCTCGGCATTACTACGGTCTATGCGCGTGCGATCTACATGACCGGCACGAAAAAGATCGAGGCATCGACTGACCGCAGGAAATACGCATCCCACAGAGACCTTCTGGACCCCGAAGGCGACCCGGTGCTTCAGGAAGACCACAATTATATAACGATCCGGGGTTATTACAACGGGCCGGACCAGTGGGTGGCAGAACACAGCAACGCATTGTATACCCCGCTGGATCTCGCGCGGGCGCTCGATCGCGGGCTTATCGACGAAGAACAATGTCAATGGCATCTTGACATGATCAAGGCAAAGCTTCACCACAACGGGTTCGACGGGTCGTCCCTGAAACTGAACGACCTTCTGGTTGCACTGGACGGCAACAACAGCTTCCTGAAAGACGCAGCTGGCGAACCCCTGGTGATCATCTGCAATTTTGAGCTCATCTGGAAGCTTGCATAGGCTTCCCCCGGCATTTCTTGACAGGTAAGGACAATACGTTAATAATAGATAACTTTACCGTTGCCTGCAGACAGGGCAGATATCCCTCAATGCCGGTCAGGGCGATTACCTTCCCTGGCATTGAACCGGTCGACAAAAAGTTGACGGAATGTGAAGCCATCGAGAGACGCTGTTGTCGTGACTTCCAAAACTTTCAGGAGTCTCCGCGATCAACTTTTGAAATGTCAGCCCTGTCTGAACACCCGTAGCTGCGCAATGGAGAGCTTAACTTTTTTAAGCAGGGAGGTTTCTTTGGAGAGAGTCTTAAGCGGTATGCAGTCCAGTGGTAAAGTCCATTTGGGTAATCTGGTCGGTGCGCTCCAGAACTGGGTAAAGCTGCAGGACAGATATGATTGCTATTATTTTGTTGCTGACTGGCATGCGCTGACAACGGGCTACACAAATCCTTCCGTGCTGCATGAGTCCGTGACGGACCTGCTCGTAAACTTTCTCGCTGTCGGGCTCGACCCGGATAAATGCACCATTTTTCTGCAATCGCGGATCCTGGAGCACGCTGAGCTCCATCTCCTGCTCTCGATGATAACGCCGCTCGGCTGGCTCGAACGCGTGCCGACGTACAAGGAGAAACAGCAGGAGCTCCAGGAGAAAGATCTATCGACCTACGGGTTTCTTGGCTATCCTCTCCTGCAGACCGCTGATATCATCATGTATCGGGCAAAGTATGTCCCCGTCGGGATAGACCAGGTGCCTCACCTGGAGATCTCCCGTGAGATCGCGCGTAGGTTCAACAACTTTTATACGGAGGTCTTCCCTGAGCCGGACGCGCTGCTCACCCCATTCCCGAAGGTTCCTGGCGTGGACGGAAGGAAGATGTCCAAGAGCTACGGCAACGC
>DKBO01000209.1 GCA_002448975.1 Nitrospiraceae bacterium UBA6898
TATCCTATAAAATTATACCGTCATGCCCGGAACTTTTATGCCTTCTGAATATTTAGGGGTACTTATCTTCCTGATGGTCGCTACGGCCTTCAGTATAGGCGCGCTGGTTCTCGGCGAGTTCTTCCGCCTCAGAAGGCCATATGCCGAGAAGCTCATGCCCTATGAATCCGGCAATATTCCCGTCGGTGAGCCCCACATGAGATTTTCCGTCAAGTTCTATATCATAGCCATGCTGTTTGTTGTGTTCGACGTGGAAGCGGTCTTCCTCTATCCCTGGGCAGTGGTGTTTGACAAGATCGGCCTCTACGCATTTGTCGAAATGGTGATCTTTATCGTGATCCTGTTCGTCGGATACATCTACGCATGGAGAAAGGAGGCCTTTGTATGGGACTGATCACCACGCTCAGCACGCCTTCCCAGCAGCTGGTTGAGGTTGAAGAAGGAACGAAGATCCTTGCACCGAATATCATCATCTCCACGATGGACAAGCTGATCAACTGGGGAAGAACGTCGTCACTGTGGCCCATGACGTTCGGTCTGGCCTGATGCGCCATCGAGATGATGGCCGTGTATGCCAGTCACAATGATCTTGACAGAATGGGAATCATCCCCCGAGGCTCTCCTCGGCAGTCTGACTTTATGTTTGTCGCCGGCACCGTGACGAAGAAGATGTCCGAGATCGTCAGGCGCGTCTATGACCAGATGCCGGAGCCGCGATATGTTATTTCCGTAGGAAGCTGTGCCAACAGCGGCGGCATATTCAACACCTACAGCACGGTTCAGGGATGCGATACATTTCTGCCTATTGACGTATACATTCCCGGCTGTCCGCCGCGGCCCGAGGCCTTTATTGACGGGATCATCAGGCTGCAGGAAAAGATACGGCACGAGCAGTTCCGGTGGAGCCGCTGGAGATAAGAGAAGTTTACATCCCATAGCCTGCAGGCGAGAACAACCGAAGGGTTGCGGACGAAGGGCAAGAACTGAGATACATGGAACCAATTCAGATTGCAGAGAGACTGAAGGAGCGTTTTCCCGAAGAAGTTCTTGATGTCAAGGAGTTCAGGGGGCAGGTCTCGGTCACGGTTGGAAAAGGCAGGATCCTTGAGATATGCAGATATCTCCACGATGACCCTGACCTTTACCTTGATTACCTCATAGACCTCTGTGGTGTTGACTATCTTGGCAAAAAAGATAACCGGTTCGAAGTTGTCTATCACCTGTATTCCATACGGCATCGTCACGCACTCCGCCTTAAGGCTGAGGTTCCCCAAAACGATGCAAGAATAGACTCGGTCATGCCGGTCTGGATCGGGGTTAACTGGCATGAGCGTGAATGTTACGACCTGTTCGGCATTGTCTTTTCCGGGCATCCAGACCTGAGGAGGGTGCTCCTTCCCGAGGATTGGGAAGGATATCCGCTCAGGAAGGACTATCCGCTGAAAGGACCCGATACGGAGTGGAGCGGGTTCACAGACGTACTGGAACGATCGAAGAAGTACAGACAGTTTGACTGGTACCAGTGAGATGGAAGATATAGAAAAACCCTTTGAGACAAAAGAACTGACGATCAGCATGGGGCCCCAGCATCCTGCGACCCATGGTGTCCTGCGGCTGGTTCTGCAGCTTAACGGAGAGAACGTCGTCAAGTGTACTCCCTACGTAGGGTACCTGCACCGGGGCGTTGAAAAGCTCGGAGAACACAGGACCTACTTTGCTGCCCTTCCGCTGACGGACAGACTTGACTACATATCATCCATGAACAACAACGTGGGGTATGTCAATGCTGTCGAGAAGCTGTTCGGTATCGAGGCCCCGGAACGGGCGAAATTTATCAGGACCATGGTTGCCGAAATGGGCAGGATATCCAGCCATATCATATGGCTCGGCACGCATGTGCTGGACATCGGCGCTACTACGCCCTTCCTTCTTTCCATGGCGCAAAGGGAAAGGATCCTCGACCTCTTTGAAATGCTTTGCGGCGCGCGTCTTACGGTGAGTTACCCGCGGGTCGGCGGCGTCCGCAATGATATCAGCCAGGAGTTCCTCGACCTGCTGTACGAGTTTGTACTCGACTTCCCGTCAAACATGGACGACTTTGAGACCCTGGTGACCGAAAACAGGATATGGAAGGAACGAACCGTCGATATCGGTGTCATTTCTGCCGAGGAAGCGGTCAACTGGGGCCTTACCGGCGGTACGCTGCGCGGCTCCGGGGTCGATTACGACGTGCGGAAATATTTCCCTTACGATGCTTATGACAGGGTCGAGTTCGACGTGCCGGTGGGCAAGAAGGGTGATTGCTACGACCGGTACCTCGTCAGGGTAGGCGAGCTGAGGCAGGCGAACCGGATAATCAAGCAGTGCATCGAGAACCTTCCGGCAGGGCCGGTCATGGCAGATGCGCCGAAGTTCACACTCCCGCCGAAAGACATGGTCCTGAAGGATATGGAGCACCTGATCCACCAGTTCATTCTTATCACGAAAGGGCCGACCGTGCCGGAAGGCGAGGTCTATGTGGGTTCCGAGGTGCCGAAAGGGGAACTCGGGTTTTATTTCGTGAGTGACGGCACGGGAAAGCCTTACAGGATGAGGGTCCGCTCCCCGTCCTTTGTGCACGCGTCGGTGCTCCCGAGGCTCAGCGAGGGAGGCCTTATCGCGGACGTGATCGCAAACATCGGAACGATAGACATCGTTCTCGGTGAGTGTGACCGGTAAACATTACGGGAAGAGGCAGAAAAGGACAATAATGTTCAGCAGTGCGGCAAAACAGGAGATCGAAGATATCAGGACGAAATACCCGAATGCCCGGGCAGCTCTCCTGCCTACGATCTATGTTGCCCAGAGGGAGTTCGGATGGCTCTCCTCTGAGGCATTTGATGCAGTCGCTGACCTTCTTAACGTTCCGAAGGCTACCGTGCGGGGGGTTGCGACGTTCTATGCCATGTACAAGCAGAAGCCCATGGGCAGGCACCTTATCCAGCTTTGCACCAATGTCTCCTGCATGATCCTCGGTGCCGAACGGCTCGTCGATTTCCTGAAGATCACATATGGCGTCGAGCCGGGCGGCGTATCGCCGGACGGCCGTTTTTCGCTCGTCATCATGGAGTGTATCGGGGCCTGCGGTACAGCTCCTGCAATGCTCGTCAATGATGACTTCCACGAGAACCTTACGGAGAAGAATCTGCAGGAAATCCTGGAGAAATACACTTAGGGTACCATGGAAACGATACTGTTAAAGAACATACAGAATCCCAATTCGGCCGACATTGCCGAGTATAAGAAGGCTGGCGGATACGCAAGCGTCCGGAAGGCGCTTGGGATGGAGCCCCAGCAGGTCATTGACGAGGTAAAAAAGGCTGGACTCCGCGGCCGCGGCGGCGCGGGGTTCCCTGTTGCCATGAAATGGACCTTTGCTTCAGCCGATCCGAAGTTCCCGAAATACCTGCTCTGCAATGCAGACGAAGGAGAACCCGGGACTTTCAAGGACCGACCGATCCTCGAGAAGAACCCGCACCTGCTTATCGAGGGGATGATCATCTCGGGTTACGCGCTCAAGGCTGAGTACGGATACATCTACCTGCGGGGCGAATATCCTGCTGCGAAACATATCCTTAACGCCGCGATACGACAGGCTTACGGCACTAACCTTCTGGGTGAAAATATCCTTGGCAAGGGGATCACCTTCCACCTTGCCGTGCACCAGGGAGCAGGCGCCTACATTTGCGGTGAGGAGACGGCACTCATCGAATCACTCGAAGGGGACAAGGGACAGCCGAGGATCAAACCTCCGTTCCCGGTGAACGTCGGTGTATTTTCGAAGCCGACTGTTGTCAATAATGTCGAAACGCTGTCGAACCTCCCGTATATCATCGAGGTGGGTGGCGAGACCTATGCCAAGATCGGGACCCCGGACTGCCCGGGACCGAAGATCTTCTGCATCAGCGGACAGGTAGAAAAACCCGGAATATACGAACTTCCGATGGGCACGAAGCTCAGGGATATCATCTATACGCACTGTGGCGGCATTAAGGGCGGCAAGAAGCTCAAAGCAGTCATCCCCGGCGGCATATCGACACCGGTGCTTCCTCCCGACAAGATTGACTGTCCCATGGACTTTGTGAATATGCCGAAGCATGGGAGCATGCTCGGTTCCGGTGCGGTCATCGTTATGGATGAGTCTGTCTGTCTGGTAAAGGTCTGTCACAGGGCGCTCAAGTTTTTTGAGCATGAATCCTGCGGCAAATGTACTCCCTGCCGGGAAGGCACAGGATGGCTCAGGGCCATACTCGGACGCATCGAAAACGGCGAGGGCATGGAAGGCGACATAGACACGATGCTCGCTGTATCGACAAATATGCTCGGCAAAACCTTCTGTCCGCTCGGCGACGGAGCTGCCTCTGTAGTGCAAAATTTCATCAAGCATTTCCGGCCTGAATTCGAAGAACATATCAGGGCAAAGAAATGTGTGGTTAGTGGTTAACGGATAGTGCAATGATCACCATAACGATAAATGACAGGGAGATTAAGCTTGAGAAACCGGTGACGGTCTTAGAGGCTGCACGCTTCGCTGGCATCAAGATACCGACGCTGTGCTATCACGAGCAGCTGGAACGGTATGGCGGTTGCAGGCTTTGCCTCGTAGAGGTCGAGAAGATGCCGAGACTCCAGACGGCATGTACGCTGATGGTGGCGGACGGCATGGTTGTCAGGACAGAGACGGAGCAGATCGCTGACGTCAGGCGTGGTATCCTTGAGTTCCTCCTGATCAACCATCCGCTCGACTGTCCATACTGCGACAAGGCAGGAGAATGCGATCTCCAGGATCTTGTTGAGAAATACGGTCCCGGGAAGGGAAGGTTCAAGGAAAAGAAGAGGAAAGTTCCCGAGAGCCTTCAGGACCCGGTGATCGTCAGAAACATGGATCGCTGCATCATGTGTACACGTTGCGTTCGGATGTGCGAAGGGCTCCAGGGCGCTTCGGCTATCGCCGTCATTAACCGGGGCGGCCACTCCCATATCGAGCCGTTTTCGAGCGGCAGATTTGACTGCGAGTACTGCGGTAACTGCGTCTCCGTCTGTCCTGTCGGAGCGATTATGTCCAGACTTCACCGGCACAGCTACCGTCCGTGGCAGGTGAAAGAACAGTACGAAACGGTCTGCCCTTACTGCGGAGTCGGCTGTACGGTCGTCACGCAGGTCCGTGACGACGTGATAAAACGGGTGATACCGAAGCTTGGCTCCACGGTGAACAATGGCATGCTCTGCTCTCGCGGGCGGTTCGGTTATGAGTTTGTCGGAAGCAAGGACAGGCTCAGCGTGCCGCTTATCAGGAAGAACGGCGCACTTGCCGAGGCAACCTGGGAAGAGGCCAT
>DKBO01000235.1 GCA_002448975.1 Nitrospiraceae bacterium UBA6898
CGCTCCGACTGGGTATAAAGCCGCGAAGAGAAGACGGCGGTCGCGGCATGGCCTGCGAGAAGATTGAAAAGTTCATAATCAACGTTCGAAAACCCTGACTTTTGGGTCAGCAACTTGTATATGGCTATGGCGCCGATAACGTGTTCCTTTATCTTGAGCGGGATGCATACGATGGGAAGGAGGGGATTGAAGGTATCCATGGCGCTCAGGTCTTCGGCAAAATAGCTTTCGCCGTCCTTTGTTACCTTCCCGATGATTCCCTCACCGACCCTTGCGCGGGGTGTATCGCCCGAAGAGATGCCTTCCGTCGCGACCGCGATAAGCTCGTTGATTTTATCGTCGATGAGCAAAATGGCGAATTTCTCCGCTCCAATGAGGTTGATAACGATCTCTGTGACGATCCTCAGAACCTCTGAGAAATCAAGTGTCGAATGAAGCTGATAGCTTGCCACGTACAGATTGGCGAGATTGTTGTTCTCTTCCTCGACCTCAAGATATTTCGAGGCGAAGTCCTTGTTCTCCATCTCGACCTGGGTGAATTTCTCTTTAAACGAGTTCAGCTCTGTCTCGAGCAGCCTGATGCGGTCCTCATAGAGCTTTGTCCGGGCCTCGTCAACGGATTGGGCAATCGATTCCTCAAGCTGAGCGATACGGTACCGCAGTTTCTCGTTCTCCCGGAGCAGTTCCTTCGTGAACTCCTCTCCCTTTTTAAACATCTGGATGAATTCGTCTGCCTTATTGGCGTAGCTGAATTCTTTATCCACTGATTACGCTCTCCCTCTGATTTTCGGGGTGTTGACAATCCTGACGATCTGCGCAGGAATTTCCTGAAGAGGCAGGATCGTTTCTACCGCCCCATTCTTGATAGCCTCACCGGGCATACCGAAGACCACGGCAGTCTCTTCAGATTCCGCTATAGTATACCCGCCCTGCTTTTTTATTTCCAGCATCCCCTGTTTCCCGTCATTTCCCATCCCGGTCAGGATGACCCCCATCGCGGCCGGGCCGTATGACTCGGCAACGGACGACATCATGTGGTCAACCGAAGGAATATACTTTTCCGTCAACTTGCCTTCCCGCAGCGTAATCTGTTTACCCTCTTCGTGTTTTTTGAGCCCGAGATGGAATCCGCCGGGGCAGATATAGACCGTTCCCCGCGTTATGGTATCCCCATCAGCGGCCTCCCTGATCCGCAACGGGCACATCCTGTCGAGCCGTTCTGCCATGGGCCCCGTAAAGCCTTTCGGCATATGCTGGCTGATGACCATGGCCGCAGAAAAGTCCGAAGGCAGACGCGTCAGGATGATCTGTAATGCAGCAGGGCCACCTGTCGACGATCCGACAGCGACCATATCGACCGCACGCCTGCCGGTACGTATTTGCTTCTGCTCCCCCGGTTCTTCTTCCTTCTCAAGGAGCTCAAGGTTTCTGCTGAGGATGTCGAGCCGGACATTCTTTATTCCCTTGATCTTCCTGATCAGGTCCTTCTCGATGGTCTGGAGTTCCGTCGACGCACGCCGCGTCGGCTTTGCGATAAAGTCTGCGGCGCCAAGCTCAAGAGCCCTGAACACGGTCCGGGAATCTGCGTGGGAACTGACCATGATAACCGGCGTCGGCCGTTCGCGCATCAGCCAGCGTAGGAAACTGAAACCATCCATATTCGGCATCTCGAAGTCAAGGGTTATGATGTCGGGTCTAAGCCTCAGGACCTTCGCCATCGCATCGATGCCGTCTGATGCAATGCCCGCGACTTCAAGAGATGCGTCCTCCTCAATGATCTTTTTCATGGTCTGCCGAGTATAGGCAGAATCGTCAACGACGAGCACCTTTGTTTTCATTGTACTCCCTGCTGCGGCGGCTTCTGGTAGACCATATCATGCTTGAAGTGCTTCAGCGTGAACGCCGTCGATATGTTGATAAGCGATTCCGCGTGGCCGAGCAGGAGATACCCCCCATCCACCAGCCTGTCATAAAAATTATCGATGACGCGCCGCCGGGAAGCGTTGTCAAAATAGATAAGCACGTTCCTGCAGAAGACGACATCCATTTTGCCGAGGAATTTTGTCTTGCAAGGGTCCAGAAGATTCAGATAGCTGAAGTTTACAAATTTTTTGACTGCGTCGGTTATACGATAGGAGCTGTCCTCCTCAACAAAATACTTCTTCAGGAAATACGGCTCCGTCGTCCTGAAGGAGTTTTTCCGGTATACCCCTCGCCGGGCTGTCTGCAGTACCCGCTGGTTGATATCGCTGCCGTGGATCTCGATGTCCCAGCCGTTGAACGCATTTTTTTCCTGCATCAGCATGGCAATCGTATAAGGCTCCTCCCCCGTTGAGCACCCTGCCGACCATATCCTGAGTGTCCTTCTTCCCCTGTTCGCGACCTTCAGCTCCTCGATGATCTCCTCGCTGAACGCCCTGAGCTGGTTCTGTTCCCGGAAAAAATAGGTTTCATTGACCGTCAGAACGTCCATGATGGCGGAGAGTTCTTCTTCCGCCCTCGTATCATACCGGATAAAGCGATAATAGTCCCTGAAGTCGTTCAGATGATGATTTCTGATACGGCGGGAAAGTCTTTTTTCGAGAAGATACCGTGACGCATCATCAAAATACAGGCCGCAGTAGTCCTTGATAATGTCCCTCACCAGCCGGAAAACATCTTCGGGGAGCGGGATGATCTCCTCTCTCTCAAGCACCGAGTATTTCCTCGATAGCCCTGATAACGGAAGGGTCTTCTTCTGTATCCAGAAGCTTTTCGAGTTCAGCCCGGATATTCCCCCCGCCCCTCCTGCCGAGGGCCCTCACCGCGGCCATGCGCGCAGCCCAGTCCGGGTCCTTCAGGAACGGAGCAAGCAGGTCCTCAACACCTTCGAACGCCTCCAGACAGGATATGGCGGTCCTTTTCACCTCAACGTCAGGCGAAGAGAGCATTTCCGCTATAGCTGTACGCGCCTCTTCCCCGGTCAGTGCCTTCAGCGCCTCGAGCGCCGTAGTGACCACAAATCCGCTCTGATCCTTGAGAAGAGACGTCAGGATATCGACCGCCCGGCCGTCCCTGAGCATGCCGATCGCCTTTGCAGCCGAAACCCGGACAAAATCATCAGGATCTGCCGTGAGGATAGCCAGGGAATCGAGAATGCCCTCCCCGCCTACAGAGCCGAGGCTCAGGGTCGCTGATATGCGGATATCCGGATCTTCATCCGTAAGGGCATATTTAAGATAGCGAACAGCCTCTTCGGTCCCGATGCGTGAAAGAGCCTCCACTACCGCTTTTCTGACTGCGACCTTTTCATCCTTCAGTGCAAAGCCGAGGTCCGTTACCGCCTCCACCGTCCGTATCCTGCCGAGCAGCCGTGCCATGTTTCTCCGCAGCACGGCGTACTCAGACTTGAGCATGGCAAGCAGGTCCGTAATCTCGAGATGCCGTTTCAGCCTGCTGAGCGCATCTACTGCCGCATCCTGCACGTCCTCGTAAGGGTCGATCAGCAGACGCATAAGCATGGGAACCGACTCGGCGTTATCCAGCCGCGCCATGCTCCGTGCGGCAAGGGAACGGACATGACCGTCATCGTCCTGCATGAGCCGGGCAAACTTGTCATGATATACGGGGGAGACGATCTCCCCCGCAACTTCGCAGATAAATCTGAGCTGGTGGGGGTTGCCGGTATCAAAAAGCTTCAGGAGAGACTCCGGCCTGTCCCTGCCGATAAAGACAAAGGCTTTTTTTACATCTTCAGCAAACTCTTCCTCATGTGAAATGTCCAGGAGCGGACCGTACGCAGCCTCATCCTTCATAAGCCCAAGAAGGAGGATCGAGGATATCCTCACCTCGTTCTTGTTTGACCAGGCATGGTCAATGAGCACGTCCATGGCCTTGTCACCGAGCCCCTTCTTGAGCTCGCGGGTTATCGCCTCCGCCTTGATGCCGTTATGGTACATCTTCTCTATCGTCCTGAGCACATGTTCCTGAATGCTCCGGGGGGAATCCAGGAGCAGTGAGATGACGGGGGAGAGTGTGGAAGGGTCCGCAAGCATGCCCAGGGCCTTGAGCACCGGCTCTCGCAGGGGCTTTCGGCTTAGCGCCGCAAGGAGATGAGGTACCGCCTTCCGGTTACCGATCCTGCCGAGCGCGTCAGCCGCAGGATATGCCGTCCAGAGGTCATCGCTGTCCAGGATCTCTATCAGGGCATCAACCACCGAAAGCTCTCCGGCCTTGCCCAGGTGCTCGACTGCGGTGGCTCTCACGTTTTCATCCTCATCCTTCAAGGCCTCGAGCATGAGGGGCAGCGACCTGCTGTCCATCTGCTCACCGAGCACATCGATGATGAATTTCCTGACATCCTGGTTTTCGGTCCTGAATCCTTCGACAAGATAGACCGTTGCCTTCCGGCCGAGTTTGATAAGTGCTTCGATGGCAGAATTCCGCGCCCCGGCATTGTCCTCGATGTAGAGCAGGTCGATCAGACCCTTGATGTACTGATCCGGGCCATATTCCTCGAACAGGATCTCTACGGCGGATTTCCGCACCCTCCAGCTGATATCGGCCATTGCCCTCAGGAGCAGCGGTATGCAGGCACGGTCCCTTCTGCCCCGAAGCTGTTCAACTGCCTGACGTCTTACCTCTATATTTTCGTCACTCAGCAGTCGTTCCTGTTCCTGCACTTTTTTCCTCCAAAAGTTCTGTCGCCTCCTGAAGCCATATCTTTTCCTCTGACGTGAGCAGGGTATCAATATTCAGGATCAGGATGATACGCTCATCCTTCTTGCCGATTCCGCTGAGATACTGCGTCTTGAATCCCTTGAAAATGGAGGGAGACGGCCGTATCTCGTCGGGTTTCAGCACAAGGATCTCCTTTATCTCATCAACGAGAAATCCGATCTTTTCCCGGTCATACCTGACCAGGATAATCCGTTCTTTTCTGCCGGCCGGCTTCATGCCGAACCTGCGCCTGAGGTCCATGACCGGGATAACGGTTCCCCTTACGCTCATCACGCCGGAAAGGAAATCCGGCAGGCCAGGGATCGTGAAGATCTTCTGCACCCGCAGGATCTCGAGGACCCGTGCGATGTCAATCCCGAAGGTTTCTTCGCTTATGTTGAATATCGTGAACTTCATCTACGTGATCTTGAAGATTTCCATCTCCTGCTTCAGGTGTTCGATCTCCCGGTAGAGGGTCTTGAGCGAATTCGCCATTTCTTCCGTATCGTTCGCGGTCGCCGGGCCGATAGCGTTGACATTCTCCAGGGCGGCAACGATCTCCGTGTTCAGTCTTTTCTGGCTAGCGATATTGGTATTGATCTGCTGTATCCGCTCATTGGCGAGTTCTATATTCCGGGATATGAGCCGCGTGCCCTCTGCCTGTTCTCCTGCACCGCGCTTGGAGAGCTCCGCGACCTCTTTTACATCGCCGACGCCTTCGAGCAGATAGCTGAGCGCATTTTCCTGCTCCTTGGTCGACTTCGCAACACTGTTCATGACCTTCCGGATATCGTCTACGGCACCCGTGATCTGCTTCAGGCCGACGGTCTGCTCCGTTGTGGCACGCTCGATCGCCTTGGTCATGTCCGAGGACTGGATGGAAGCATCAAGGATATCCCGCAGGGCCTCCCCGATGGCCGGGATGTACTTCTCGATGTAGCTGCGTTTCTTGAGTTCCTGGGCGATGCGGTGACCCTTGCGGATGTGCTGTCCGAGCTTTCGCCCGCACAGCTGCAGGGCCAGCCGGATCTCCTTCATGATCTCCGGGTAGGAAGCGATGGCCTCCTTGCTCTCGCTCGTGAACGGC
>DKBO01000103.1 GCA_002448975.1 Nitrospiraceae bacterium UBA6898
TGCAGGGATTTGAACCCCGGACACTGCGAATATGAGTCGCATGCTCTACCAACTGAGCTACACCGCCGTTCAATGCAATAACTGAAAAGAAGTATAACCGATAGTTTAAAGACAACAGAAAAAATATTCAATAATTCAGGAACCGCATTATACCAAAAGTAAATCGACTAATAAAAGAGGCTGAAGCGACGGGTCCGAACATTGATCAGGACGCCGGCTGAAATGAAGTTTGAAAGCAGGGCTGTTCCTCCATAGCTCATGAATGGAAGGGGGATACCTACAACCGGCATGATACCGAGGGTCATGCCGACATTCACAAAGAAGTAGATGCTGAACATGAAGGTGATGCCGAGCGCGAGAAACCTGCCGAATTCATCTTTTGCCTTCCGGGCGGTATCAAGCCCCCGCAGTATAAGGACAAAGTATAGAAAGAGCAGTAATAGCGAGCCCATGAACCCCCTTTCCTCGGCAAATACGGCAAAGATAAAGTCCGTGTGTTTCTCGGGAAGGAATCTGAACGGGCCTTGCGTACCTTTTAAAAACCCCTTCCCGGCAAATTCACCCGAACCAATAGCAATCTTTGACTGGTTAATATGGTATCCGATACCCGAAGGGTCGGCCTGAGGATCAATGAATGCAATAATACGATTCTTCTGGTAATCCTTCAGTCCTGTCCACAGGATATTGCCGATAAAGGGGAGAGAGACCATGCCAATGATCAGCAGGGTGATCAGAAGCTTTTTCTGAAGGCCATGAGCGAGTGAAATCGAAATGAATAACAGAAGAATGACGACTGCCGTGCCGAGGTCCGGTTGCTTAAAAAGGAGCACAAACGGGACCAATACGACGATCAGAAAGACCCGAAGCAGGGCAAACGTGTTAAGCAATTCCCGCCTGAGGCTATAGTAGCCTGCAAGCATAATGATAAAAATGAGCTTAAAAAATTCAGAGGGCTGAAACGAGAAGAAGCCTATGCCAATCCATCTCTGGGCACCCATGCCGGTTCTTCCGGAGATGAGCACAAAAAAGAGCAGCAGAACACCGGTGATATAGAGCACCGGTGCTATTCTGGCAAGCCAGATATAATCGAAACTGACAATGACAATGAGTGCGCAGATGCTGATAAGCAGCCAAACGACCTGTTTGATATAGAACGTTGCCTGCGGCGCATCTCCCGGCTGGCGCGTTGCGCTGAATATGGTCAAGATCCCGATGAAGGATATTGCTATGATGACAGAGAACGTGATCCAGTCAAAATTGCGGATAAGCCTCCTGTCAATATTGAACATTGAGTAATTCCTTCTTCTTGTCCAAAGGCAGGAGGTAAGCCTCGATAGCCTTTTTGGCAATGGGAGCGGCAGCGCTTCCCCCGTGACCCCCATGTTCAACAAAGACGGCGAGAGCTATCTCCGGCTTTTCAACGGGGGCAAAGGAGACGAACCATGCATGGTCACGGAATTTTTCGGCAAGATACTTGGAATCCTTTCTGATGCCAACGACCTGAGCAGTCCCAGTTTTGCCGGCTATGGTAGCCATGACGGAACGCGCTGCAGCCCCGGTTCCGCTGCGTTCGTTCACGACCCCTTTCAATGCATCTCTTACAATCTCAAGAGTCTCAGGCCTGATATCCACCTTTCTTACCAGCACGGAGGAATCGTCTCTGAGGAGAATCGGCCGGTATACCCGCCCGCTGTTCGCAATAGCACTCATCATGACCGCCAGCTGAATCGGTGTCGTGGATACATAGCCCTGACCAATGGAATTTATGAACGTTTCGCCCAGGAACCATTGGGTCTTCTTTGTCTCAAGTTTCCAGCGGGAGTTGGGCATGAGGCCTTTCTTCTCGTTGCCCAGCGGGATGCCGGTCTCCGAGCCTAACCCAAATTTTTCAGCGTACTCAGCCACCTTGTCAAATCCGACACGTTTGCCGGTCTCATAGAAAAAGACATCACAGGATTCAACCAGGGCCCGATGGATGGATAGGACGTTGTGTCCTTTTTTTTGCCAGCATCCAAATCGCCACTTTCCGTAGCTCAGTCCCCCTTTGCAGTCAAACTTCGTGCCGGTATCAATAGCCCCTTCCTCGAGAGCTGCTATTGCGGTCATGATTTTGAAGGTCGAGCCGGGGGGGTATTGACTCTGGATCGCCCGGTTCAGCATCGGTAGTTTTTTGTCCTCCATGAGGGCCTGCCAGTCTTCTGAACTGACGCCTTTGGCAAACTTGTTCGGGTCAAAGGATGGCGAACTTAAAATGCCAAGGACCTCGCCGGTTTCCGGCCTTAAGGCGACAAAAGCTCCTGCTCTGCCGTCAAATGCCTTCTCCGCCGCTTTCTGGACGGCGATGTCTACGCTCAGCACAAGGTCAGAACCCTTTACCGGCGGAGTTTCAGCAAGAAGCCGTATTTCCCGGCCAACGGCATCAACCTCTATGATCTTCTGACCTGCTGTTCCCCGAAGGGTCTTATCGTAAAGTTTTTCTGCGCCCCATTGCCCGATAAAAGCCTCGGAAGGGACATCCTTGAAGCTCGGGTCCCGGGATTGTTGCGGGTTGAGCTTACCAAGGTAGCCAACCAGATGTGAGCCTACACTACCATAGATATATTCCCTGCTCGTTTCCACCTCTATCAAAAGACCCGGGAAATCGGAGCGCCGGGCTTCTATGTAGCTTACTTCACTGAATGTCAGCCCCTCTTTTATCCGCACAGGGGTGAATGGGCTTGCGGCCTTCCGGGTGATTCTGTCATAGAGATCGGCCACAGGAATGTCGAACAGCTGGGCAAGATCCGAGATGCTGTTCTGATTGAATTCCTGGGGTATGACTGAAGCACAGAAATACGGTGTATTCTTGACAAGGGGAAGGTTGTTTCTGTCAAAGATGATGCCTCGTGGCGCTGGCACACCGATGACCCTGAGACGGTTTGTTTCGGATGCCCTCCGCATCTCACTGCCCTGAAGTATCTGGAGCTGCCATAATCGGAGGAGGATTATCAGGAATCCCAAGATGATGACGAAACCACTGATGGCGATTTTTTCGGTACTTGACTGTTCAGTCTGCATGAGGGGGCCGTATAAACATGCCGGCAGCAGCATTGATCAATGACTGCATGATAGCAATGCGCAGCGCTGACGACGGGCTGGTTGGGGGTCTATCAAATATGCCGAGCGTGGAAAAGACGACCGTATTATCAATCATAGTGAGCAAAAACGCACCCAGGATGCCGAAGAGCGGTGTCCAGATAAAAAACCCTCCGGAAAGGAAGAAGGAGGGAAAAAAGCCGGCAAGTGCTTTGCCCAGCATGTTAGGTCCTATGATTGAGGCGGAAAGGCTGTCCTCAATGCCGCCGATGATGAGGCCTACGGTCATTCCCCTTGTTTCACCGTATTTCATGCCGGCGTAGTATACGAGCAGCACGGTGAGGTTCGGAACGATCGAGATGATAGATATCTTTGCCTGGAGCAAAAAAGCAAGAAGTACAGCTAATGCCCATGCCACATACGTCATTTGATAATAAGGACTTCTTCTATCCTTGCATTGTCCGCAAAGGGGGTGACTTCAATGTGCTGAAAGTAGCCCGTACTCTGACGATCGACCTTTGAGACATATCCCACCGGTATGCCCGGAGGAAATAGACGATCAAGCCCTGACGTTATGACGACCTCTCCGGTCTTAATCTCTTCTTCAGGGGGGATGTATTTTAATACGGTCTTGGTTGTACCTGTTCCGGACAGTACTCCTTCTTTTCTGCTCTCCTGAATCCTGACCGAGGCCGAGAAGTTAATATCTGTGACAAGGAGCAGGCTTGCGTACGACGGCGAAACATTGAAGATCTTTCCTGCCAGTCCTTTCGGCGTGATCGCGGCAGCATCTTTTACGATGCCGTCTTGAAGACCTTTATCGATAATAAAGGTTTGTGACCAGTAATTTGCTCCCCGTCCAATGATGCGTGCTGCGGTAATGGTTTCTTTCCAGGTATCACGCAGCTTCAAGAGGTCCCTGAGCCTTTTGTTTTCGAAAAGCGCATTCTGATATCTCGTCTGTTCAAGGAGGAGTTCGTCGATCTGCTTGTGTAGCGACCGGTTTTCCTCATTCCTGAGGGCGATCTCCCTGAACGGCCGCGTCATCGCAGCGGTTGTCGATGTTATTGCGGAAGACATACTGTTAATCAGCCACGCCAGCGGAGAACTTGTCAGGGAATGTCCTTTCCTGCCTTGGTAGGTCATGACGGAAAAGAGCATGACTACAACAACGAGAAAAAGAATGGTCCTCTTTTTGAGCATCCCAATGTCTAGGTGATAGCGACTCTTCTGAGCAGCTCGAGCTCATCCAGCATTTTGCCGACACCCTGCACTACAGCCTTCAGGGGATTTTCTGCAACGATAACCGGAAGGTTCGTCTCCTGCTTAATAAGCAAGTCAAGGCCTCTGAGAAGCGCTCCCCCACCGGCAAGCACAATCCCCCTGTCAACGATGTCTGCAGCAAGCTCAGGCGGTGTGTTCTCCAGGGCGACCCGAATCGTATCGAGAATGATGTTGACCGGTTCAGACAGGGCCTCGCGGATTTCATCCTCATTGATGGTAATTGTCTTGGGGATGCCGGAAATCAGGTCCCTGCCCTTGATATCCATAGCCCTCTTTTCCTGGCCGTTAGAGCTGTATGCCGAGCCAAGGTCTATCTTTATCTGCTCGGATGTTGCATCGCCGATCATGAGATTGTACCTTCTTTTTATATATGCCATGATCGCCTCATCCATCTT
>DKBO01000114.1 GCA_002448975.1 Nitrospiraceae bacterium UBA6898
AAAAATCACGCAGCAGATCTGGCAGGAATGGGTATATCCGGATACCGGAGAGAAGAACCTTGAGGCGGTTATCGCCGTGAAGATAGCAAAGGACGGTTCCGTGACCATACGGGGAATAGAAAAAGGATCAGGGAATGCACTTTTTGACCGGTCAGCCCTGCGCGCCATTTCCAAGGCATCTCCCGTTTCCCCGCCGCCCTACGAAATGGAGATCGGCATGAGGTTCTATCCATGAGGGCAACCCGCCGCAGCCACCAGGTCGAGAGCATACGGCTGAGAGCCATCACGGTCGCGCTCTTCACGTTTCTTTTGTTTGCCGCATGCTCGTTCCCTGCGGCAGTTGAGGCGAAGGTATATATTGATATTACGTCGCCCTCGGCGAAAAAACTCCCGATAGCTATTTACGACCTGCAGGGACCTGCAGGAAAGGAGATATCTGATATCATCCGGGATGACCTTACCTTTACCGGCCTCTTCATGTACATTGACAAGGCGTCTTACATCGAACCCGCTTCTGAGAGATTCAGCCAGCAGAACTGGAAACCGCTCGGTATCGAGGCTGTCGTCAAGGGAACGACCAGGGAAAACAACGGCCTTATGGTTGACATTGCCGTATACGATGTATTCGACGGCAGGACAATCTTAACCCGGCAGTATCAGGCGACACGCGAACTGGTACGCCAGCTTGCCCATACGATATCGAACGATATATACCAGTCATTTACCGGTCTTCCGGGCATGTTCCGGACCAAGATCGCCTTAGTTGCAGAGGACGACGGTGAAAAGGGCATCTATGTCATGGACTGGGATGGTCAAAGGGTGAGGAAGCTCGGTCTGAAGGGAACGCTTGTCCTTGCTCCGCGCTGGTCTGCTGACGGCACAAAGATCATCTACTCATCGGAACGGAGTAGACAATGGGGGGTCTATCTGTTAGACTTTGTTAAAATGTCCGAAAAAAGAATTGTCGCATCAAAAGGAACAAATATGGCCGGTGATTTTTTCCCGAAGGGTGATGCGGTCACCTATTCTTCGTCAAAAGACGGGACTCCTGACATCTATGTAATGTCTCTGAAGGACCTTGCAAGCAGGAAACTAACCCATACACAGGGCATCGAAGTCTCGCCTGCGGTATCTCCTGACGGCACCCATATTGCATTTGTTTCCGACCGTGGAGGAAGCCCGCAGATTTACCTTATGCGCACAGACGGAAGCGATATCAGAAGGGTGACGTTCGACGGATCGTACAACACATCCCCGAGCTGGTCTCCTTCAGGCGACAGGATCGTATTTTCCTGCAGGAGAGGAAAAAACCAGATATGCCTCGTAAAGCCCGACGGCACAGACCTTCTCCAGCTTACAGATGCGGGCAATAATGAAGATCCATCCTTTTCCCCTGACGGCAGATATATCACATTTTCTTCCGACAGGGACAGAACACGGGGAATATATATCATGCGGGCCAATGGCGAAACGCAAAAAAAGATCAGCCCACCGGGGCTCCGCGCATACGGACCCAGGTGGTCACCAAACTAACAACTATCTTAAGGAGGAAGAGATGAAATCAGTAAAATTTGTTGTACTCACGTTCATGCTGTTGTGCGCTTTCGGGCTTGTCGCTTGTCAGAAGAGGGCGGTTACCAAGGCTGATACAGCTCCGGAGGCGCAACCGCAGGCCGTGGAGAAGAAAGACCAGGAAAAGGTCACGGAAAGCAAGATCGACTCCAAGATCGAGTCTGTTGAGGTGAAGGACAAGGAGGGGCAATACGCAGAGAGCAAAGAGAGCATGTTCTCTGACATCCTTTTTGACTACGACAAGTACGATGTGGCAGATATCTACAAGTCGGTTCTTAAGTCTGTCTCAACCTGGATGGCAAAAAATACCTCAGCCCGCCTTTCCATCGAAGGCCACTGCGACGAGCGCGGCACGAACGAATACAACCTTGCTCTCGGAGATCGCAGGGCAAAGGCTGTCAAGGACTATCTTGTGAGTCTCGGCGTAGCATCCGACAGGATCAATGTGATCAGCTACGGCGAGGAGCGTCCCATCTGCAATGAGCAGACAGAAGTTTGCTGGGCTAAGAACAGGCGCGCACATTTCGTTGTCCTTACCAAGGTGGGCAAATAAGCGTGAAGAAGGCATGTCTTGTTATTTTCGCCCTATTCCTGTCGGCTTGTGCCTCGAGCAACGACTTCAACCGCCTGAGGAGCCAGGTCAATGAACTGCAGCAGTCCTCTTCTGAAACCAAGAAGGATGTCGCCTCTGTCAGGGAAACAACCACCGGTGTTGTAAAAGAGGACTCGCTTTTTGCTCTCCGGGAAAGTCAGACGGACCTTCTTGCAAAGGTTAATGAGAATGCCAGAGGCCTTCAGGAACTGCGAGGCAGGTTCGATGAAAACCGCTATTTCACGGAAAAGACATTCAAGGAATCTTCTTCAGAACGCGAGCTGCTGAAGACCCAGATAGCTGCACTGGAAACTCAGGTAAAGTCTTTAAAGGACCGACTTGCGCTCACCGAAAGCCCGGCAAAACCTCAGGGAGAGACAGCCGAAGCCATGGGCACGGGCTCGTCCCCACTGGCGGCAGAAACACCGAAAACCGCAGGCGAACCACAGGATGCCATGTCTGCTTCTGCAGCTGACAGCATGTCTGCTGACTATGATGCCGCCTATCAGCTCTTCCAGGAAAAGAAGTTCAAGGAGTCAAGAAAGAAGTTCGAGATTTTTCTCAGGGAATATCCGAAATCGAAACTTGCCGATAATGCGCAGTTCTGGACGGCTGAGTCTTACTACGCGGAAAAGGACTTTGAGAACGCGATCCTTTCCTATGAGACACTGCTCAAGAAATACCCGGAAAGCAGCAAGGCAAGTGGCGGCATGCTCAAACAGGGTTTTGCATTCATCGAGATAGGTGATCGCAAGACCGGCAAGATCATCCTCACCAAGGTCATGGAAAAGTATCCCGGCTCTAGAGATGCCGAACTGGCAAAGAAAAAACTCGCTGAAATCGACAAGAAATCTCCGAAGAAGAGATGAGGCCTATGCAGGACAGCTTCTCACGGGTGATCGATTACCTGCGCATTTCGATCACCGATAAGTGCAATCTACGATGCATCTATTGCATGCCGGCCGACGGCGTTGCGCCTGCACGTCATTCTGATATACTCCGCTACGAAGAAATCATCCGGGTTGCGGCAGCCGCGGCCCGCCTCGGCGTCAGGAAAATCAGGCTGACAGGCGGCGAACCCCTTGTCAGAAAAAACATCGCGTTCCTTATTTCATCACTCCGGAAAATTGCCGGAATCGAGGACATTAGTCTCACGACAAACGGGATATTGCTCGGGCAGCATGCAAAGACTCTTGCTGACGCCGGGCTCGACAGGGTGAACATCAGCGTTGATTCCTTGCGGCCGCAACGCTACCGCGAAATTACGCGGGGAGGAGACCTAGATACGGTCCTCGCGGGAATCCAGGCAGCAGAACACGCCGGGCTCAGACCTCTGAAGATCAATATGGTGCCGATGCGGGGGATGAACGAGGACGAGATCCTCGACTTTGCAAGGATCACCCTCGATACCGAGCGTCATGTCCGGTTCATCGAATGTATGCCTGCCGGCTCGGTGAATTTCTGGGAGCCGGGAAAGTACATGACCACCGATGAAATAAGGGGCATTATTGAGACACTTGGTCTTCTGTCGCCCGTAAAGGTGAGAACAAACGGGCCGTCAAAATACTATCGGCTTCCCGGGGCAAGGGGCGTCATCGGCTTTATCAGTGCGCTCACCCACCACTACTGCGAAGACTGCAACCGGCTGAGGCTGACAGCTGACGGCATGCTGCGCCCCTGTCTCTTTTCCGAGACAGAGATCGATATCCGGTCTGCGATCAGAGTCGGCGCACCAGACGAGGAAATTGAGCGTTTGCTTAAACTGTCGATCGCGGTAAAACCTCAAGGTCATATGTTGGGCAGTTTGTCATCTCCGTCGAGCGCTCCACGAATATCTCCTCATGCGGTCAAAAGACCTATGTCACGGATCGGCGGATGAAAAAACTTTCCCATCTGGACAGAAGCGGCAAAGCTCGCATGGTAGATGTATCGAGGAAAACTGCAACGACTCGCGAAGCAGTTGCCCGCGGCATGATCTTCATGAAAAAAGCGACACTTGCCCTCATTATGGATAATCAAGTGGCCAAGGGAGATGCAATCGGTACCGCCCGCATCGCGGGAATCATGGCAGCGAAAAAAACTCCCGGGCTCATACCACTTTGCCATCCGTTGCAGATTTCATCGGTCAGCATAGACTTTGACTTTGATAGAAATAAAGGTCGGATAGCCATTGAGTCTCGGGTAAGGGTCACCGGACAGACGGGCGTGGAGATGGAAGCGCTGACCGCTGTCTCCGTTGCAGCGCTGACAATCTATGACATGTGCAAGGCCGTTGACAAGGAAATGGTCATCTCTGACATCATGCTCATCAAAAAGACCGGGGGCAAGAGCGGTCCTTTCCTCCGTCCATAAGCCTTTTCCTCCGATATGGGACAGACTGCTATCTTGACTGTTCCAGCCCCTTCTTCGCCTTTTCGTTCCCGGGATCTATCTTGAGGGCTTTCTGGAAAGACAAATGCGCCCTCTTCTTGAGTCCTGCTTTCATGTAAACAAGTCCAAGATGGGAATGAAACTCTGCATTGAACGGCTCGATCTTCAGTGCTGCCAGCAGGGCCTCTTCCGCTTCCTTGACATGTTCGGGGAACTTTGAATATGCAAGGGACAGATAATTCAGGTACACGGCATTTTTCGGGGCCAGGTGTGTCGCTCGCGTGAACTTTTCGATCGCTGCCCGATAATTACCTTTCTTGAATTCCGCAATGCCTTCCCGATGGTGTTCTGCAGCCTGCGCTTCTTCCCCAGCCCCTTCTTCCTGTTTCCGCGATCGCAGCGCTGCAATATATGCTCTACGCTTCTGCTCGTCTTTCAGGGTGTTATACGCCCTGGTGAGCGCGTCGAAAATCGCCGTGAGCTTCATTTTGATCGAATAGTCATCGGCACTGAAATGCCGGTCAGGATGAAATTCCTTGGTAAGCCGGTAATAACTCTTCTTGAGCGTTTCGCTGTCAGCATTTTCATCCACCTCAAGCAGCTCCATCATGGTCATGCTGCTGAGGTGTGCATAGGCTTCTTCAATCTTCTTACACAAGATCTCCTCTTCCGTTGTATACGGCGTAAGGATATCGTCCAAGGATATAATCCCTTCATCCATGTGCTGGTCTTTCCCTTGGTCAGCCCCCTTCTTGCCGTGCTCAGCCTCTTCGACCATACCGATCGCCCAGAGCACATAGAGGACTTTCAGCGCTTCAAATGACCCCATCCATGAGCTGTCGACAATCTGCTTGATGGTCCTCACCCCGTCGACCAGGGAGAGTATCTTTTTGTCCTGAGGGCTCAACTCGATGTCCTGGAAAAGACTCAGGGGATCTTCGCTCAGCCTGAGCACGGAATCGGTATGTGGCATCTCACCCCTGATTCTGGTCCAGTTCACGATTCTGTTCACCCCGGCATAGATCAGGTTGCCGACGCTGTTCTTCAGGGTGATGACCTCCTGCGTAGGAAGTTCTCCTTCATGAAATACATAGTCACCTTCTTCGACAAGGAACATGCTTTGAATGATCTCCCGCACCTGGTACTTGACACCCCAGAAGAGGTCTTTCGGAATGAGATAGCCGAGCTCGACGAGAATAGCTCCCTGCCGTTTTCCTTTTGATGCCTTGAGGATCTCGACCGACTTATCGTATTGCTCGACCGTGATCTTTCCAGCCTTCAGGAGCATCTCTCCCAACCGGTCATCTTCATACGTGGAAGAGGCAAAAACAACGTCTCCCCCATTGAAGTATATCTTTTTGGTGAATAACGGGGTGGTAAGTGAAAGTGTCCCAGTCTTTCTGTTCCTGTTAAGGTACACCAGGATTCTCACAAGCGCGATATCTTTAACATTACCGTTTGATGGTATTTCCATAATTTCCTTCTTCTGCCTGTTTCCTGGCTGAGGAGATCTCTTCGCTCAGGCTGTCCCGTTCGCTCTTGAGGAGCTGCAGCTGAACCGAAATACTCCTGAGATCCTCCGCCTGTCTCTGTATGGTATCCCTGAGCACCATGATATAGTACCCCTCAATACATACTGCTGCAAGCAGTGCGGCAACAGCAAGGTATCTGCCGATAATCTGCCCAACATCCCTCCGGGTCTCCTGTGTCCCCTGCGATTCCGTCTTCATCGGCATTCAGTGGTATCGCGCCACCGTAAACCTGAATATTTCCAGCTGATCATCCGACCAGATGCCTGCCTTGGTCTTCGCTATTCTGAGCTGTTCCTCTGCAGTGTCGACTCCTTCAAGATCCGGCAAAAGCAGTCCCCGCTTCAGCCCCTGGGCAACGATCAGCCCATATTTCTTCGGGTCAAGCTCACGTATCGTCTCGATTTGTTCGGGGGCTGAAAGAATATCAACGGAATATACGATATCTCCAAGTTCGTCTCCCGTCACTGCAGCAAACCTCGGGTCCTGTGTGGCCGCGGCAATCGCATTCTGGATAACCTCTTCAGCAACAGAATCCCTGCAGGGCTGGAATGTTCCGATGCAGCCCCGCAGACTGCCGTGCTTTTTGAGGCTCACAAAGACTCCCGCTCTGGCCGCAAATTCAGGAGAGAGTTCCGCCGGAGGGGATATCATTCGTCCGCTCCTGACAAACTCTTCAATGCTCTTTTTTGCGAGCTCAACGATGGGGTGCATTACTTCTCCCTGTGCAGGGAATAATCGGCTATAGCAAGAAGCGCATCTTTTGCACGCCCATCAGGGAATGGCGCAAGGTCCGCTTTGGCCCCTGCAATCATTCCCCTGGCTTTTTCGAGAGAGGCTTCAATAGCACGGTATTTCTTCAGCAGCGTCAATATCCGCTCAAGCCCGGCGTCTGAAAAATCTTTGATAATCGCCTGTACCTCTGCCTTGTCGTTTTCCGCTGCCTCGGAGAGCAGAAGAAGAAGCGGGAGCGTTATCTTCCCCTCTTCGAGGTCCTTGCAGAGTTTCTTGCCGAGCTCACGTTCTTCCGCCATATAATCCAGTATGTCATCCGCCATCTGGAACACGATGCCGGTCTTCATACCGAAATCAGCAAGTGCCTGCTCCTTTTCCTTTGTCAGCCCGCCAAGGATGGCACCTATCCTACAAGCAGCAGATATGAGCGCGCCCGTCTTCGCAGATATGATCTCAAGATACTCTGCTTCTGAAATGTCTGAATCTCCTACCTTATTGAGCTGAAGCAGTTCCCCTTCCGTCATACGGGTCGTTGCTGCAGAGAGGGCCTCCATGATGTTCTGGTTTTTCAGCAGGACCGCTTCACGAAGTGCGTTGGAATACAGAAAGTCTCCCACCAGCACCACGACCTGATTTCCCCAAAGCGCATTTGCCGAAGACTTTCCCCTTCTCACCTCGGCCATGTCGACAACATCGTCATGAAGAAGGGAGGCAGTGTGGATCGACTCAATGATGCTTGCGATATCGATGCTGGCATCGCCGTCATATCCAGAGAGATCAGCTGATATGAGATGAAACAGGGGCCTGAGCCTTTTGCCGCCGCTCGAGATGATGTAATCACCGATGAGAGGAATGAAAGGAACCTTGTTCCGGAAGAGCTCTTTTATCCTGAATTCTACGCGGCTGAGCCTTTCCTCATAGGAATCAAAGACCTCCTGAAGATTCATTTTCTGATGATAGGACAGTGTCTCTTTTGATGTCAAGGAAGATATCCTTATCGCCCGGCCGTGATTCTGATCGCATCCAGATCAGCATCAGGGCTTTTGAGCTTTTGTATGTCTTCGGGTCTGAAGGCGCCTTTTTCGGTAATGATAGCCGTCACATATGCAGCGGGAGTTACATCAAATGCAAGGTTCCTGACCTTTACGCCCACAGGGGCAATCCTGCACGTTCCGCAGATATGGGTGACTTCCTCAGGGGACCGCTCCTCAATCGGGATATGGTCTCCCGAAGGCATCGAAAAATCTATGCTGCTCATCGGTGCAGCTACGTAAAATGGAATTGCGTGCTCTCGGCAAAGCACGGCCACCGTGTAGGTCCCTATCTTATTCGCAACGTCGCCATTCAGCACCGTCCTGTCGGTGCCGACGATGGCGAGGCTTATCTCCCCCTTTTTCATCAGGGCTCCTGCAGTATTATCGGTTATAAGCGTAACCGGGATATCGGACTGCATGAGCTCCCATGACGTGAGCCGCGCCCCCTGAAGCACCGGTCGGGTCTCATCAGCGATGACCTGAAATTGCTTGCCCTGCTCTTTCGCGATCAGCATCGGCGCTGTCGCCGTGCCATACCCGCCTGTCGCGAGCGATCCCGCATTGCAGTGGGTAAGAATGGTATCGCCATCTCTGATGAACTGCGCACCCCATCTCCCGAGAGCCTTGTTCACTTCAATGTCCTCCGCAAGGATCTTCTTCGCCTCTTCAATGAGCAGGCTTTTGAGCGCCGAAATCGATTCGTCTTTTCGCGACCGGAGCAGTGTCCTTATCCTCTCGACTGCCCATTGTATGTTGACTGCGGTCGGCCGGGTAGCAAGGAATGCGCTGAAGACATGATCGAGCTTTTTCATGAAAACGGTAAAATCCTCTGCCGCTATCTCCTGTGCGGCAAGCGCAATGCCCATGGCAGCCGCAATACCGATTGCGGGGGCACCGCGTATCCAGAGCTTTTGAATGCCCTCTGCCACCTTCAGATAGTCCCGGCATTCAATATAGGCCACATCGATCGGCAGCCTGCTCTGGTCGAGCATGAAAACCCTGTTATTTTTCCATTCTATTGTCGCTATCATAAATTGTCCCGTGCGTATCTATTATAAACCAAAAAAGCTCCCGAATACCGAGCCTCCTACCCACTCAGCGGCGCAAAGGTAGTCACCACAAGAATTGATGTCAGAATGATAATCGTAATGACCGTTGCCCATGAGATATAATTGAATGTCCGTGAATTCGTATATTCACCCATAAGTTTTCTGTTGTTGACAATCAGCAGTGCGTAGACAAGGACAAATGGCAGCAGAAATCCGTTGACGACCGATGAAAGCACCATCAGGAAGATGAGCGGTGCTCCCGGCATCAGAATCACCAGTGACGCAACAGCAATGATCAGGGTATAGATCCACATGAACTGGGGGGCCTCTCTAAACGTCTTGTTTATCCCTGCCTCCCACCCCATTGCCTCGCAGATGTAATATGCCGTTGCCAAAGGAACGATGATCGCGCCGAGCAGTGACGCATTGGCCAGACTCATCGCGAACATGATATAGGCATACTCTCCAGCTAAGGGCTTCAAGGCAAGCGCGGCCTCGGATGCTTCATCGATGCGTATGCCATGCGGGAACAACAGGGTGCCGCAGGTCACAATGATAAAAAAACTGACGATATCGGTTATCGAGCATCCGATGATGACATCAAGTCGGGAAGCCTTATACTGCTCCTTTTTGATGCCCTTCTCAGCGATCGATGACTGAAGATAGAACTGCATCCACGGTGTTATCGTTGTCCCTATGATCGCAATGCTCAGCATGATATATTCCGCGTTCCATTGCATCTGAGGGACGACCGCGGCTTCCAGCACGGGCGCCCATTCCGGCCGTGCCATGAACCCGGAAATAACATACCCGAAATAGAGAAGGCATGCAAAAAGAAGGATTTTTTCAACGGAACGATAGCTCCCTTTGGTTACAAGGATCCAGATGGAGATAGCCCCGACCGGCACCATAAAGAACTTGCTGAGGCCAAGGATTTCCATGCTCGCTGCCCATCCGGCAAAGTTGGCAACGGTGGTCCCGAAATTAGCCATGAGCAGACCGAGCATCATGAAGAAGGCAGTCTTTACCCCATAGTTCTCCCGGATAAGGTCGGAAAGCCCCTTGCCGGTGATGACACCCATTCTGGCGATCATCTCCTGGATGACCACAAGCGCAATCGTAGTCGGGATAAGCGTCCAGAGCAGCGCATAGCCGAAGCGCGCACCAGCGACAGAATACGTTGTTATACCGCTTGCGTCATTGTCTATGTTGGCGGTTATGATACCCGGTCCCATGACACTCAGGAAAAAGAGGAGGTTCTTCCAGTACTTCACACCTTCCTCCTCTTCCTTTTTGCCTCGGGAGGAAGCAGGATATCGATGATATCGTCAACCGTAATGATGCCGTGCAGATATCCGTTCTCATCAACGACCGGCAGCGCAAGCAGGTTGTACTTTGAGATGATCTCTGCCGCTGCCATCTCGTCTTCTCCCGGAGCTACTGTCTTGAGATTTGTCTCCATGATGTCGGCAAGGTAGCAGTCGTTCTCTGCAATGAGCAGTTCCCGCAAGGATACCACACCCATCAGTTTCTCTTCCCTGTCGACAACATAGATGTAGTAGACGTTCTCCGTCTCCCTCGCTTCTGTCTTGAACAGTTCAGCTGCCTGTGCCACCGTCATGTCCGGAGGATACCCCAGGAACTCCGTAGTCATGATGCCGCCGGCCGTATCCTCTTCGTGGCCGAGCAGCTCCTGAATGTCCTCGGCCTCTTCCTTTTCGATATGCTCGAGGATCTCCTTCGCCCGTTCTGTCGGAAGATCACTCAGGACATCCGCCGCCTCGTCCGGCTCCATCTCCTCGATGATGTCTGCCGCCTTCTCCGTATCCATGGCACTGATAATATCAGCCTGCATCTCCGGCTTCAGCTCTGAAAGGGCCTCTGCCGCGGTCTCGATGTCAAGGTTATTGAAAAAACTCGCGCCCTCTTTTTGAGAAACACTGCTGATAATATCGGCAATATCAGCCGGATGCAGCTCCGAGAGCATCTGCCGAGGAATTGTCAGCGATATCTCGGTGAGCTTCGGTTCAAGGGGCTGCAGATAGTCCCAGCTGATAAGCGTAAAGGGAAGGCTCTTCTTGAACAGCCTCGCAATGTCCTCACCTCCCCGCTCGATGCCAAGCCTCCTGAGTATGCCGCGCATGCCGACGTCGACCGCAATGAGGACCGCATCGTCATTATATCCCTCTAGTTTGATATCGTTCACCCTCACGACCTTGGCGCCGTTCGCATCAACGATCTGCCTGTCGAGTATGTCCCTGAGGATGAGAAGATCGTCCTCCCTTGTCTCATAGGGCTGTAGGCTCTCTGCATAGATCCTCGAGGATATTATCTTCTTGTTGAAGATGTTGAGGTCCTGCCAGGGAAGGTAAAAAGGCTTCTTCCTTCTTTCGATGATGAGCGCGCTGACTTTCGGGAGCGGATCCCCTTTGACAACGACGAGATCCCTTACCCGTCCAAGGTCCTCACCCTTGGGATCGAGCACGGTTTTTTTTATGACCTCACTTGAAAAAACCTCACCCAAAAAAGGCATTTGAAACTCCCCAGAATTTACGAAAAAATGCAGGATTTGCAATAAAGTATAGCCCTATATGCCTTTTTTGGGCAACAGAAAACTCGCCCTCGTTCATTTATTTGTGATAAACTTTGAAATCCAATACCCGGAGGAGACAGATGAGCAAAGAAGAAAAAGGCGCGTTTGAAGAGAACCTCGAAGGATACAAAGGGAAGATCAACCCGGTCAACAAGGCGACCCTTACGTGGGACAAAGACCTCATCTTCCTGGGCAGGACCCCGCGCGGGTTTGAGCTCGATTTTGATGCAGAAGCGCAATGGGGTTGCATCCCGACAGAAAGCCTTCTCCTGAGCATTGCGGGATGTCTGGCCATAGATGTCGTATCTTTCATAACCAAGATGAAGGCAAAGATAACGAAATTCAGGATAGACATTGCGGGGGAACGGAACCCTACCCCACCGCAGTACTACACCAAGGTCGATATGATGCTCACTATTGCAGGCGAGAATATCACGCCCAAGAAACTCGACAGGGCCATCTCACTTTCACAGGAAAAGTACTGTTCTGTCTATCATTCGCTACGGAAAGATCTCAAGGTTAATGTCACGTATATTATTGAAAAAGAGGCATGAAGAGCGGAATTGCCTATACTGCATCGGCAGGCTGTCACATGACGTCACAAGATAGGCCACGGGTGTAATCGTCATTCTTACCATGACTACAGCGTTCAGATTCTCCCCAAACATCGTTGCGGTAAATCTGCCCTTTGCATTCCTTACTGAAACTCTATCAGAGCGGGATACAGACAAGTCACGGCACGAGCCACTTGAGAATGCGGACACGCCGCAGCAGGCCGGTAAGCAACAGGCTGAGGACTGAAACTACGATTGCGATCATAGGTGCCGCGAAAATTGGAGGATACCGCAGGGGATCGACAGAAAAGCCAAGCCGCCCAGACTCAAGGATGACAATAACGAGCGCGTGAACGAGGTACACTCCGTAACTAAGTTCGCTTGCGTAGGTTATGCGCCTTATGAGTGCGGGATGCCTGTCCGCACGCTCGACAAGCGCTGTCCCAAAGTTGCGCAGGAGCGCAAAACTTGCCATACTCATGAGAATCACGGTGGGTGAGAAGGAATCGTAGAAGAATTTATCGAGCCTGCCAGCTCGCACCGAAAGCATATACGTTCCCAGCATGGTGATTACCGCGCATCCTGCGAGAGCTAACCCGCAAGCCCCAGCCCATCGCCTGCTGATCTTATCAGGACTGTACTTCACAAAAGTCGCACCCAGCAAGAAATACCCCACGTACCCGAAAACTGGATCGATGTTGACTCCAAGCGGTATGCCAAGCAACGTTTCGAACATCGGTTTGATTGTACAGGCAAACAACCACAACCCAACAAAGTACCGTTGGTTCTTCAGAGAAGAATTTACGCTGTAAATGCGCAGCACGGGCACGAGAAAATAGAGAATGATGATCAGGTACATGAACCATAGATGGGGGAAGATGGGTTTTTTCAAGCCTCCGAGAAGGCTCGCGAGCAAGTCTGAAAGCGTAAGATCATGCCCCCAAAAGAAAATGCGCCAACCTGCGTATACAAGGCTCCACGGCAATAGGGGGATAAAGACCTTCATCACTCTCCTGTGCGCGAAACGTTTGGCATCCCAGTTCTTGGGGGTCAACAACAGAGCACCACTGAGCATGACAAGCAAGGGTATGCACGTGCAGGTGATAGCAGTCCAGATGTTCGTCTGCCACCACCACATCAGGGGAATTTTGTTGAAGTTCGTGTTAGGAACAGCCGCAGCGTGCAATAAAATGACAGCAAAAATAGCATAAATGCGAACGACATCTACCCAGAACAGACGGCTCGACAGCGAGTTGCCGACGTGCTGAGGCATGCTTCACCGCTCCGAAGGCCTTGGTCGCAGCGGTCCCAAAGACCATCGACTCGCTCCATGTGGTTCTGTATCTTGATGGAGGTGAGCCACGCTTTTCAGCTAGGGGTAAATCGCCCCATTCGAGGCAGGTGATAGAAATTTGTCGAGAACACTGCGATATAATAGCATGGAAGGTGGTGATTTTTATGTGCAAAACTAATCCTATTCGCAGCGGTTTTGGTTTTACATGACATTCCGCACCTCGGAAACAATGACCTCACCCCAATTTTTGGCGTAGTCGGCCGCCTGGCGCTTGAGACTGATCTCCTCCGTGAAATAGGTGATCACTGCAACGACGACGCTGCCTGAGCCTGCTATGTTC
>DKBO01000253.1:0-371 GCA_002448975.1 Nitrospiraceae bacterium UBA6898
CCCCTCATCTCCGAGGATAAGAAAAATATCCTTTGCGGTTCCGGCAGCCCTTGACCCGAACATATAGACCGCCTGTACGTCCGCTTTCCGGGAAAGCAGGTCAACCAATGCCGGTACAGCAGCCTCGATCCCATAGATTTTCTTCCCGTATTTAATCATGGCCTTATTGTACTAACAATAATTCCGGCTGGCAACTCACTGCTTATAATACCCGTTATACCACTCCACGAACTTCTTTATGCCCTCTTCTATGGTAGTGGAAGGCTTAAAGCCGACGTCATTGATCAAATCGTCAACGTCGGCGTACGTCGCAGGAACATCGCCTGCCTGTATGGGAAGGAGGTTCTTCTCGGCCTTCTTGCCGAGGCACT
>DKBO01000253.1:420-9258 GCA_002448975.1 Nitrospiraceae bacterium UBA6898
TGCGCCATCAGCTCGTTGGCCTTCTTGGTCGCGGCATAGAGCGAGACCGGGTGGTCCACATTATGGTGCACGGAGAAGGGCATTTTGGTATTGGCGCCGTAGACTGAGCTGGATGATGCGAAGACAAGGTGCTTCACCCTGTTGTGCCTGCAGCCTTCGAGGACGTTGCAGAAGCCGACGAGATTGGTATCGATGTAGCTGTGCGGGTTGATCAGAGAATACCGCACCCCTGCCTGGGCAGCGAGATTCACCACGATGTCGAAATTCTCCTCTTCGAAAAGCCGCTTCATGCCCTCTCTGTCCTGCAGATCCATGCGCACGGGCTTGAAGTTCGGGTCCAGGGTGATCTGCTTGAGCCGGGCGAGCTTGAGGTTGACGTCGTAGTAGTCATTGAGGTTGTCGAGCCCCACCACCTCGTCGCCGCGCAACAGCAGACGTTTTGACAGATGAGAACCGATAAAACCGGCAGCGCCGGTGACAAGTATTTTAGACATATGAGCTCCTTATATAGAGAGGTAAAGGCAGAGGGAAAGGCAAAGGTAGAGGTAGAGGAATGAGGCAGAGAGAAAAATATTTCTTTCTTATCCGTATCTCCACCTTCGACCGTTTCCTTATATACCGGTTCTTCATTCTACACCTTTGACTTCTTGCCTGCTTTCGGAGACAGAACGACTTTGTTTACATTGTTATAGAGTTGGTTTAACGTTTCATCAAGTTCATCTGCTCTATCTGCGAGAAAATAACCAACCCTTTTCCCATATTCGAGATGACTTTGCGTTTCGGTCAGAGAGCCTCTTGCCATGTAATAAAAATTGATCTTATCCAGAGTGTGATTTCTTCCATATGCTTCTGCAATGTTGGCAGATATACTTAGAGCAGATCTTCTGATCTGCGAAGTGAATCCATAGTCTTCTTTGCGAGGTAATGCTTCGGTAAAATTAAAAATAGTTTCTGCTTATATCTACAGCCATCTGCCAAATCGGCATCTCTTTAAATGTCCTATACATCTCTACCTTTGCCTATGCCTGCTTCTTGCCTGAGATACTCGATCTCGCTACGGAGTTTTTCGAACTCATCTGATTTCTGCCTCAGGAACGTCTGCGTCTGCTGGATCTTTTCCGACACGCCTTTGGGCGTCAGCTTGTACATGTACCCCACCTTGTTCTTCGCGTTCTTGAACCGCTCTGCCTTGATGTAGCCCTGTTCGAGGAGGACATTTACCACATAGTTCACCCTGCCGAGGCTCAGCCCCATCTTGCGGGAGAGGTCGCGCTGGGAAAGCGTGCCGTCCTTTGCAAGTTCGCGGAGGGTCTTAAACTGGGATTCGTCCATGATTAACAGATAGATAGAAAAAGACAGATAATGGCAAAAGGTAAAGATATGAGGATAGGTAGAAGCAGGGGCAGAGAGTGAATGTAGAGGCAGAAAAAAGCAGACTGCCTTTACCTTTGCCTATACCTCCTTTCTTTTTTCCGCGGCATTGCTGCGTGCAGGCTACCGCCGGGTCGTGACCGGGAAGAAGCCACTCCATATCCCCATGAAATGAAATGCTGCGTTCAGTCAATGAACGGGTAAGTGTATCCCATGGAAACGCAAAAGTGCAAGCTTTTAAAGGACTTACGATGGGAAAATGCATACTCCAGCGAACCTTGGGATAATGTATTCTCTCATCGACGTGATACCACAATATCGAGCCTGTTCTACTTTTTAAGAAGCGGCTGAGAGGACGACCTGACGTAGTTAATGAGCATTGAAGATTGACCTGCAGAAGAGTCCAGTTTTAGATCAGATGTTCATCGGATATTTTTTTTAATTACAACTGGTTACGGCCTTGCAGGCCGGGTCATTTTGCATGCCATCTGGCCCTGCCGTGGGCCAATGTGACATCCCTGATAACGGCCTGGCTCCCTTACATGAAGCCGTTAGCAGAACATTTCCGTGAAACTAAGATACATTTCCCGCCTAAATAGGTAGTTCCTCCAATTACCCTTACCTTGGCTCTCTGGTATCCTAGAATCAAGAAAGGAACGAAAAGGAGGAAAAGACCATGTTACAGATACGGCACATAGGAGGAGACAGGGTGGGAAAGGGCAACTACTGGAACTTTTCCACAGGCGACCGGGTGACGATGGAGGCCGAGGGCATTCTTCCGGGAAACGATGAGACCCTGTACTACAAGGCAAATCCGCTTGTCATTCTTGCAGCAGCCCCGATTCTTGGACTGATCTATGCAGTATTTCTTCCGTTCATCGGGATCGCGATGATGCTGAGGGTTGCGGTGGCGAAGATGTTTGGCGGTACGGCAGAGAGTCTGTCGCGGGTGGCAACGTTCAACTGGAACCCGTCAGCGGCGTACCTTGCCGGCAGGCGGCACAAGAAGGCAGCGGAGGAGGGGAAGGACCGGAAGGATAAGGGAGGACCGGAACCCGGCAAAGAATAAGCAGACCGTCAGCAGACAAAAAGAGGGGTGTTCTGAAAGGAACCCCCTCTTTTTTTATGGAACGCAGGGTGATTCGGATATCTCTGTGTCATTTCACAGTGCAAAATTGATGATGACACCTTGGTCCAAGATGCCTTCCTGTACACCACAACGGGTGCTCTTTATTTAATTGCTGATTAGTTCCTCTTATAATAAACACAGTGAAGGTCAGGTTCCATATTGATGAATACAAATGGTATTCTTCTAAACTGACAAATGGCAGAATAGGGGGTGCGCCATATTTAATGGAAGGCGCTTGATTCGCCGCCCGGGCTATAGTAATATTGTGTTCATTTATAGGAGCGTGGAGTGGAAAAGAAGGTAATCCTCGTAGACGAGAGTAAGACAGTCCTGATGTATGTGGGTCTTCTCCTTAAGAGATTCGGTATAAAGGTCTTGCCTGCGCAAAATGGCCTTGAGGCCTTAGAGATGATCAAACTACACCCGCCTGACCTTATCATGCTTAATGTCCGGAAGGGTACGATTGATGACATAACAACGCTCAGGCATATTAAGGGAGACAGGGACTTAGCGCACATACCGGTTATCATGATATCAACGGATATGTCTCCGGAAACCGTAAATAGATGCAAGGCCCTCGGTTGCAGTGATTACCTTGCCAAGCCGATCAAGGTGGATACGCTGCATGAGTCAATTCAGAAAGCATTTTTTGCAGGCAGCGGTCGTCCAATCCGTAAGCATATCAGAACAGCATATAATAAAAAAATATCGCTTTATTCCAATGGTATCAAACATGATCTGTTCACGGAGATACTTTCGGAAGGGGGAGTATATGTCAGAAAAGAAGCACCCTTGCCCATCGGATCCGATGTGGATGTGACATTGCAACTGGAAAGTGCAAGAACGCTGCAATGCAAGGGAAAGGTCATTTATACGAAAGAAACCTTCGGCGATTCCCTAAGCCTTTCCCCAGGGATGGCTATTCAGTTCTACGGGCTTTCGGAACAGGACCATGCGGATATGAACGCTTACCTTAAGACCTTGGTCGCAGGAGATATTTTGGAAGAACAGCAAGAGAAGATCCTAGAATGATAGGGGGAACAAAAAGAGACACAGCCAATAACTATAAGCTGCTTAGAGAAATGAACGGATTTCGCCGCTGAAAAAACCTAGTAGCCTTTATTGATGACCTTAGAAGAGCCGAATGATGACGAATAACATGCTTATCTGTAATGGCTAAAACGATTCAGATTTCGCCTGTCATAACAGCAATTCCTTCTCGATATTAACGCTCCGGAGCGGATCATAATTGTGCGGTTTTCAAATGGGATCTGTGTAGTTGTGCAAAACAGAATAGACTCCATCGCATCCGGAATTTGCTCGCATGATATACTTTAGGAAAGACACGGAAGAAATATTTCATGAAAAGAAGTAACCGTATCGTACTCCTCAATGAGAGAACGTGAAAGAGAAAATTGGCTGTTAAACCGGCTCGGCCGTTTCTTCCTGAACGTGTTACATAGCTTCCGGGAAAATCAGGGCTTGCTCTTGTCCGGCGCTATTGCCTACCACACCCTCTTATCTGTAGTTCCAATGTTAATCCTTACGCTCATTGTGCTGTCGCATTTTATTGAAGAATACAAGTTGCTCCAGGCCATATCGACACATCTGGAAATGGTTATCCCAAGTTATGCGGCGACCTTAACTGCGCAGGTAGCGGTATTTCTTGAACACCGCGAGGTAATCGGCGTTATTGGATTTCTTGTTATGCTATTTTTCAGTTCTCTAGCTTTTACCATGCTCGAAAACGCCATGTCGGTAATTTTCTTGCACCGTGCAAGGGTTCATCGGCGGCATTTCCTGATTTCGGCTGTCATCCCCTATATGTATATTCTATTGCTGGGGCTGGGGCTTCTCGTAGTTTCCTTCATCGCCGGAGCGTTGGATACCTATGAAAATAGGACGTTAACAATTTTTGGGTGGAGTATAACGCTTAGCGGGGCACCTGGAATCTCACTGTATCTCTTTGGGATTATTGGCGAGGTCCTGATGCTGACATCCATATATCTCGTGATGCCTGTGGGGCGGATCACGTTTCGTCATGCACTTGTTGGGGGCATAAGTGCAACGCTTTTGTGGGAGATAACCCGTCGTGTACTGGTCTGGTATTACTCGACGCTGTCTCTCGTTAACTTGATCTATGGCTCCCTTGCTGCAACGGTGATAACGCTTCTCAGCATAGAAATTGCGGCTATCATCCTTTTATTTTGTGCCCAAGTCATTGCGGAACTTGATCGAGGCATAAGAAACCCAGCGGGCAGGGAAGATAGTTTCTGACAGTTCAGGTGTCGGATGCAGTAGCGTTGCTTTATTTTGAGTAATTTTATTAAAAGGTATGTTATTGCAATAATTCTTACGGTTTGATAAAGTACCGAGCAGAAGAGTATTTCATGGCGTAAAGTTTTTTGTTAGAAAAAAACATGAAAAGACGCTTGATCCATAAAATTCTTTTGCTCATAATTTTCTCTGCGTATACACTGTCCCCCCTCGCCATTTCATTCAATGCCCAGCACGCTGTCTTAGATTCTCATAACAGGCCCTTGCCGCTTCTCCTTACTATCAACCTTTTTCTGGACAATCTCATCTCTGCGGAAGAAGACATCCAGCAAGAAGCGTCTGCACCCTGTGGTGCCGTTATTATCAAGAAGAAACAAGGCGTGCTGCGTAGCGCAGAAGTGGTGCGCGTACCGACACTAATCTATGCTTTCATGCCACATCTGTTTATTCTGACTGAGCACGCCGGATCGTGGCATGGCATACAGGAAGATACGAGACAGCCTTTCAGCGGCTTTAGCCTCACAATAGCAGGTCATTCACCTCTCTTGGTATAACAATCCCTGGCATAGGGATCTTTATCAAGAACGAACTACAAGATCCTTCGTTTCGCACAGGAATAAATCAATCATTCGAGGGGGGTAACCATGAACACGAGGCTGTATTCACTTATAGATCCGATCCTTTTTGTAGTAGTCAGAGCGTCTCTGGAGCGCCGCTTGAGCAGATCCTTTATACCAAGAAAACCGTGCTCACGTATCCGAAGGTTTGTGTCTTCAAGTTCTCGCTCTGCGCTGCGCCGGACTATCCCAATGGCAGTTGTGCGCATCGATTCGAAGAGAAGAGTGTCTCTATGCGCATAGCAAAGATCATCACCTGCCGCGGCGAGAGGGTTTCCTTATCAGGCATCGACTTTTCCCCGCAGTACTAGACGGGAAAAGGAACCTATAAAATGTTCGGCACACAGAGAGACAGGAAGGGTGGTCGAATTTATCCGATATGCGTGGGAAGAAGGACATTGCAGATATTCCCTTGGGTCTCGATTTCATCATGGCCCTGCGGCCTTTGGAGTTCAGACTGATCAGCGGCAACGATCGCATCGACTTCGGGTTTATAGCCCAGGACATAGAATAGAGTCATTGCTCGGCATGGACTACAATGTCCTCGGCATCGGGGGAACAGCAGAAAGAAAACTATCGCTACATTACACTGATTTCACAGCTCCGATGGTCAAAGCCATGCAGGAGCAGCAGGAGATAATGGAGCACCAGCAGGCTGAGATTTCGACAATGAAGGCACGGTTCGCGATAATCGAGGCAGTATTGGCAGGGCAGCCGTGAAATAGATCTGAACCGCTAACATGACTTTCCTGATGACCATGGGCATGCCATGAACTATAAAGCAGTTATATTTGCTGCAAAGGTAAACTCTGGAAGTATTGGATTACAGAACAATATAGTCTCATACGTGGGCGGCGTAAGAATACATAAAGGAGGGTATGATGAGATTTGGAAAGATTACATTCAGATTAAGTAGCGTATTTATCTTGCTGGCAGGTAGTTTAGTTCTTTTCGCATTGACCGCCGAGGGAATAGCGGCTGCTCCGGGAGGTTCGGAAACCCTGAGTGTGCCATTAAGCGATACTGCCGTTATTTTTTCCGATTCCCTAACCCTTTTAGCCCCGAATGGTGGAGAGATGGTTGCATCAGGATCAACATATACCGTTAGTTGGGCTGCACCTTCAAGCGCAGTAAAATTCAAACTTAAATATTCCATGGACAATGGGGTAACATGGTACCTGATGGACAAGAATATCACTGGAACAAGCTATAACTGGGTAGTGCCACCTCTTCCCAAAAATAAGAAAAAATGCCTTGTAAAGGTAATAGGATTCGCTGCAACGGGTGGAAGAGTTGGCGCTGATAAATCAGATTCAACATTCACTATAGAAGTTGTGAGATTGACATCGCCAGATGGTGGAGAAGTCATGTCATCTGGTGCCACACAAACCATAACATGGGCGACGAATGAAACAATCGCTATTGTATCAACGGTAAACCTGCTTTACACCAGAAATGGAGGAGTGACGTGGAAGCCGATAGAGACAATTACTGGCGGCAATCCAGGAACATATACGTGGACAGTGCCGAACGTTTCGCATTCAAAGACCAAGTGTAAGGTAAAGGTCGTGCTTAGGGATTCGGGAGGCATAAAGATTGGGAGTGATGCAAGTGATGGATATTTTACGATAAGTCCTGCTCAGGCAATAACTACCTATGCCTTAACCGTCAGCAAGAGCGGGACAGGCAGCGGCACGGTAACAAGTTCGCCAGCCGGCATCAGCTGTGGGGCAGACTGCGCTGAGAGCTACGCAAGTGGCACAACCGTGACGCTCACGGCAACTGCCGCAGCGGGCTCAACGTTTGCAGGCTGGTCTGGGGCATGCGGCGGCACAGGCACATGCACGGCGACCATGAGCCAGGCAAGGAATGTGACCGCTACCTTTAATACATCATCGCAGACCGTAACCTTAAATCCCCAATATGACAACATGGTTATGAAAATGTCCTATGGCAGATGCAGTACTAATAACAATACGATCTGCACTTCAGATTTTGACTGTCAGCTGCTTCTTGGTTCCGGGGTCTGCCAGTTTGCTGAAGAAAACTTAGTATATCAAAATGCTACTCTGCCAGTTGGATGTAACTGGGTTTATGATATTAATTTTGGTAGCCAGCAGTTTACTTGCTTCCAAAGTCTTGTCAGGTTTAATACCAGCAGTCTCGCCGGAAAAACGATCGACAGTGCGACATTGAAACTCGTAACGAGTTCCTGCGGTGTCGGCTATTATCCCAGGCAATGGCATGTCAGGGCTATGTACACTACATGGTCCCCTACAACCGTGACATGGAATATCGTCGAGAGCTCGCAATATTGGACTGCCTCAGAAATTATCCTTTATCCTCCATGCTATTATGGACAGTCTCAGATATTTGAGATCGACTTGACCAATACGGTAAAGAACTGGGCAAGTGGAGCTTGGAATAACTATGGCCTGATATTCGGCTCTCACGATTACACATTTCCGTATAACACGTCATTCGATGCCTTTGAGTTCTTCAGTCTCGAGGATCCTGGGCAAGACTGGCCGAAATTAACCGTGACGTATCACTAGGGTCGTAAGCGGTGAGCCCGCGCAGCACATATGTTTGACGGCAGGGGGATGGACGGTGAGACTCTCACGCTGCAAGTCGTGGAGTCTCACTGTTCACCTCAATTGCCGTTGTCGGGGTGTAAGCAGCGAAAAGAAGTTAGCCCCGTCGCGCACTGTCATCGGGGCGACTCCCGGCAACTACAGATGAGGGGACGTGAAGAACAAAAACAGGCAATGTACGCTGCAAGCTCGCTGCCCGTCAGGCAAGGCTCGGTTTTAGCTCAGCGCTTGAGCGCTTTCAGTTGTTTCAATAATACAAGTGATGTCTGATATTCGGAGCCTTCCTCTGACTTTACCTGACGGAAGAATCTGCAGGATGAGCAGTCGCGGTACTTGAGCGCAAATGTACCCTGAACGGTATTCTCACAAAAGGTGCCGGCAATAACCCAGCACGCCCTGCCTGCATTCTTGCCTCCATGGACCGTATCGAACCTTTCGTCTTTTGCGGCAGGGCAGATTCCGAGTGTCTCTGCATTTTCCCCCCCGGGTTCCCTGCCGCATTCCATTACTTCCCAGCAGTTTCTTTTCAATGAACCCTCGAGGGCCAAAGCTCGACCCGGTAAAGGAAATATCGGTTCATGAATTCTTCATATCCCTGTCACCTGTCTTCTCCTTTTGAACAACGTTCAAAAGCCCTATGTTATCGAGCCAGTTTGGCGGCTATGGTGGCGACATGTCTGCCCTGGTACCGCGCCCCGGCAAGTTCATTGTCAGTCGGTGTACGCTCGCCGCCGGTGCCGGCGATGGTTGATGCGCCGTAGGGGGAGCCGCCGGTGATCTCATCCATTTTCAGCAGCCCCTGAAATGCATAGGGAAGGCCAACGATGATCATGCCCTGGGCAAAGAGCGG
>DKBO01000253.1:9284-39183 GCA_002448975.1 Nitrospiraceae bacterium UBA6898
TCATCGAAGGAAATGGCGATCATGCCATTCTCAACATCAATGGAGTCAACGCCGTCCATGTTCCCGATAAACCTTCTCAAGGCAAGAGAACATTCCGCACAAAAGTTCTTTTCCACCCCAAAGGAAACCTTTTTCATGATCTTCTGCCTCCCCTTCCGGTTTATGCATCCATGTGATGCTGCATAATATCTCTACATATAAGTATATCATCAATAAGCCATCAACAAAATTAGCTTTTCTTCACAATGTCCGGAAAATATCTGATATTATGTAATAAATACCTCTGGTCAGGACGGATGTCCATGCACTTTTCTGATACGGATGAACAGCGCAGCGCTGCAAGGGTGGAACGATGCTGGAGAAAAATAACCTTTTAGAACGAATGCCCGGAAGGGCCTCAAGGCACACTGCCAAGAGATGAAAATGATGCTGATGAAAGACCTCTGCCTGTGTGACCCGACCCGCTTACATAACAATTCCATCCGGTTCGAAGATATCCCGCTCGACTACGGGAAGGACAGTACCCATGATGCTGCGCTCTTTGCGTTTGCATGATGTCGGGTAGCTCCACGATCATGGTCAGTCCCGCCATTAGGAGGGTCGCATGAAGGAACAGAACCACAAGGCTGAAGAAAAAAGGCTGGCCGAAAACACGCAGCATACGGTCTTCTGGAAACAGTGGGGTCCGNNCGAGCGGCAGTGGGGAACGGTGCGGGAGGATTATAGTGAGAATGGCGAGGCATGGGATTATTTCCCTTTTGAGCATGCCCGTTCCCGTGTCTACCGGTGGGGAGAGGACGGACTCGGCGGCATCTCCGATGTTCAGCAGAACCTCTGTTTCGCGCTTGCACTCTGGAACGGCAGAGACCCTATCCTGAAGGAGCGCCTCTTCGGTCTGAACAGCAGGGAGGGCAACCACGGGGAGGATGTCAAAGAGCTCTATTACTATCTCGACAACACGCCGACCCATTCCTACATGAAGTTCCTGTACAAGTATCCCCAGGCTGAGTTTCCCTACCGTGAACTCCGGGATGTGAGCCGTGCACGCACCCGGCTCGATCCCGAATATGAACTGCTTGATACCGGGATCTTTGACCACAACCAATATTTTGATGTCTCTATCGAATATGCCAAGGCCGCGCCGGACGATATCCTGGTACGCATCACCATTTCTAACCGTGGAAAGGAGCAGGCAGAGATTACGGTGCTTCCCACGCTCTGGTTCCGCAACACATGGGCATTCGGCAAGGCAAAGGTGAAACCTGATATCAGACTCCTTTCTGCGCATGACCGTATGACGGTTGTTATGGCGACCCATGAGCAGTCCGGGACGTATTATCTTGCCTCGGAAAACAACGCTGCGTGGCTGTTCACGGAGAACGAAACGAACCGCGAGCGCCTGTTCAATCTCCCTAACGCCGATCCATGTGTAAAGGATGGGTTCCACGACGCGATAATCAGCGGCGAGGATGCCCTGTTCAGGGAAAGAAAGAAGGGTACAAAATATGCTCCTGTCTACCGGTTCGGGATAGCGGGGGGAGATACACGGACCATACGGCTGCGACTGGCGGCAAAACTGCCGGGCAGGGGGGTATTCGGCAGACCTTTTGAAAAAGTCTTTGAACAAAGGATTACAGAGGCGGACGAGTTCTATCAGGAATTCATCCCCGAAGAGCCGGTCAGCGATGTCATCCAGGTACAGCGGCAGGCCTATGCCGGGCTGCTCTGGAACAAACAGTACTACAATTACGAGACCGAGACCTGGCTCAACGGCGACTCCGGACAGCCGGTGCCGCCCCAGAAGAGGAAACAGGGAAGGAACCATACCTGGCCGTATCTCTTCAACCGGGACATCATCTCCATGCCGGATACCTGGGAATATCCCTGGTATGCCTCATGGGACCTTGCGTTCCATTGCGTCCCGCTCTCCCGTATAGACACCGACTTTGCCAAGAAGCAACTGATCCTTTTCCTGCGCGAATGGTATATGCATCCGAACGGCCAGCTCCCTGCGTACGAGTGGAATTTAAGCGACGTAAATCCGCCGGTACATGCCTGGGCAGCCTTGAAGGTCTATCATCTCGAAAAACGGATGAAAGGAAAGGGAGACATCCTGTTCCTGAAGCGGGTCTTCCACAAACTGCTCCTGAACTTTACGTGGTGGGTGAACCGCAAGGACTCCGAGGGACACAACATCTTCCAGGGCGGCTTTCTGGGGCTCGACAACATCGGCATATTCGACCGGAGCAGAGAGCTGCCGACGGGCGGCCACATCGAACAGGCTGACGGCACCAGCTGGATGGCCATGTATTCCCTGAACCTCATGGACATGGCGCTCGAGATCGCGACTGCCGACCCGGCGTATGAGGATGTGGCATCCAAGTTCTTCGAACATTTTGTTCATATCGCGGAGTCGCTTAACGCATTCGGCGAGTACGGCCTCTGGAACGAGGAAGACGGTTTCTACTACGATGCCCTGCACCTGCCGGATGGCGATGTCCTTCCGCTAAGGGTGAGATCTCTGGTAGGCCTGACCGCCCTGCTGGCCGTATCGGTCATAAACAAGGATCTATTTCAACGGCTGAAGGGATTCCGTAAGCGGTTCATATGGTTCCGGAACAACCGCCGGGACCTCAAGAAATTCCTGGCCGTCGAAGAGCTGCAAGATGACAGGGATATCCTGCTTTCGCTTACGCCGCGGCACCGGCTGGTGCGCATCCTGCAAAAGATGCTGGACGAGAGCGAGTTCCTTTCTGCCGGCGGGATCAGATCGGTCTCCCGCTATCATCGGGACAGCCCGTTTGTGATGAAGGTAAACGGGGATGAATACCGCGTAGATTATGAACCTGCCGAGTCGCGCACCAATCTTTTTGGCGGCAATTCCAACTGGAGGGGGCCGATCTGGATACCGATCAATTACCTGTTCATCGAGTCGTTTAAGAAGTACTACTCCTATTACGGGGAGTCGCTCAAGGTCGAATACCCCTCGGGTTCGGGAAAGCTCATCAGCCTCTGGGAGGTTGCAAAGCAGCTTTCGCAGCGCGTCTCCGGTATCTTTACCAAAGACGAACACGGGCGGCGTCCTGTTCACGGCGAAGAGGACCGCTACCGCTCGGACCCTCACTTTAGAGACCTTGTCCTGTTCCATGAATATTTTCACGGAGATACGGGCAAAGGTCTCGGTGCAAGCCACCAGACCGGCTGGACGGGTCTTGTTGCGGAGATGATCGAGTGGTGCTGGTGCGCCGACTGACTCAGCCGCTCTCCAGAATATCTCCTTGGCAGAAGGCAGAAGAAGAATTGCACGGAGTTGCTCAGTTATTGACTGTCTCTTAATCTTCAGCCTGGACTCAACGCCTGATTCCATCATATGACGATGCGATTTTCGGAGGATAACCAGCAGCAAAGCACTTCCACAAAGAAGAGTGATTTTCGAAGGGCAATGTGACCTTTCTGTCAGTCTTTGGCTATTCCTCCTTATTGAGCTAACGGCCACGCAATATTTTACCCATGACTGACTGGTTTAGATGTTATGCGCCGATGCTATAATGAAGCCCTATGGTGATGGATAAAGCCCTATTCATCTTCTTGCTGACTTACGCAGCCATTGCCGTCGGACAGCCGCCCATCTTCCGCATAGACCGTGCCGGGGCTGCCCTTATCGGCGCCTCGCTCATGGTTGTCACGAATGTGCTCGACATCGAAGCTGCCTACCGTGCTATTGACTACCGCACCATCGTTGTTCTGTTCTGCCTGATGATTGTCGTAGCAAACCTTCGCCTCTCTGGTTTCTTCCCCTTGGCCTCAGCTTTCGTCATGAGGCACATCACGCAGCCGTCAATGCTGCTGTATGGAATCGTCTTTCTCTCTGGTGGTCTTTCAGCGCTCTTCATCAATGACACCATCTGCATCGCGTTTACGCCGCTCGTGGTCGGTGTGACACTGCGCCTCGGACTAAACCCGGTCCCTTTCCTTCTGGCATTGTGTATGGGAGCAAACATCGGCAGCATTGCCACCATCACAGGCAATCCCCAGAACATCATGATCGGGAGCTTCTCCGGCATCAGTTATGCGCGTTTCACCGCCAAAATGCTGCCGGTAGCATTCTTCGGACTTATCCTGTGCTGCCTCATACTCCGTCTTGCATACCGGAACGATTTTGCAAAAGAACGGCTTGCGCTGGCACCAGCGCGCTATCGGGTTCACCGTCCGCTGCTCATAAAATCATCTGTGGTCTCGGGTCTCATGCTGCTACTCTTTTTCATGGGCGTACCTATGACCACGGTCGCAATCGGAGCAGCTTCTTATCTGTTGATTACCCGCAGGATCAAGCCGGAGAAAGTCTATTCCTTGGTAGACTGGCGGCTGCTTGTCTTTTTCGTTGGACTCTTTATCGTGGTGGAAGGAGTCGAGCGATCAGGGCTGGTTATGGCCATTCTCGATATGGTAGGCAAAAAAACCGCCGGTCATCCCATGTTTCTGATAACTGTTAGCGCTCTTCTGTCTAATCTTGTCAGTAATGTCCCAGCAGTACTCCTCATGAAGCCAATTGTCGCCTCCATGCATGATGCAGAAACTGCTTGGCTCCTTCTTGCGATGAGCAGCACCCTTGCAGGCAACCTCACAATCCTCGGCTCAATCGCAAATATCATCGTCGTCGAAGGTGCACGGCCCCGGGTAACCATAGGCTTTGTCGAATACCTGAAGGTTGGAATCCCGCTCACGGTAGTTACCGTTGCTCTCGGTGCGCTTTGGTTGAGTTCGGTTCCTTACTAACTTTATTATTAATGCAGCCTCGCTATAGACAGGTATTGGAAAATGAAATTATTGCGGCGTGCCGAAGAAAATGAGGTTAAGGGGAAAGCGTACCGATGGATGGAAGGCGTAAGGTTTAAGGAAATGCTCTCCTGCAGGACAAACACAGGATAACTCTACGAGCCACTTTCAATGCCTCAACCGTGAGATGGGTATTTTGTCATATTCCTTCTTTTTTTGAGGATCCAGCAGCGTTAAACGGGCAGCGTTCAAATAATAGAATAATACTTTTAACTTTTGCTTTACATCGTCAGACGCCCCAAGGTACTTATCCGGATGCAATTCATGAATCTTTTCAAAAAAGGCATTCCTGATCTGTTCATCTGTCGCATATTCGTTGATGCCGAGCACCTTGTAATATCCCATGGTTGTATGCCATTTGTATAAATGCTCCACCTTATTTATGAACTCCGTTGAAATGACGGGAATATCCTCATCAGCAGACCTGCCGGCAGTTTTTCCCTGTTCTTTTCCCGTTTCCGTATTCGTCATAGTGCCATGTTCTATAAATGAAGAGAGGATTTTCCGGTCCTTACCTGTCAAATCCAAGAAATCTATCCCTATGTCGTATCGCTTTTGGCCTTCTTTCTCTATTCCTTCGGATGAAGCAACTCTCCCCACACACGTAAGAGGGTTATCATCATGGATGAACATCTCCATCGGTATCCTGCTTTCGATCGCAAAATTTCTCGCGCATTCAATAAGCATACCTCCCAGACTGATGATTTTTACTTTAAAATCAGCAGGATAAATCAAAACAGCCTTTTCCGGATCCTTAATATGAAACCGGATATTAAGCCTGGTACTTCCTATCGCATACATTTCCTCTATTTTATGACTCTCAATAAGATATTGAAGTTCTGTCACCCTTTCAGAGGACATATCTTTGAATAGCATGCCGACTGAATATATTGGTACCCTTTCTTCCTGAGACACCTTTCTGGTCTCGCTGAGTGAGCACCATACTACCGTACCTCTCATGGAGATGGTCTTCTTTCCCTCTAATTTAAGTGTATAGTCACTGCCGATATTAAGCCGTCTATTCACTTTCAGAGATATTCCGCTGACACTGATGTCATTAACCTTTATTTCAGTAACCAATATCATTTTGCCGTTGATTTCACGGTCGTTCAATTTGAGTCTTTTGTATCTTCGATTGTCACGCATTATATCGCTACTCTCCAGCTGTTATATTCATGTATGCATTACATGCTATTCCATTATCATTAAATCGCCTTGTATGTCTCGCCATAAGTAGGCATTACCATTCATACTTTTCATTATTATACCTGTTCATCCTAGTTCGGCTACAAGGGGAATAGTGTGATAGATTGATTTGTTGATAACTACGGGGTGGTTGGTGTACCACGTAAAACTCTCGTCTATCTCGCAGCATTCATCAGGACTAACCCCTTTGCGGTTGGAGACCAATGATCGTAGACGGTAGCACCGACCTGCCAGGTAAAAGAGAAGCACTCGCCAAAAGAGACGGGAAAAGGCATAATAACGGCACGGAGGTTTGCGCATGATTACTCAGAGAATATCGATAATGTTGTTAGCCCTTGTTTCGGTTCTTATCCCCAGTATGAATCCGGGCTATGCGGCAGACGAAGGCCATAATCATCACTCTCCTGATATGCATGAGCATCATGCTGCTGCGTCTTCCGATCCGGAGCCGGTCGTGGATATGGAGACGCTTCCCGCAGAGATCAGTGCGGGAACGCCCGCAACGATCACGTTCATTATCAGGGATGAGAACGGCAGACCCATCAGAGACCTTGCCATTACCCATGACAGGATCGTCCATGTGGTGATCATATCAGAGGACCTGTCGGTCTTCGGCCATATCCATGCCGAGGATTTAGGCCCCGTTACGCAGGAGATGAGGGAGAATGCGCGGTTCCCGGTCCGTTACACCTTTCCGAAGGCGGGGAAATACAACATTGCCGTCGATTTCGCGCACGGGGGCAGAGGATACTCGGAGATGCTGGACATTAATGTGGGAGGCACGCCCCCCATGGGAACCGTACAGAGGAACCTGTCGCGTGAAAAAAAGGTCGGCAGCTATGACGTAACGCTTACAGTCACCCCTGAGGTGCCGGTTGCCGGGAAGGAGACGACCCTCCGGTATACGTTCATGAAGAACGGCAGCCCTGTTACCGATATCGAGCCTTACCTTTCAGCTGCCATGCATCTTGCCGTGATCAATGAAGGCATGCAGCACTATTTTGTCCATGCACATGGGGACCGCCCCGGTGCCATGCATCACATGGGCCACGAAGGGCATATGGCGACACATATGGGGCACAGTGTTCCCGCCGGGACAAAGTTCGGTCCGGAGATCGAGGCGAACATAGTTTTCCCGGCCAAGGGGACGTACAAGATCTTCTCCGAAATACAGCACGAGGGCAAGGTCCGGTTGATCGAATTCATGGTCGAAGTCCGTTAGCCCCTGACAGAATATTCATGACCGTTTTCCCGTGAAAATATATCCCATGTTTCCGCGCTGAAGATCATTCTGTCTCTGCAGCGTAAAATCATGGTTTTGCCGTGACACTTCTCGAATCTTTGTTTCCTGCTGAAGATCCGGGATCACAAAGGATAGGGAGGGGAAGCAGATCAAATCATAGCTTCATAAATATTCTGTTGCGGTGTTCAGTCACAGTATCTGTCTTAGTGTGCAGAAAAATGATACCCGGGGTTCAGCGACAAAAAAACTATCAACTTCCCTGACCCCGCCTCCGGGTGACCGTTTCCCCGCCTATGCCCCAGTTGTCGCTGTCAATCTCTTCGATAACCACGACCGTTGTCTGGGGATTTTTTCCCAGGACATCCCGGAGCAGATCTGTTACACCACGGATAAGCTCGGCTTTCTTCTCTGCAGATGTTCCGTCTTTCGTGATCTTGATGTTCACATAGGGCACGTGGAGGCCTCCTTATTCAAGCTAATGCATGACGAACAGTCTGGCTGCATATATCCCCGCGGCAGTAAAGATAACACTGGCGGTATAGGCAGTCATGATCCCGACAAACGATCCTATCCACCAGCCGAAGGCATCGCCGATCGTTGCACCTATAATGAAAAGAATCTTGTTCAAGATTCAGAGAATGTTCTCTCCGTATTCAGGTCTTTCCCAGGGCCTGCAGGACTTCCTTCATATGGTTTATATGGAAGTCCAGATGCCAGCCTGCAAGGGCACTGATGAATGAACCAAGCGTGGGATACTCACCCAGAGGCGTATCCTTGAACAGGGGGATATGAGCCTTTCTGGCCAACTGCTCTTCAGATGCATGCGCCAGAAAAACAGCTATCTTTTCGTACTCCTGCGCGAACTCGGCAATGAGTTCCTGCATAGGCAACTTCTGCCGCCTCTCGGTGAAGAACGGATCTTCGGCAACGATGTCGATCCGTGGGGTGTCCTGCTCAAGGATATGCCTGACCGCCGGCATAAAGCCGATGCCGTCGGGGCCAGAGACATGGGTGATGATCTGTTTGGGAGACCATCTGCCCGCAGGTGCGCATGAAGCGGTTTCCTCGCTCATCGCAGCACAGAGTGCCATCATTTCCGCAGTCTTTGCATGTACGGTTTGTGATAACTGAGTTCCATCAATCTCTGCCATGTCCGGGATGCTCCTTTCGCTGTGCAGTGAACTTTCAGAATAATGCGTCTAATGTAATTACTATATCACGCGGGGCTGTTCCTGTCTCATGCCTCGGCATTTCTTGCGGAATGCGGAAACGCAGGGCAATTGTCTTAACAGGCATCTGTTCAGAAAGGAATGCCGACGATAAGCCGCAGCTGCATATCGTCTGTCCTGTTGTTTAGGCCGAATATGGCGCCGAGAGTAGCCCAGAACCGACCCGGCACCCATGAGATCGTCGGGCCCATCGCATATTCTCTTTCCGTATAGCTTCCCTTGGACTCCGCTCCGATGCGCACGGCGTGGTGAACCGCGTAACTGACTGCAGCGGCATACTCATGTTCGGTCTCGCCGCCCCGGCCGAGTTCCACCTCAATGATCTGATTGTAGGCGATATTGAGATTGCCCATATCTTTTGCCAGAACCAGCTTGGCTTCGATGGCATCCTTGTCATGGACGTCTAATTTATATTCGAGATACAGAAGGGGGTCAACGAAATGCCTGCCTCTTTCGCCAAATCGATAACGGGTTTCTATTTTCATGCCTTCATAGGCCAAAGACTCCCCTGCGGGCTGGCCGACGATCTGGTACAGTGCCGCATCCCAGTGGTCGGTGATGCCGTATTCGAGTTCGAACTGGTGCTCATAGCCGGTCGTGCCTGACCGATGAAGATCTGCTCTCTTGGCAGTCAGCGAATATTCAGCTTCGAATCCGCCCTTTGGCAGTGTCAGGTATTCAACTGTCCATACATAGCTCTTCTGGTCTGCCTGGGCAGCTGACGAAAGCAGAAGGCAGATAATGCTTAGCGTTATGGATAGATAGGTTTTCATTTTTTATTCTCCTTTTTCCTCTGTATTTTCACCCTTCATAGGACAAAGTGCTTGTGGTTCCGACCTGAATGCAGCCCTGTTTCCCGCGAACGACCCTGCTGAAAAAGTCTTTATGAGACTAAGAATGATATGCATTATCATTAGTATAAGTTTAAAAAAAACTAACGGCATTGCCTGCAGTAGCCATAAATCTCCAGCTTATGCTTACGGGGAAGAAAGTCATTCGCCTCGGCGAGCTTGTCCTGGAGCCTCTCTATCTGCATGTCGAAGACCTCGATAAATTTGCCGCATTTCAGACAGATCAGGTGGTCGTGGTGCGACTGGCCGAAGGTCAGCTCGAAGCGGGCCTTGCCGCTGCCGATTTTGATCTCCTCCGCGAGGCCGGCTTCACAGAGCAGCCGGAGATTGCGATGTACCGTAGCGAAACCGATCGAGGGGTCTTTCTTTTTCAGTACGTCATACAGGTCCGCGATCGTACAATGAGATTTCACCGAAATGAAGGCATCGAGAATCTGGCGACGCTGATTAGTCTGGCGCAGCCCCTTGCCGGCCAAATACTCATCAAAGATATCCGCAGCAGTCTTATTCATAATGATTATCGATATCAATTATGCCTAATCGTTTTGCCTTTGTCAAGCGGTTTTTCTTAACATTCGTTATCCGATGTGGCTGAGCGAAAAAGCAGGTCTACGATTCGCGCAGCAGGCTGATCGCAGACTCCATATCCTCCGGCAGGGGCGAGATAAACTCGAGGTGCTTCCCGTTGACGGGATGAGTAAATCCGAGAAGTTCTGCATGGAGCATCTGGCGCGGGAATGTTATTTTCCGCTTCCCGTTCTCGATCGAGGTCTTTGACCCGTATGTCCTGTCCCCCAGCACCGGGTGGCCGATGGAAGCGAAGTGCACCCGGATCTGGTGTGTCCTTCCGGTACCGAGCCTGGCTTCGATCAGGGTAGCTGTCCGGAATCGCTCGATCACCCTCCAGGCAGTAACAGCCTCCTTGCCTTTTCTTGAACGGGTGGACATCTTTTTCCTGTCAGTGGATGATCTTCCGATTCTGGAAGATATGGTTCCGCTGTTCTCTTTGAGACTTCCGAAGACGAGGGCCTGGTATCGTCTGTCTATCTCACGGCTCCGGAACTGTTCCACCAGGCCGTAATATGCCCTGTTATCCAGGGCAACCACCATGATGCCCGAGGTGTCCCGGTCAAGTCTGTGGACAACGCCTGGCCGGAGCGGGGCGCCAACAGATGCAAGTTTCCTGGCATGAAACGCGACAGCGTTCATCAGCGTTCCGCAGCTGTGGCCGGCAGCAGGATAGACGACCATGTCAGTGGGCTTGTTCACAACGATCAGGAAATCATCAAGAAAAAGAACCGTGACCGGCAGATCCTCAGGCACAAGCTCTTTTTCGTCTTCAGGAACGGAGATACATACGATGTCGGCATATCGCGCCTTGTAGTTCGGTTTTGTTCTGTCACCATTCACCGTAAGGCGATTATCTTCGATGAGTTTGCGCACCTGTGAGCGTGTGAGTCCTGAGAGCCCGGACATGAGGACATCGATACGTTTGCCTGCCTGGTCCTCGGCGATCCTGAATTCTGTCTTCGACATGAGCATAATTGTACCGCAAAATCGAAGGCTTTGGCATATGACACGACAAGGGGGGGAGCTATGGGTGATAATTCATGTGAAGGATTCTTGCTCTGCGGTATAATTGATAAGGATCACATCAGTCCTTTATTGAGGATGGCATGACATTTCCGCGTGACAGGCTACTGAGGGCACAGATTAAGGATGGACTGTACTACTGGTTCTATATTCCCGCAGCAGTGATCTTCGGCGGGATGACCGTTGACCTTCTCTTCGAACTCCCGGTCATGCCGAAACATTTGGCTTTTTCTCTTGTTTCGCTCGTACTGATCATCAGCGGTGCGGGTCTCATCCAGAAGGCCACGAAGGACCTTGCTTCCTATGGAGAAGGAACGCCGAATCCCTTACGACCCCCGAAACGGCTGGTGACAGAAGGAAGCTATAGCCTCTGTCGTCATCCCATGTTCTTCGGGTATGACCTTGCTGCCCTCGGTGTTGTTCTCCTGTTCCGGTCATGGGGCATGCTGCTTTTCGCATATCCAGTCTTTATCCTTATGGAATACCGTTTCCTCAGAGGTGAGGAGAGAAAACTCGAAAAACGCTTTGGAGTGCAATTTGCCGCCTACCGGAGACACGTTCCGCTCCTGTTGCCGCATGGCCGTGGAAGAGGGAAGGTGTCATGATCTCGCTGTCGGTGGTCAGAAGGTTCTATCCGTCGATCAACGAGCACAGGATCGTGGAGGAAGAAGTGCACCGCCTTCTGCGCGAGACCATCGCTGATCATTACATCAGGCCCGGTGGGGATGGGCTGAGTTCGGTCAAATATGTCCGTAAGAACTTTTTTTCCATATTGTTCCTGAACATATACCGGGCTCTGGACATACCCTATTCGCACCGCATCATGTACGGAGTTATCAACCACTCCATCAGGGGTATTGTTACCGGTACGGACAATATCCTCGATGATGAGTACAAGGAGCTTCTTCCCCTGAGGTTTTCCGAGGGAGCCACACGCTTCAAGAGTGTGATGCATATCCTGCTTTTTGACCGCTTTCTCTTCAGGATTCTGGATGAGGCGGTCAGGGACGGACTCATCACGACCGCCGGGAAATACGAGGTCCAGAAGCGGATCCTCGATGCCATGGTCCCGATCGGGGAGGAAGAGGCAAGCGAGGAGAAGGGCATTTCCGTGATCCTGCCTCCTGAGAAAATCCTGTCTTCCGTGCATATGTTTAAGGGCGGCAATCTCCTGCGCCTTGCCTTTGTTGCGCCCCGCATCCTCGAAAAGGGACTCGCTGCGGAGATGGAGAAGGTCGACCGGGGCATCTATTCCCTGGGCATGGCTCTCCAGGTCATAGATGATCTTACGGATTTTTACGACGATATCAATAAGCAGCGCCATAACTATCTCGTATCTTCAATATACTTTGAGGGCACTCCACCGGAGAAGCAGAAACTGGGTCATCTTCTTGATGGAAGCACGGCTTTGCCTGTTCCGATTGAAAGGGAATATGCCGAATCCGTATCCCGGGTGATGGAGCGCGCTGTCGGCGAGGCGCTTGCGGGCTTCGATAGTCTTTACGAAGCCGGTTACGGCATCAATAGGGTCAAGGCCATGGGGATCATTCGCTATCTTTTCAGGCTCAGGGGGGTCAGGAACCTTCTTGCGCTGCTGCCGGAGCACTGCGCTACATCGCTCTCGGCTGCGTGAACTGCGGGCTTCTTTATTTTTCCTGCAGCGGTATACTATCCGGGTGAAGACATTCCTTCTGTTCAGTCATATCGCGTTCCGCAATGTACGGCGGAACGCACGCAGGTCGCTCTTTACGATTCTTGCCATCGCCTTCGGCCTTTTCTGCCTCATCATTTTTCAGGCGCTCAAGGTTGGNNCATGCCGCAGGGTATGAGGTGAACCTTGCGGCGCTCAAACAGGTGCCGGACCCGGGGAAGGTCATCTCGGCGCTCCGCATGCTGGGTGAAACAAGGTTCAGCAGAAGAGTAAAGACACCCGGCCTTATCCTTTCCGGGGGAAAAAGCTCTTCCCTGCTGCTATCCGGTGTTGATCCGGATGCAGAGCCGGGGGTTACCTTCATATCCGGAAAAGTAGTCAAGGGACGCTATGTGAGCCGGAACAGCGGCATACTGCTTGGCGAGGAACTTGCGAAGAGTTTCGGCGTACAACCCGGAGATGAGGTGACGCTCATGTCGCAGGATATGGCCGGACTTCCCGTGACCGGGAGGTTCCCGGTGACCGGCATATACCGTACGGAACTTGCCGCTTTTGACCGAAGCCACGCCTTCATGCCCATAGGTCTGCTACAGGAGTTCCTCCATGCGGACGGTGTTGTCACCGAGATCGCCCTGCGCTCGGACAGCAGGGATGAGACGGCGCTGGCAGACAGTCTCGGCAGGTCTCTTCCCGGTAAGGACTACCAGATCCGAACCTGGAAGGAGATCGCGCCTGACGTGATACAGCTCATTGGGCTCAATGACGCGACCATGCAGCTCCTGATCCTGATCGTCTTTGCCATCATTGCGATGGGCATAACGAACACCATGACGATGGTGGTCTTCGAGCGCTTCAGGGAACTGGGTATTATATCAGCGATAGGTACGACGCCTTCGGGCATCCTGACGATGGTAGTGATGGAATCATTTTGCCTCGGGGCGGCAGCTTCGCTGCTTGGCAGCGCAGCTGCTGTTGCGGCCTGCGCATACCTGGGCAGATACGGCATCGACCTTACCACCTTCACGAGCGCCAATCAGTACTTCGCGAACAGTCATGTCCTGAAGGCTCATCTGCTGGCAAAGGACCTCATAGCCGCTAATGCGGTCACGCTTATCACTGCAGTCATGGGTGGTATCTACCCTGCCTGGAAGGCGTCGAGATTGAAGCCGGTAGATGCCATTGCGCATANNTGCATTGCGGGTCCTTCGGGCTCGGGGAAGACGACGATCCTGAATCTGATCGGCGCCATCGATTTTCCTACCGCCGGATCGGTTACGGTCGCGGGCAGAAAGACCAGGGGCTTGAGCCCTGCGGATGCAGCAAAAATGCGGCGTGATCATATCGGCTTTATCTTTCAGTCCTATAACCTTATCCCGGTGCTTACTGCTTATGAGAATGTCGAATATGTGCTGCTCCTGAAGGGACTGCCCGCTCCCGAGCGCAGGCGAAAGGTGTCCGAGGCGCTGGCAAGCGTGGGGCTGAAGGATATGATGCAAAAATTGCCCAAAGAGATGAGCGGCGGTCAGCAGCAGCGCGTTGCGGTGGCAAGGGCGGTCGTTGCATCTCCGCCGATCGTTCTGGCCGACGAACCCACGGCGAACCTCGACTCCGTGACAGGGCGGGATCTGGTGGGTCTGCTTCACCGGCTGAATCTTGAACAGGGAACTACCTTTGTCTTTTCCTCCCATGACCCGGTGATCATTGAGCATGCCGACCGCGTCATCACCCTGCAGGACGGGCGTGTCGCCAATGACAGAAGATGCTAGAATGAAGAAAAGGGGTGAAAGGAGTTCACCATGACGGACAACCGTATTATAGATGAAGTTCCGGGACTCTACCGGATCATATCGCTCCGGGTGTTCAGAAAGACGCAGAACGTTACCTTTGATTTTGTGCCCGTGGACCTTCTGCCGCGGATCGATGCCATAGACCGCGTCCTCCACCAAAGCCATGCGGCTTCTCCGGGACCGGTCGGCAGCATTGAGCGGCCATGGTACATGCATCCTTTTCAGGACGACAACCTGATCGTGCTTCATGGCACGCGACATGTTGAGATCCATACGCATGAGCACGGGAAGATCGAAAAATTCACCGTAACTCCCCATGAGATCGTGAGGGAGGGAAAGGTCATCTACAAGGGAGGCGCCATGCTCGTATGGCCCTGCAATGTCTTTCATCGCATTCAGTCGGATGCGCAGGGGTCGGCCTCTCTCAATCTGGCGGTCCATTACGAAGGGTTTGACATCAGGACGAACTTCAACATTTATCAACTCGATATTAACAGCGGAGAATACGGCGTTATCCGGGAGGGCTATCTCGACCAGTCACCGTCGTGAAAAAGCCCGCCGGGTACGGTATTCCTGACGTAGGAGGCTTTCCCGACAACAAGGGGAAGACAGCGTGAACATTCCTCTTCACTGCCTTCCCCTCTTCTCGGAACCGGCCGCCAGCCGGTCTAACTTCTGAAATAGATCTGCCGGAACTTGCTGCGCTCTTCTTCCTGCACTTTTTTCCGAAAATCGCAGTCACTGCAGAGCAATACTTTTTGCGCGTATGTCCCCTGCTTCTTTCCGGCACAATAGGTGCCTTCTACCGCCCAGCACACTCTGCCGCCATTTTTCCCTCTGTTGACGGCATGCGCCTTTGCCTCGGTAACGGCAGGGCATATGCCCAGTTTACCCGAGCCATCCATTCCACACTTCATGAATTCCCAGCAATTCTCTGTCATGTCCTGTTACCTCCCTTTCCGTGCATGCGCCTGCTGCGAAGGCAGGCCCCACCAAAGAGCAACCGCGGGTAAACTAAGCAGCAGGCGGAGAGAGACCCGAGGATAAGGAGATGACGTCATGCGCCGGCCAGGGTTTATCAGCTGCCACCGCCGCGTAGGCGAGATGACGGATAACACACGTATCTGCCGATGCAGGAATGATGAGGGAAGGCGTCGTGTCATGCGCCCTCCGGAGAAATCTTTTTTCGCCAGTGTCCAGCAGTTCGTCCGCAGGAGAAGCCATGAGATGGTCTGACCTGTTGCTGAAATGCGAGAAAAAGATCTGATGCAGCAGGACATGCGCATTATGTTCCTCATGTTCTGTTGTGGCGGCAAAACAGCAGGTATCCCGGACAGCTTCGATGTGGATATAGGAAAGCGGCAACGCGGCAAATACCACGTAATAGAGCGGCAGTAATAATCTTATGATGATCTTTATGAACATGTCTGCCATAGGAAATGATGCATCTCTGCATGAACTGATCTGTCAGGTAATTACCGCCCTCGGGTCTCAGCGGTATAATAATTATAAATAATTATTGATGCATAAGCAATACTCATAATTCCTGATATGATGGATTGTGAACGTCTTGACAAATATATAATCATATGGTTATATGTTGATATGACTGATATGGTGCGGCTTCTCAAGCTGCTTTCAGATACTACCCGGCTGAGGGTACTTCTTCTCATCGCAAGGAGGGAACTCTGCGTCTGCCAGATCATGGGGGTAATGGGAGTGTCCCAGCCCCTGATATCCCGAAACCTGTCCCTGCTGAGCAGATCCGGCCTTATCATCGAAAGGAAAGAGGGGAAACTGGTCTTTTACTCCTTCAACCGGGAGATGCCCGAATCCTATCGCAGGCTCATTGACGAGTTGAAAGATATGGCAGAAGGTGATACAACGTTTTCAGGGGATGTTGCATCCCTCGCAGAATGCGAGGAGTTTCAGAAGGAGACCGGCAGGTGCGATATGAGGACGTTCAGGGAATTTCTGAAGCGAAGGTCTGAAAAGATGACAAAAGGAGCAGGGAAGGGGGACTGAGATGCGCATGCAGGGAAGATGGGGATGGCTGTTCCTCCTGCCTGGTCTGATCATGAGCACCATAACATATGCGGGAGAACAGCAGCTTTCCCTGCGGGACTGTCTCCTCCAGGCCATGAAGGGCAACCCCGAGATCAGGGCGCACGGTCACGGGCTGCTTGCGGACCATGAGGATGTGCGCATAGCCCGGAGTTTTCTGCTGCCGAAGATAACCTTCGAGGAAAGGTTTATGAGGACGAATAACCCGACCTATACTTTTATGGCAAAGCTGAACCAGGAACGTTTCGCAGCAGAGGACTTCGACATTCATGCGCTGAACGACCCTGCACCGGTCTCGGATTTTCAGACCAGCGTCGCCTTCGAACAGGCACTCTTTGCTCCGAAGGCGTATATCAACAGGAAGATGGCCGAAAAAGAGTACGAGGCACGTCGTGATGAGGTGGACCGCAAGAGAGAAGATGTCTCCTTTATGGTCTTCAGGAATTATCTTGACGTCCAGACAGCGCGGTCCTTTGTTTCTGTCGCGGAAAAGGGGGTTGAGGATGCGCAGGAGCATCTCAGAATCGCTGAAAGCCGCTATAAGGTCGGCCTTGGCCTCTATTCGGACATGCTGAGGGCTGAGGTCGCGGTGAGGACCGCTGAAGAACGAAAGGTCACTGCAGAAAAGAACCTGCTGGTAGCCAAGCGGGCGCTCGGTCTGATGATCGGGCTTTCCGAGTCCGTGGATGCCGAAGATGAGAGGCCCTCTTTCATGCTGAATGACCTGGCATATTATTCGGCGGCTGCCCAGTCACGGAAAGATCTCAAGGTCATGGAGGCGCGTTTCCGGAATGCGGAGAACAATATCCGGTTGGCCAACTCGTCCTACCTGCCGGTGCTCGGCATAGGTGGCTCCTATCAGATGAACAGCCACAAGGCACCCTTTGGCGAGGAAGGCGAAAGCTGGCAAGCCATGGCTTTTCTCCGCTGGGAGCTTTTTGACGGACTGAAACGGGAGGCGGAGCGTGCGAAAGCGCAGCACAAGCTCGCCGAGGCCGGGGAGTATCTTGACGGCATGAAAAAGCAGGTCTCCTTCGAGGTCTATGAGGCGTACCTGTCCGTTGAGGAGTCGCGGAAGGGGATCGAGCTTGCGAAGGCAAACATGGCAGCTGCAGAGGAGGGCAGAAGGCTGGTACGGACACGGTATGAGAAGAGCCTCTCGACCATGGTCGATATGCTGGACGTACAAATGCATCTCGATGCTGCACGTGCAGACGTTGTCGCGCGGGAGGCGGCATACCTTACCGCCCTTGCCCGGCTCAGCCATAAGAGCGGGACCATCCTGAAAGACCTGGAGATAGAACCATGAGGAGAGATGTTATGAAGCGCAGGGGAGCGGCCGCATTTCTGCTGGCAGCGGCGGTCTTTATTGGGCTGTTTGCGGGATGCAGGGGAAACGAATCCGGCAAGGAGAAGGCTGTTCCTCGGCAGCAGGTGAGCGGCGTTGCGGTTGAGGTTGCGGCATTATCGCCGGCAGACGTATATATCGAGACCTCCGGCACGGTCAAAGCCAGGACGGTCAGTATGATCGCGAGCCGCATGATGGGTGTGATCACTGCCCTGAAGGTGCAGGAGGGCGACCGGGTGCAGGCAGGACAGGTCCTGGCAATGGTCGATGACAGTGACGTGGTCCAGAAGGTGAAGGCTGCGGAAAAGGGGGTCGAGGCGGCAGCGCAGCAGAAGTCGCTGGCTGATATCACCTACCAGCGGTACAAGGGCCTGCACGATGACCGTGCGTTAACCGGCCAGGAGCTCGACCAGGCCGAGACGCAGAAGAAGGTCGCTGAAATGGAATATGAGCGGGCGCGTGCAATGCTGCGGGAGGCGCAGGTCTATCAAGGATTTACGCGCATCGTTGCTCCCTTCTCCGGTATCATAACCGAGAAGAAGGCCGACGTGGGCGGCATGGCCGTACCGGGCATGCCGCTGTTTACCCTGGAGGATACTTCCGGCTACCGGGTCGAGGCAAACGTGGATGAGAGATATGGCGGGATCGTGAAGCGGGGCACGCAGGCCATGATCACGATCGATCCCGGGAGCCGCGAACTGTCGGGCACGGTCTCCGACGTCATACCCTCGGTCGACCCATCGACAAGAACCTTCCTGGTAAAGATAGCGATCAGCGCTTCAGGAGTGCGCAACGGGTCCTATGGCAAGGTTTCCATTCCTGTCGCAAAGGAAGATATATTGCTGGTGAATAAAAAAGCTGTTGTCCAGCGCGGGCAGCTTACCGGGCTCTACACGGTTGACAGCAGTTCTGTCATCACCTACCGGCTGGTGCGGATCGGAAGAACCTACGGCGACAGGGTCGAGATCCTGTCCGGTATCAACCCGGGGGAGAAGATCATTGTCAACGGTGCGGAAAAAGCTGTCGACGGCGGCATCCTGGTGACGGCGAAATAAGGGATTGCATGACCAGCCTCAGAGACATGCAGCCGGTCTGCCTTGCATGCCCCTCTCCGGAACATTTTCCGGCCGCTTCCGGCCTGTGCCGCGTGCGAAGCGCTGAAGGGAAAGCAGCATGAAGAGCTTAGGCATATCCGGCAGGATCGCCAAGTCGTTCATTCAGTCAAAACTGACGCCGCTGATCGTCATCGCATCGCTGCTTCTGGGAATCTTCGCGGTCGTGGTAACCCCGCGGGAGGAGGAGCCGCAGATCGTGGTCCCGATGATCGACGTCATGGTCTCCTATCCGGGTGCATCGGCAAAAGAGGTGGAGGAGCGGGTCACTAAGCCTATGGAGAAATTCCTCTGGGAGATCAAGGGTGTGGAATATGTCTATTCCATTGCCCGGCCCGGCATGAACCTTACGATTGTCCGGTTCTACGTCGGCGAGGATATGGAGGCGAGCCTCGTCAAGCTCTACAACAAGCTTATGTCCCACTATGATCTGATCCCCCCGGGCGTTTCGCAGCCTCTGGTGCGCCCGAAATCGATCGATGATGTGCCCATAGCCGCATTCACGCTCTGGTCTGCGCGCTACACCGGATATGAACTGCGCCGGGTGGCCCAGGAGATCTGCGAGGAGATAAAGAAGGACAAGGATGTATCAGAGACCGCGGTGATTGGGGGTCAGAAGCGACAGGTCAGGATCAGCCTCGACTCCTCACGACTGCATGCATACGGTATTTCCGCGCAGCAGATCATCGGTTCGCTCCAGAAAGCCAACTTCATACTTCCCTCCGGAGCATTCTCTTCCGGCAACAGGGAATATCTCGTTGAGACCGGGGCCTTCCTGAAGGATACCGGGGACGTCGGCGCCCTCGTGGTGAGCGTCATCAGCGGGCGTCCTGTCTATCTCCGGGATGTGGCGGCATTGACGGACGGACCTGAGGAGCCTGCAGACTACGTCTTCATGGGGCTTGGACCTGCTGTTGCGACAAAGGGGATAAACGCCGGATACGAGAGGTCCGGGCAATACGAGGCGGTGACGCTCACGGTCTCGAAAAAGAAGGGCACGAACGCAAGCGTGGTCGCTGCGGATGGGATCAGGAAGATCGAGGCCCTGAAGGGAACAATCATACCCTCCGGCATGGAGATAACCACGACAAGGAATTACGGAGAAACGGCAAAGGAAAAATCCGACGAACTCCTGGAACACCTGCTTATCGCCTCCCTGTCGGTCGTCATCCTCATCGCCCTGGCGCTCGGATGGAGGGAGTCTATCGTCGTGGCAGTTGCCGTGCCGGTCACCCTCGCGCTCACGCTGCTTATCAATTATCTGTACGGCTATACCCTGAACCGGGTGACGCTCTTCGCCCTGATCTTTTCGATCGGCATCCTGGTGGATGACGCCATCGTGGTCGTTGAGAACATACACCGCCATTTCAGGATGCACCGTATCGACCCCCTGACCGCAGCGTATGCTGTCGACGAAGTGGGAAATCCCACGATCCTTGCCACATTCACGGTCATTGCAGCCCTGCTGCCCATGGCCTTTGTCTCCGGGCTGATGGGTCCGTATATGCGGCCGATCCCGGTCGGGGCTTCTGCGGCGATGATTTTTTCGCTGCTGATCGCCTTTATCGTCAGCCCCTGGATGAGCTACAAGGTGCTGAAGAACGTCAGACCGCACAGCGGAGACGAGGGCGGCGAAAAGTTCTCGGCCTTCTATGAGCGCATGCTCAGGCCGCTGATCGAAAGCAGACATAAGCGCTCGGCAGCCCTTGCCGCGGTACTGGTGCTTCTCGGACTCTCCCTTATCCTGATACCCCTGAAGGCCGTCACCCTGAAGATGCTGCCCTTTGACAACAAGAGCGAGCTGCAGGTGATCATCGATATGCCGGAGGGGGTGACACTCGAAGAGAGCGCAGCGGCAGCGCGCGCCATGGGAGATTATCTGAAGACCGTGCCGGAGGTTACCGATTTCCAGACCTACACCGGAACGGCCGCGCCCTATAATTTCAACGGTCTGGTGAGGCATTATTTCCTGCGATCGGGCAGCAACAGTGCTGATATCCAGGTGAACTTCCTCCCGAAGGGGGACCGCTCAGCGCAGAGCCATGACATCGCCAAACGGCTCCGGCCCGGACTGAAGAAGATCGCGGACCACTATCATGCAAGGATCAAGATCGCCGAGATACCGCCGGGCCCGCCGGTGCTGAGCACGCTTGTCGCCGAAGTATATGGCCCTGACCTTCAGCGGCAGACAGAGATCGCCCGGAATATCCGGGACATATTTGAAAAGACCGACGGCGTGGTTGATGTCGACTGGTATGTGGAAGATGATCAGAAAAAGGTGATCTTTGATGTGGACAAAGAAAAGGCAGCACAACACGGCATAACGACCGAGGCAATATCGCAGACCCTCAGGACAGCCTTGAGCGGCATGTCGGCCGGCCTCGTGCATGTTGAACAGGACAAGGAGCCTGTCGAGCTTTTTCTCAGATTGCCGCGCAGCGAACGGTCTGACCTGTCATCACTCAGGGAGATAACCGTCCCATCGGCTGACGGCAGGCTTGTCTCGATTTCTGAGCTGGTGAAGATGCGGGAGGGTGTTGAGGACAAGACCATCTATCACAAGAACCTCAAACGGGTGGTCTACGTTACCGGGGATGTCGCCGGCACGGCAGAAAGTCCTGCATACGCCATCCTCAGGATGAAAGAGAAGATACAGGAGCTGAAGCTTGCCGAAGGCTATGCGCTGAAGCAGTATTTCTCTGTTCAGCCGTGGCTCGAGAACCGATACTCCATGAAATGGGACGGTGAGTGGCACATCACCTATGAGGTCTTCCGCGACCTCGGCATCGCTTTCGGAGCAGTGCTCGTCCTTATCTACATCCTGGTCGTTGCCTGGTTCAAAAACTTCGTGACACCGCTCATCATCATGGCGCCGATCCCGCTCACGCTTGTCGGCATCCTGCCGGGCCACTGGATCTTCGGCGCCTTCTTTACGGCAACGTCCATGATCGGCTTTATCGCGCTTGCCGGGATCATTGTCAGGAATTCCATTCTGCTGATCGACTTTGTCCAGATGGAATGGAGGGATTCCTGTGACCTCAAGGCAGCTCTGATCAGGGCCGGGACAGTGAGATTCAGGCCCATTGCACTTACTGCTGCCGCGGTCGTTGTTGGTTCCTTTGTGATGCTCTTTGATCCCATTTTCCAGGGGCTGGCGATCGCCATGATGTTCGGGGCAGTAGCTGCCACTGCCCTCACCCTTGTTGCCGTACCGCTCCTGTATTACGAGTTTTTCCGTGACAAGCCCTGTCCGCTCCCTGCGGCTGAAGTTTCGAAAAAAAACGGAGAAAAACCTGACAATTTTTAGAGGATGTGATATAATTACGATGTATTGCAACAATGAAACTAACAAGCCGGAGGTGAACTACTATGGAAGCAAATACCCTGACCTACAATAGGTGCGCGTGCCAGAAATGCGGAAGCCAGTATGCGACTGTCATCAACTCTGAAGAAGAATTGATGAAGGAGTCATGTCCCGGGTGCGGCGAAAAGCAGCTGAAGATCGTGGGACCGCTGAGCCCTGCCGAGATCAACAGCATGTTTTACAGCGGCGGTTGAAGCCCGCGGGGATGCTGAGACCGGTCAGGTCTCGCACGTAAGCAGGCAAGAGAGAAGGGCGGTGCTGTTCAGGCACCGCCCTTTTTTTGTCCTGAGCTGAGATTTCCGAAGGGCTTACCAATTCTCAGTACGGAATTTACGTCAGCCTTAGTGAGTTTGTGTAGACGTTATGAATGAAGCAAAAAAAACACCCCTGTTCGAGACGCTGCCCCGCACCCCGGACATCCCCTGTCCGGGGTGCAATGGTATGATACCAGTATCGTGACAGGGAAAAAGACCACAGAGGAGCAGGCAGGGGACATGCTGCAGGAGCTTCCCCATTCCATCGTGCTGAAGGCCTCTGCAGGCTCGGGCAAGACCCATGAACTTACGCGGAGGTTCGTGGCATTCCTCCTTTCCGACCATATTCCAAAGAACGGCCTTCGGAATATCCTGGCGATCACCTTTTCGAACAACGCTGCCGCGGAGATGCGCGGCCGCATCCTCGAATGGCTGAAGGTGCTTTCGCTCGGCCGTGAGCAGGAGATCAATGAGCTCGCATCGGCCATTGGCCTCGAACGCGAAGAGCTTATGTCCCGGGCGGATGCCCTGATCTCGGTCGTCCTCGAGCATTACGCGGACCTGCAGGTGAAGACGATCGACAGCTTCATGACCGGCATCTTCAAGACGTCCGCCATCGATCTCGGGTTCAGCCCTGACTTCGAGGTCCTGCTCAACAGCGACACGCTCATGGAATATGCCTTTGAAATGTTCCTGAAGAACGTGCGGGAGAAGAGCCGAGCAAGCGGGTTTCTCGAAGAGATGATCGGGCGCATCATGGATGCGAAGCTGCAGGCAGCAGGGTTCCCCTGGGATCCGTCCGGCCCGATCCTCGAAGAGGTGAAGAACATCTACCGCAGGGCGGCATCCACCTGGAAGCTGATCAGGATACCAGAGCATGCCGCAGGGATCGCCGTGACAAAGGAGAAGATCCAGGAGTCCGCAGAGGCTCTTGATGCTCTTATCGAGCGGTCCGGCCTCGAACGCAATGCAAAGAGCACCTTCCCCGCGATACTCGCCCTGGTGCGGGACGACCGCTTCCCCGATCTCCTGGAAAAAGGGATGAAAACGCTCCCCGTGAAATCGTACAAAGGAAAGGACGCTGAAAAGTGCCGGGCAGCTGAGGCGATCGCGCAGCAGTGGAATCTCCTGATCCGCCGGATCTCCGGCTATATGCAGCTCGCTGCAGAGGCCTACTATGTCCCGTATCTCCGGGTATATGAGGCAGTCCGTGAGACGATCGAACGGGTCAAGAGAAAAGAGGAGCGAGTATTTATAGAAGACATCAACCGTACGCTCGCGGAGCTGATCAGCAAAGACGTGGTGCCGGATGTCTACTTCAAACTCGGCGAAAGGATCTATCATTATCTCATCGACGAGTTCCAGGACACGTCGCCCGTGCAGTGGAAGAACCTCTTCCCGCTCGTCGAGAACGCCCTTTCCCAGCAGGGGAGCCTCTTCGTGGTCGGGGATACGAAGCAGGCCATCTACGGGTTCCGGGACGCCGACTACCGGATCATGAAGGAGATGGAAGAACAGGAGGAAGGCCCGTTCCCTTCTGCGCGCCATGAAGTTCGCGAACTCACCACGAACTACCGGAGCATGGACCAGATCATCGAATTCACGGCAAAGGTCTTCAAACAGAAGGTTGCTTCGGATGAGGAATACGGCAGTCTGGCAGCCCTCAGCGGACTGACAGACTATGTCCAGGAGGTGAAGCCGGGCAATGAGTCCCGGGGCCATGTCCAGGTCGAGGTCCTCGAACGGGACGGTGACGGGACACCCGAGCGGCCGGCGCTGCAGGAACTGCTGGCCCGGCTCAGGCAGCGCGGGTACGGCTTCCGGGATATGGCGATCCTCACCTTCGAAAATGACGATGTGGTGAGCATCACCTCCTGGCTCAACGAGCAGGCCGTGCCGTTCATCTCGTACAGCAGCCTCGACATCAGGAGGCGCAAGGTGATTGCCGAGATCGTTGCCCTTCTCCGGTTCCTCGACTCCCCCCTTGACGACCTTTCCTTCTCGACCGTGGTCCTGGGCGACATCTTCGCCCGCCAGCTCAGAGAAGAGGGAATCGGTCCGGACCGGATGCGCGCATTCGTCTTCCGCAACAGAAGGAGCAGGCCTCTCTACAAGAGGTTTCAGGCCGAATTCCCCGACCTTTGGGGCTGCGTTCTTGACGGACTCTTCCGGTCTGCCGGTTACCTGCCCCTCTACGACCTCGTGACCGAGATCTACCGCCTGTTCAGCATATTTACGGGATTCAGAGAGGAAGAGGCAGCGCTTGCGAAGATGCTCGAGGTGGTGAAGGACTACGAAGAGAGCGGAAAGAACAGCCTCCGGGACTTCATAGAATTCGTGGCCGACGAGGAGCGGGCCGAGGCAGACTGGAACATCGACGTGCCGAAGGATATGGACGCGGTGAAGGTCATGACCGTGCATAAGGCAAAAGGGCTCGGCTTCCCCATCGTGATCCTGGTGGCCTACGGCAAGACAGCCAAGGGCTTTTCCTATGTACTGAAAGAGACCGGCAGTACGGGCGAGCTCTGTTTTACCCGGCTGAACAGGAAGATCGCGGCCATGGTGCCGGAGCTGGATGCACTGTACGGAGAACTTTCAACGAAAGAGACGGTCAACAGTCTGAACAGCCTGTACGTCGCGCTCACCAGGGCAAAGTCCGAAATGTATCTGCTCTGCGTGAAGAGCCGGGGCCGCAGAGAGAGTTCCCATGTCTGCGGGTTCCTGCCGCATGAGGAATATCCTGCCAGGCCCATGCCGGCAGAGATCCTTCCCGGTGAAGAGCGCAGATCGCGGAGGATGGGGCTGGAGCACAACAGCATACGCTCCATGGCCTCGGTCAGCGCGGAAACATTTATGAACCGGGAGGAGCGGCAGTGGGGCGAATATGTCCATGCAGTCCTTGCGCGTATCGAATTTTGGGAACCCGGCAGCGAGCCTGTTCTGCGCGAAGCGATCAGGCAGGTGAATCAGGAGTTCATGGCGTCGTACCCCGAAGATGACGTCTGCAGGCTTCTCGCAGGCTTTCTCAATTCAGCCGGCGCAGCAGACCTCTTCCGTGAGAAGGACGGAAGAAAGATGCACTGCGAGATGGAGGTCGCTGACAGCAGCGGGAACCTCTTCCGGGTCGACCGGCTCATTGCCGATCCGGACTGCGTCACGGTCGTGGATTTCAAGACCGGAAAGGACCGGGACCGGCATGATGCATACATCCGGCAGGTGCGGCAGTATATGCGCATCCTGGGCAGCATCTATCCGGGCAGGGCTATCAGCGGTGTTATCGCCTACATCGAACTCATGCAGACAGAGGCGGTTACGTGAAGGCATACCTTCTCAGGGGAGACCGCGACCTGGTCGCAGAGGTTGCTGCATATCTGCAGTGCAGGGACAATGACTGCTCCGGCAGCCTGGTGGTCTTCCCGGGCAAGCGGCCCGCCCATTTCCTGCGGAAAGAGATCAGCCGCAACCTCCAACAGGCCTTTCTGCCGCCCCGGATATGTTCGATGGATGAATTCATCGACCTCATCTGCAAGGGCCCGGAGGACGCGGGCACCGGCAGGATAACCGGCATCGACGCAGTGGCCATACTCTTCGAACTCCACCGGACCGCGCCGCAGCCGCTCGGCAACAAGGGATTCCTCTCCCTCGACAGCTTCTTCCCCATCGGGCTGAAGCTCTACCGCGACCTGGAGGAGCTCATGATCGAGGGCATCACCGTGGAGCAGATGAAGAGAGTCGACGGGCTGGTGGAGGAGGGCATCCCGCCGAGATCGCTCGAGCGGCTCCAGTCGGTCTCGTGGTTCTATGAGCGCTTTTACCCGCGAGTCCGGGAAGCGGGTCGTTCGACGCGGTCCATGCGCTACTGCACTGCTGCCGATTCCTTCGACGCAGCTGTTCTTGCCGGTTTTTCGGAGATCGTTCTTGCCGGCTTCTTTGGACTGACCGTTGCGGAGAAGAGGCTCTTCAGCCGCCTCGCCACGCATGTTGCCGGCGCGGCTTTTTTCCAGGACGGCCCTGGCTTGCAGGAGGTGCTGGCGTCGCTCGCTATCGAACCGGAGATCATGGAGGGCAAAGAACAGGCACCGGCCGTCTCGCTCTATCAGAGTCCGGACGCCCACGGCCAGACCTTTGCCCTGAACAGGGTGATCAACGCCATCGGGCCGGAGCTGGACGGGCGTGACGAGAGGACCGTGATCGTCCTGCCCTCTGCAGACACGCTCTTCCCGGTCCTGCATCAGGGCATACCAGCGCTGCCGGAGAGCAGTTTCAACATCTCCCTCGGGTATCCGCTCAGCAGGACGCCCCTGTACGGTTTTTTCAACAATCTCGCCCAGATGATGCTCTCCCTCGAGGATGAGCGGGTCTATCTGCCCGACTACCTTGCCTTCGTGCTCCATCCCTATGTCAAGAACATCCTCTTCCATGACCGGGCCGATGTTACGCGGATCATTTTTCATACGCTCGAAGAGGAGATGACCGAGAAACGGACACGCGCCTTTCTCACGCTGGAGGAGATCGAGGGCGACACACGGATGCTGGCAGCAGTGGCCGAAAAGGTCACCCAGGTGGAGCCGGACATCACCACGATCCAGGTCCGCGAGCATATCCAACAGATCCACGACAGTCTTATCCGGCGGTTCCTTCTGCCCGGTTCGGTCGCGGACTTCGCGCAGAAGGCTGCTGCTGTAGTCGAGTATATCTACGAGAAGAGCACGGCAAGACTGCATCCCTATTTCCATCCCTTTGCCGAGGCCTTCCTTTCGGCCATGCAGGAGATCTCCTCTTCCCTGATGAAGGACCTCGTCTTTGACGAAGCAGCAAGCTATTTCCATTTCTTCCGGAAATACCTCGGGACCTGCCATGTGCCCTTTCCCGGCACCCCGCTCAGGGGGCTGCAGGTGCTCGGCTTTCTCGAGACAAGGAACCTGCCCTTTGACCGGGTCCTGATCCTCGACATGAACGAGGACGTGATCCCGGCTACCGATCGGGACGAGTCCCTGCTGCCGTTCAAGGTAAGGGCGGCGCTCTGTCTGCCGACCTACCTTGACCGCGACCGCATTGCCGCGTATCATTTCGCGACCCTCCTCAGGTCTGCCAAAGAGGCGCATCTCTTTTACGTGGAGAACAGCAGAAAAGAGAAGAGCAGGTTCGTTGAGGCGCTTCTCTGGGAGATGCAGAAAAAGGATGAAGAGATCCGGCCGGACAAGTATGTCCAGGCAGTCTTCTACGACGTGAAGCTCGACAGTCCGGTGCCTGCCGCCATCCCGAAGACCCTGGAGATCGTTGCGCTGCTGCAGGAGTTCGCATACAGCGCGTCGTCGCTCGACACCTACCTCATTTGCCAGCTCCGGTTCTATTACCAATATCTTCTGCGGATCAGCCAAAAGGAGGGCATCACCGGCGAGATCGAACGGGCGGATATCGGCCGGTTCGTGCATGACCTGCTCCACGACTTCTTTGCGGGCAGGATCGGCAGGCCGCTTATTGCGGACGATCTCGGGCAGGACCGGATGGAGAAACTGCTGGAAGAGCGGTTCAGCAGGGAGTACGGCCGCAACGTGACCGGAGCACTCTACCTGCTGAAGAACCAGATCAGGCTGCACCTCAGGGATTTTCTGCAGGGGTATCAGGAGGCTGTGATCGCGGAAAGACCTGTTGCCATCGTGGAGCTCGAGCGCAACATCGAGATCTCATGGAACTCCTTCGTGCTGAAGGGCAGGCTCGACCGGGTGGAGAAACGGGGAGAGAAGATTGTCATCATCGACTACAAGACACAGGCGAGCGACAACTACCTCAGAATACGGCATGACCGGCTCGACCCGGATGACCGCGGGACCTGGGAAGAGGCGATCGGCTCGCTGCAGCTTCCGCTGTACCTGCTCCTGCTGTCGGAAAAGCAGGGCATGCCTGCTGAGCAGATCATGCCGTTCTTCCTCTTCCTGGGCAGGGTGCGGCTCGACCGGGAGATCGAAGTGCCACTCTTTGCAGAGGGCGATGATCGGCAGGGACAGTTCGAAGCCCTGAAGCAGGTGATCCTCCATCTCCTCACAGAGATCGTTAACCCGGAGCTGGTGTTTGCGCCGGCGCATGACCTGAAAAAGGCCTGTCCGTACTGCGACTTCCGGAATATCTGCGGGACCCAGTGGATCGTGGCCCGGAGTTGATGGTGCCATGGTATTGATTACGTGCCATCATCACGGATTCAGAATCTCTTAGTAATACGTAATGTCCTCGCATGAAGCAACCTATAGGTAGGGAATATGATGCATGTCATATCGCCCTGCACCTGTCTGCGGTAGAATCAAGCTTCGGGAAAAAAAGCAGACGTGCTTTGAACGGGGCAGGGAAATCTTATGGGAGAGGTGAAAGCCGGTGTTTATAGCCATAGTGGATTGGGAGAAATGCAATGGGTGCGGGGACTGCATAAACGCCTGCCCGGTCATGTGCTTTGAGATGTCAGACGGCAAGAGCCTGCCCTCCCGCTCGTCCTATTGCATCGACTGCGGCACCTGCAAAGAAGTCTGTCCTGCCGATGCCATAATAATCAGCATCGGCTGGGGCGGCTAAGCAAAGGGCTAAAAAACCCTGGAAGTGATCCGGACAGGAAAATAATCCCCCGGGGAAAAGAGACAGGCCTAGAAGCTATCTCAATATCGTTTCCTCATCTGCCGGCTCTCTTTTCGTCATTCCCGTGAAAACGGGAATCCAGTCTTTTCAAAGACTTCTGGATACTCGCTGATTTGCACTGGCACAGCTACACGCCCTTGCCTGAGGTTGATTCGATTGAAGACTTTCTGGCTGCCGTGAAGAAAGACGAGCACGCCTGCTTCTTTGGATAGATGCCTGCCGCCTTAGTCACGCTGCTGCCACGATTTTGTCATAGCCCCCTCGCTCAGGAATGTAGCCTGCGGTTCTATCCCCCTTGCAAAAAGTGCCTTCATGATCCTCTGACTCCGCACGGGACATTCCGGCACGGACAAGGAGGGCGCTTCAAGCAGAGCGTTTCGAAGCAGCGTTTCAAAGTTTGGCTGTCTGTCCTATTTCGCAAGGTCGCGGAGGACCAAACCAAATTCCTCCTTTATCATTTTTCCTGAGGCGATCTTTATCATGGATTCGTATAGTATTTCATCAGGGTCCGTGATGCCGACACTGTTGAGCTCCAGGAAAACAAGCGCTGAAGCAAGAGCGGTTCTTTTATTGCCGTCTACAAAAGGGTGATTCTGAGATACATGGAAAGCATAAGCAGCTGCCATCTCAAAGATGTCGCGATGCAGAAATTCGCCTGAAAATGTCGCATATGGCATAGCAACTGCTGAAGACAGAAGGTTTATGTCCCTGATCCCGCTTCGGCCGCCGTACTGTTC
>DKBO01000251.1 GCA_002448975.1 Nitrospiraceae bacterium UBA6898
GATGAACTGGTCGAGGTGACGCCGCAGAATGTGCGACTCAGGAAGAAGGTCCTTGAGGCGAACAAAAGACCCAAGAGCAGGGAGCCGAAATAGCTCCGACTCCGTAAGAAAACCCACTGCATAACCCTGCCATTATCCGTATAATAGATGGAAGTCAGGTGCCTGAAGATATATTCGGACACCAAATTGCATGCTTTTGAGCGGGGAAATTCCTTCCAATGCACAGAAAGACCGGCGTCAGGAGTCTTGTCAAGAACACGCTATATGTCAGCCTGCTCGTCCTTATCGACCTCATTGTCCTGTTCCTGATTTTTCATATTGCTCGTTATCTGAGGATCCATCTGCTGCCGATATTTTACGCTGGCTTCCCGGAGGAGGCCCCGTTTCGAAAACTCAGCAAGGCGTGGTGGTTATTTCCCGTCTGGCTCTTCTTTCTATTCTATGAAGGGCTCTATAGCAAGCGGTTTTCCTTCTGGGATGAGGTTAACGCTCTCTGGAAGGTTGCCTTTTTTTCGACGGTCGGTATTTTCGCCATCGTCTCTCTTGAGCGGTTGAGCGATATTGTATCGAGGACATCGATCATCCTGATGGGTGCTCTTTCTCTTGTCGCGCTGCCTCTCCTGAGGATCGGGGCGAAGCGATTGCTGTTTCGCTTCGGCCGATTCAGGAGACGTGTACTTATCCTCGGTGCCGGAAGAACAGGACGACTGATTCTCAGCGCCCTCAGAAAGGAACCCAATTATGGCTATAAGGTGATCGGGTTCCTCGATGACGATGAGACAAAGGCCGGGATGAAAATAGACGGTCTTAAAGTGCGTCGCGGCATTAACCGGGCGCCGAGTTATCTCAAGTCAGGGCGCGTGAGCGATGTCATTATCGCGATGCCTGCAGCCGGCAAGGAGAGGTTGCAATACTTGATCAATGCCCTGCAGCACAAGGCTGAGCGCATTCTCTATGTTCCCGATCTCCATGGCATCGCCGTGCTCGGTACAAGCCTTCAGCATTTTTTCCATGAACAGGCGTTCGCGCTCGAACTCAAGAATAATCTTGCGCGACCGATAAATATTTTGATCAAGCGCTGCTTTGATCTTGTGGTTGGTTTTCTGCTTCTCCCCTTTGTGCTCTTGTCCATTCTCATTATCGGCATCCTTATCAAGCTCGATTCCCCCGGCCCGGTCATCTTTTCTCAGGATCGGGCGGGAAGGCGGTGCAGACCGTTCCGCTGTCTGAAGTTCAGGACCATGTATAGCGATGCGGAAGAACGGCTGGCGGCCATTCTTGGCTCCGATCCCGATGCCCGAAGGGAATGGCAGAAATATTATAAGCTTAAAGATGACCCGCGAGTTACCCGGGTGGGCAAATTCCTGAGAGCATCTTCGCTAGACGAACTGCCTCAGCTCTTTCATGTGCTTTCGGGGAAGATGAGCCTCGTGGGGCCGCGACCCGTGACGCAGAAAGAGATCGATGACTATTATAAAGATGCTACCGAGCTTTGTTTCAGCGTGCCTCCCGGTATTACCGGGCTCTGGCAGGTTACGGGAAGGAGTGAAACGGGGTACGAGTACCGGATCGGGCTGGATGCCTGGTATGTGCGAAACTGGAACGTGTGGCTGGACATCGTTATCCTCTTCAAGACCGCTGCAGTGGTACTAAAAAAAGAAGGTGCTTGGTAAGTACAGCTGAAGACCTCAGAAACGGTGTAGCAGCATGAAAGGGACAATGTTCATAAGGTAGTATTAGGGAACATGACCCGTTTTCCTTCCTCGGCCAGCCCTCCCGGCAATATGTATTTCAGAATCCTCTGTCGGCTCGTTGCTTGAGGATTTCGGCTGTGTTGTGCAGACTCAAGCTCTTCCTGATGTACAAAAACACCAAATGAAAAAGAAGGTCAATGGACGATATGATTCCTCTTACGATACGTTTCAAGCCTGTTCGGTCCCCCTGCCTGCGCTGCCCGAAAACAGCCTGCCTGAAAAAAGGCTGATGCCGAAGCGGCGCATATATTTGAGGAAGATATAGTTTGTGAAGAACAATCGTGCGGAACCGCTGATCAGGCCCTCCTCCCTGATCGTACGGAAGGCCTTCATCTCACCTTTCGATAGCTGCCATAAGTTTCTGCTCAGGCCGCCCCTCCCGAAGGAAGGCTTGAAGAGGAAGGCAAGAGGAAGGTCAATGCGGCACGCCTTGTGTCCGTTGAGGACTATCCGCAGCCAAAGCAGATAGTCCTCGCAGTAGTTCATGCCCTGCTGAAACCTGTAGGGAATTTCGCGGCGGAGCATCACCGAAGGTGTTTGGAACCTATTAGAAAAAAGAAGCAGGGTCTTGCCGACCTCATGGGCGCTCCATGCATCCGACAGGGGTACAGCAGGGGAATTCTCCTCCATCAGCAGGCAGGGATGCCCGGTAAGGGCAATGTCAGGATGTTCTTCCATCCAGCGGTACTGAATGTCTATTTTCCCGGGATGCCAGGCATCGTCTGCATCAAGAAAGACGATATAGGGCTGCGTAGCCGTGTCCCACCCGGCATTTCTCGCAGCTGCAGGGCCACTGTTGTTTTTCAGTCTGATAATCTCCATGCGCATCGAATGCCCAAACAGCTCCTTTATTTCCACAAGCTTCTTCGCCGTCGCTCCCCCGTCGGTACTTGCATCATCAACAAGGAAGACTTCCGACGGGAGTAAGGTCTGTCTGAGCACTGAGGAGACAGCTCGCTCAATGGTGCCAGAACAGTTAAAGCAGGGAATTATTACGCTTACGGGGGCTCTTTCCATAGTTCAGATCCGTGGACGTGTCTTTCTTACGGAAGAGACATGTGAGTGAAAGAACCGGACAATGAACCTGAGCCCCGTCTTTTCCAGAAAACGGCGCGTGTAGCCCTTTGCATTCTTGTAATAATAGTACAAGACATTACTGATGCCGGGATTTACAAGGTTTTTTGCCCTCGCCTCCTCCTTCAGGGTCTCGCGCCATTTGACATTTGAGATTCCCTCCACGCGCATATTTGCAAGACATCTGTCAAGCGAAACGAATCTAAGGCCGGTTTTTTTTGCCCTGAGCAACCACTCGTAGTCCATGGCATAACGGAAGTCGGTTCTGTAAAGCCCGACCTTGTCATATGCAGCGCGCGTTGCGAAAACAGCCGGATGGTTCATGGACATTTCCCTCTCAAGGAGTTCGTGGTCTGCGGACACCTCTTCTGATTTCACATCACGGTCCCAGGTGCGGAGCATACCATAGACAATATCGACGCCCCTGTTCCTTACCGCTTCAACGGCACAGGCAACAGCATCTCCTTCATACCAGTCATCCGAATTAAGCATGCCGATGATTTCTCCGTGAGCGGCTGCAATACCTTTGTTGAATGCATCGCTGATCCCAGCGTCAGCTTCGCTCACCCAGTAGGCTATGCGATCATCATAACGCTTAATGATGCCGATCGTCCCGTCCGTGGAGCCGCCGTCTACGATGAGATATTCGATGTTCGGATAGGTCTGGCCCAGAACGCTTTCAATCGTCTGCACCAAATGCAATGCATTGTTGTAAACGACCGTTACGATCGTGACCAGCGGTTTCGCCTGATCAGTTGCAGAAAGATGTACACCCCGGACCCGCGTTCCCCCTTCTCTGCGTCCGGGCATCACAGGCTTGTGCGCATATCTGTCCAGTGATATGGAAAGCGTGTTTAAGAATGGCGGCATTGGTCTCACTCTTTCGCGTGGCGCTGCGAGCAGAGCACGACGTCGATAATTTCCCTCAAACGTGCATTGAACTGGTCCTGTCCCCATGACGCAGCCCGTTGTTTCCCCTGTGCTGCCAGCATGTCGCACAATGCATCATCTGTCCACAATCTTTCGATACACTTAGCGATCTCTTCGACCGACTCCGGATCGAACAGCAGCGCAGCATCACCGACCTGTTCAGGTGTTCCGTAAATGCCCGAAACGGCTACAGGGCATCCAACAAGGAACGCCTCGAGAGGAGGGATATTGGTCGGCCCGAAATGGGTGGGCATCACTAAGGCGCGGGCCCGTCGGTAGATCTCGGGCATATCAGTATCAGAAACGTGCCCGAGGATAACAATTTCCTTCTCAAGTTTCAGGCGTTGAATCTCGCCGATAACTGACCAATAGCCATTCTTTGCCGAACCGACCAGGACCAAACGCATATCAGGAAGCACATCTTTCAGCAGGCCTATAGCGCTGATCAGCCGTTTATGGTTCTTATGCTTCCAGAAGTGCGCCGGATACAGAATGAACTTGTCCGGCAGAGTGTATCGAGCATCAAATCCATCAGGGACCTTCTGAACATGCATGTAGCGGGGCGGGACGTAGGGCAGGACAAAGATCCTTTCGCCTGTCCGGCCGTAACTCTCCATCACCTGCTGCTTTCCTATCGCAGAATCGACCAAAATGCCGCCGGCCCAGGAACAGATGTTCCTGAAGGTCCACTCCCTATGACGGTAGATGGACTGCTCCGAGACCTCGGGAAAGCGACGCTCATAGCGATGCATCAGATCGTGAATGACGGAAAGGGCAGGAACGGCAGCCTGGAATGACAGCGTGTCCTGCGACGGGAAGATCCAGAGGTCACATTGTTCTTTCTGAAGTGTCCTCACCAGGGGGTCCAGGTAAGAGGATAGCGTTCTTGCCGCGGCTATCGGCAGATCAAACATTCTCCATACTTTCCAAAAAAATCTTCGCCACAAGCTGTTATGGGCAGGCACCGCTTTCCCGCCGAGATCATGCAGTTCACGTGTCCATGCCGGAGAAGAGAACGCGATGACGACGCGGTACTGGTCCTGAGGCAAAGCGCTCACGGCGTCGAGCACTGCCAGGGTATACTGGTACATACCCCCGGCAGACGGATCGACGCCAAGGTACAGCCCGATCCTTCTCATGCCTGTACCACAAAGCAGACTCCCCAGGTGTCAACCCCCGGTAATTTACCTGATAGCCATTCAGAACGGTCGAGGAGCGTCAGCCCCTGCTGTGCCAGGAGAGAATCGATCTCGTGATCAAACACATAGCGCATGCGGTGCGTTTCCCGCAGTTCCTCGATCCTTTGATCGGTCTTATTTCGGATGAATACCTGATAATGCACATCAACGATGTTCTCAGCAGGATGCATCTCCGGTTCTGCGATACGTGTCACCTCGATCTGTTCATCTTCCAGCCGCTTCACCCTCACCGCAGGTTTTTGGGATACCACCGCAGGTCCGTACCAGCAATCGAAGATAAAGATGCCTCCCGGCGCAAGATGAGATTTGGCCGTCGCGAAGGAAGCCACGAGGTCGTCCTGGGTCGCCTGATAGCTCATTACGTGGAACAGCGATATTACGGCATCGAATTTCCTGCCAATGCGCAGGCTGCGGATGTCGTCCGGTGAAAATGACAGCCGTGAAGCCTGGTCCCGGCCGAGATGCGAGACCCTCCTTGCTGCAGCACCGAGCATTTCAGCGCTCTGATCAACTCCATGCACCTGATAGCCACGCTCCGCCAGAATGACGGCATGGATTCCGGTACCGCAACCCAATTCAAGAATAGAGCTCGTTTTCGGCGCGAACGTCTGGATGAGGTGATGGATATACGCGCCTTCTGCGGAGTAGTCCTTATCCTTATACAACAGGTCGTAATAACGGGCGTATTTGATGAAGACACTCATCGCATCAACTCCCGTACGGCAGCCGCGGCCTGCTCGATCTGATCATCGGTCAATGCGGCTCCGCTCGGGATATAGAAACCCCTTCTCGCCATGCGTTCAGCAACAGGATACACTTGGCCGGTGAACAACCCTGTTTTCCTGAAGACTGGCTGTTCGTGCATAGGCCAGAAGAAGGGACGGGTGCCGACCTTGAGAACCGACAAGCGACGCATGGCTTCCTCAGCATCAAATGGCACCGCATCCTTCAGCAGCAGGCCGTACACCCAGAAGATATTTTCAGCATACGGTGCAGTTGAGGCCGGCAACTGAAGACCGGAGATATCAGAAAGTACTTCAGTATACCGCTTTCCCATATGTCTTTTACGCGCAATACGTTCGCCAAGGAGCTCCAACTGGGCCACTCCAAGAGCTGCCTGCAGATTCGTCATGCGGAAGTTGTAGCCAAGCTCGTCATGGACAAAACGCTTTTCCTGCTTGAAACAGAGGTTTCTTAACGAGCGGCATCGATTTGCAAGATGCTCGTCATCGGTGAGGACCATTCCGCCCTCACCGGTCGTGATGTGCTTGTTGGGATAGAAACTGAATACACTGATGTCGCCGAATCCGCCGCAGGGCTTCCCCTTATAGGTCTGGCCAAGCATCTGGGCCGCATCCTCGATGATACGCAAGCCGTGCTTTCGGGCGATCGCAAGCAGCGGGTCCATTTCGACGGGGAGACCATAGATATGCACAGCCATGATCGCTTTCGTGCGCGGCGTGATCTTCCGCTCGATCTGCCCTACCTGCATGTTCCAGGTCACGGGATCGCTGTCCACGAGAACCGGAACACAGCCCCGCCGCACGACAGCAGCGGCACAAGATATGATGGTGAAGGCCGGCATGATGACCTCGGCACCCGGCCCGAGTTCCAGTGCCGCAACTGCCGTTTCCAGCGCAGCAGTCCCGTTACAGACAGCGATGCCGAATTTCCGGTTGACGGCAGCTGCCATTCCCTGCTCGAACCTCCGAACGAATGGCCCCTCCGCGGAGATCCATCCGGTATCGATGCATTCCGCGAGGTACTTCTTTTCATTGCCGTCAAGTAACGGCTCATTCACGGGGATAAAATCAGCCATGATCAGTTATTGCAAAATGGTTCTTGTTCAATTACTGTCATCAAAACGAACTTTATCCTGATCACCGGTGTACGGTCCTTGCTTCACCTCGATGATCTCGGCAGGCTCCAGCATCTCAAAACCATGCCCCCCCGTTGCAAGCATGATTACGTCGCCTGCTTCGAGAACACGGGCACAGATCAGTTTCTGCTCGTCGTCGTAGAAACTGATCTTCACCTTGCCGCTTTTGATGAACAGGACCTCTTGTGTGTAAAATACCTCACGGGCTACCCTGCGGTGAATATGTGGCGCGATCGTATAGCCGGCAGGACGGGCCATATAGGCAAGCTGCTGAGAAAACTCGGGAGGAGTGAAGAAATGAATGCCCTCCTGAGAATACGCATGCCTGATGATGATCGCGTACAAGGTGCTTTTGTCTTTAATCTCTTCGATCATGATTGAGCCCTGATATCGTGCAGTCGCAACACAACAGTTTAATCCGCAGGCGCTTCAAGAGCACTACGATGCATCTGTCAACCAATCATCTATTTCGACCATCCGCCTGAACGCCTTGTCTGTCAACAACTTGAGGTCATAGCGGTTCTTGTTGTGCAGATAGGCGATCCGTGCCGGGAAAAAGCGCCATGATTCCCGGCCGAAGAGGATCTTTGCCGTCGTGAAGGACATGGTTCGCAAAGCGCCGATTGTATTGCGTTTTAAGATCCCTGTCAGTATGCCCCGGCGGGACCTGTGTTCGCGATATTCAGTATAGGCATCGCAGCATCCCTGATTGCCTATTCGCCTCACCAGGTAGGCGAGGGTCGTTCTTGACCGCGGGATCATATGGTAAATCACGGATTTCGAGGTATAGGCGAACTTGTATCCTGCCTGCTTAATCTTGATGCCAAGCCCGGTCTCCCCGTCGCCGATCCAGACACCGGCTGTATTTTCGGGATTGAAGCCGCCGCATTGGAAAAAGACGTTCCTTTTGACCGCCTCATGACAACTGTAGACAAGATCATTGCGCGATACAACAAGTTCCTCGGCCTTGTCCTGCTCCGTCAGACTAAGATACCTGTTCGTCAGGTACCTCGTAACCCATTGAGGAGGCGGGACATCAAATTTGCCGATAATCGTACCTGTGGCACAACCGATCAGAGGATCCAGTTCGAAGACCTTGACTATCTCCTCAATCAAGGCTGGGGCAGCGATCATATCATCATCGCTAAAATAGAGGATGTCGCCTTTGGCGATCTTTGCCGCGCTGTTTCGTGCGTAATGTACACCCTGTCTCGTCTCCGTAATACCACGTACATTTGGAAAACGAGCGCTGTACTGTTCGATAACATTTCTGGTATCATCCGTGGAATTGTTATTCGATACGATGATCTCGAAGCAGTCTTCCGGGTAGCTCTGTGCAAGAAAACTGTCCAGAGTCTGCGACAGGAGATGGCCTCGATTATACGTTGGGATGATCACCGACACAAACGGCCTCGGCATCATGCTCCTCGGTTCGCGGTCGTTTTTCGGAAGGCGTTCTTCACCAGCCCTACCCCGTGCCCCAGCATGCGACGCAGGAAGATCGGATACCTGCGATGCGGTGGAAGCTTCAGGAGATGGCCATTGACAATGGCCATGACCCGCTTCGGGTTGTTCCCGCTCACGTCATCGATATGGGTCTTGGTTCCCTGGAGATACCGGTAGTTCCCCCATACCTGATCGCGATAGACGACGTTCGCATGCTGCACCGCCCGAATAATGAAATCCAGGTCCATCCCGTAATGTTCGTCGGTCTTGTAGAGCCCAATTTTATCATGCAGCGATGCATGGTAGAAATAGGAAGTCGGGTTCATGGGGAAGGCATCCAAAAACCTGCCCAGTAGGATATTTGATAAACTGATCTTCCAGGGCCTGCTGACGAACAACAGTTTCCCGTCATCGTCCCAGACGTTGCAATTACCTACCAACAGGCTTGGTTCAGGCAGCGATTTGAAAATTTCCGTTACCCGATGCAATGCAGCTGGTTCATAGTAATCGTCGACATTCAGAATGCCGACGATCTCCCCTTTTGCCATAGCGATCCCCTTGTTCATCGCATCGGACTGGCCATGGTCTTTCTCAGAAACCCAACGGATATGGTGATATTTGTCTGCATATTCTTTAATGATCGAAACAGTCGAATCCGTTGATCCACCGTCTATAATGATATGCTCCATATCGGGATAGTTTTGCCCTAATACGTTTGTAATGCAAAATTCAATGAACTTCTTGCCATTTAAAACAGGGGTTATAATGCTGACCATAATAAAATCTTACGATGTCTCTTGCAGATGATTATACACTTCTTTTCTTCCTGAAATCGTAGAAATCGATAGTCTCTCAATATGATTTGGTATACGTTACCAGTAAGATGAAATCGATCAGCCTAGATCGACTGTCTGTCGTTAATGTGATCAGCAGCATTGCAGCAATTCGGCCCATCTTTCGTTCAGAGGCAAACCTCTTGGACGATGCTACGCGTCACTATTTTCGCACATCAAGTTACGATCAAGGTATCTCAACCGAGGGTATCCATCCTGAACCAGCGCACGCGTCTCAGGCGACGGAGGTATTCACGGATGAACGTTCGTGGTTTTCTGCTTTTGATAAGCGCCGCAAGAAGTTCTTCGCTTTCAGCCTCTCTCCTCTCAGATGCAGACCGGTGAGGAAATCATCGGAGACACTTAAGCTACTCGGACATTAAACAGACGCTCATGACAGAGATCACATTAACGGTGCAAGACCCGCACCTCAGCCAGACTCAAATAATCCGTCCCCTGCAATTGCACGCGAACGTAGCGAGCCGGTTTGTTGATACGCACTGTGGTCTTGGGGCAGGGAGCGGCCTCCCGATAACTGCTTAAGACGTCGGCCCTTGTGTTCAGTGTCGCAGGCGTGTCTGCATGAGAAAATGGCCTCTCAGAAGCGAATACCCAGTAGTTCCTGAGCCGCTCGCTGCAGCAGTCGGTCCTGTTCCACACCTCGACCGAATCGACCTCGGTCGTTGTCCCGAGATCGACCTCCCACCATGGTGCAGGTTGCAGCTGGGTATGGGTCGTGGATGCTTCGGCAAACCGTCCATCGGTGTTACCGTCGACTGCTGCTGCTGCGTGCGACCCGAAGCCCGAACTACTTTCTGTTGCAGCCTTATGCAGCGCGACATTTACCATTGAAGAGGCGGTACTACCGGCGATTACAGGAACTGAGGTGCCATTACGTACAAAGATATGCGTGTCGTCAGCGGGCATAAATGAGCAGCTGCCCCATGAAGGAATTTCCGTAAACTGATGTTGCAGAACCTCCTCAAACCTTGGATCAGATCGCAACATGCCTTCTGTAATGCATGTGTCGTTATTCCCGAAAACAACCAGGCGGGTGTTCGGGTTTGAGAGAGATCCTGTCGCATTGAATAATTCTGACTCAAACCATAGTTGACACATACCGGCTGCTTTGATCGGGCTCGGCTTTCCTATCCTGAGGTTGACCAGATGCGCATACGGCGCGAGGGTCAGCAGCTCGTCGGTGTCGCGCTGCTTGACCGCTTCAAAGGCTTCAACCACCCGGTCAACAACCATGGTGAAGCGCGCATCAGCCCGTTCGTGTAGTATCCCCTTGAGCGGACGCTGAGGCACAGGCCCGTCCCATATCCACAGCGAAAGCGCAGCCAACAGCGGGCCCCCTACGAACGTTGACGTCAACGCCGCTGCAATGAGCTGACGACTGCGGAGCAGGGAGATGGCGCGGTCTGCCAGCAGACCGGCGCAACAAAGCGCAGGCATCGATACCCAGGTCAAGGGTAAGGGCAGGCTTCGCCCCTGGTAGTAGCGCAGCCAGAGAAGCCCCATGACTGCCATCGCCAGCAACGCAGCCGCTCGCTGACGCTCCACAGGCTCCGGCGTGTGCCACAGGGCGCGCACCCCGACAAAGATCGAAGCGCCGTAGATGACGACATGAATCGCCCAGGCACCGAACGCCGGCATGGGTTCGGCACCTGCGCCGGCAGAAAATGCGCGGATCATAGTGAGTGCACCGGTCAGATCGGGTGCGTTTCCAAAGCGTATCAGATAGTACACACCGATCGTCGCTGCGGCTACGGCTGTTGCCCCGAGAGCCATGGTCGCCTGGCGAATGACCATCCGGGCAAGTGCGGGGACGTTCGGGGTGAAGCCCTGCGCCAGGGTGAAGATACTGTACAGTGCCAAACCGACGATGCCGCTCTCGAAGTTCCATGCCAGCCCGAATGCCAAAGCAATATAACACACCAAGTGATGACGTTCGCGCGTTGACTCCCAGCAGAGAAAGGTCATTGCCAGCGCTGGAAACACCAGCCGCACCGGGAAGAACTCGAAGTAAGCGTCGCCGGGCCAAAATGGATAGAAGAGCAGCGCTACAACAATGCCGAGCAGCGAAAATGTCGCTGCGAGCGTGGAGTGTTTGGCGAACCTGACCATGAAAACGATAAGAGCCGCGTGAGCCAGGAACAGCAGGGCGGCCATCACGCTGCTGATCGCAACGGTGGTGGGGCCGCCGGTCAATGCCCACACAGGACGCAGAAAGATGGGGTACATGCCGTATTGCGACAGTTGCCCGAGGTGGATGCCTTGCCCGAGCCAATCCTGGATCAGGGGATAGACGAACACTTCATAGTGCGTATTGGTGATATAGGTATCGGCGTTGTTCATAAGGACCATTCTGGAAAGCAAAGCCAGGGGCACGGCGCTCGCTATTACGGGCAGATATTTCAGTCGCGGCCTGGCAGCGATGAAACTCAAAGCGCTGAGACCCACCGCCGCAACCAGGCAGAGATTCCGGAAAGCCATGCGGTGGTTGCCGGCTGCCGCGACGAGAGAGCTGGGACTCGGAGGATAGATGGAATCCCAGTGCATGCTGAAGAGCCACACGGCCGCGACCGCGAGACCGCAAACAGCGGTAATTGCTGTGGTCATGACAGAGGATGGGCTCGGTGAGAGTGTGGCCCAGGCGTAGGCAGCGAGGATGCAGAATCCGATACTGGCGATCAGGCTCAGCGCAAACACTGCATTTTCGACAGGTTCGGGCTTGACCAACTGCAGGCTGAACAGAGGCCTGATGCCCAAAGCCAGGGAGGCCTCATGGGCAGTTGGGGTATGAATGATCGACGCCAGCGAAAACCAAAGGATGATCGACATCAGGGCTGTTGCCAGCATCGCTGCGGAGAAAAGCCCGAGCGGGTAGCAGCGCTCCATCGCTCGCCATAGCCGTTGTTTCATGTATCCCTCGGGACGTGGTGTGCTCACCGCAATGGCACCGAACAGTTGATATTGCCAAACCAGGCGTGTCCGTCCTGCACCAGGGCGAACTCGGCGACGAGAGTACCGCTGGCCCTGACCTCGGCACCCAGGGGCAGGGTATGAAGCGGCAGGCGAAAGGTGTGACTCGTGCCTTGCCTGATGTAGGCATCCGCGGGTACGCGGAAGCCATCGTCCCAGCGCAGGAGCTTGCCGTCCTGCTGGCGGATATGAACACCGATGCGGATCGGGAACGGCCCGTCGCCCATCTTCCAGTCGAAACGGCTCTGGTTGCTAACGGTCAGACGGAGCATATCGGAGGCGCTGCCGGACTGTGGGCCCGCTTCGACCGTACAGAAAAATTTGCCGAGCATGTCCGAGAGGGGAACAATGGCAGATTGCCCGAGGCCGCGCGTCACCGCAGAGCTGTCTGAGAAGAGCTCAGGATGATCAGCCTTCCTGATGACGCTGTTGACTTTTTGTGACTGGCTGTTGACAAAGCGGCTGAGGGCTTCTCCTTCTATAAGTCCGGGGAATTCGCTGCGTGCGAGACGGGCAGGATCGGTGACCACAATGTGGTCTGCCTCGCGGTATGTCGGGTCATAGAAAAGCCGAAAACCGGGGTCCCGCAGGTGCACGAATGTGTACTGACTGGGTGCGTCTTCCAGAATAGTGTATCCGCGGCTTGCGAAGGCCTGAAGTACACTCCGGTATTCATCAGCTTTGACTACGGTACCGTCGATGACGAAGCCGCTGAATCCCACGGCTTCCACCTCGGCGATGAGATTATCCAGCGGCAGTTGCGATATGCGGAAGTTCCAGTCGTCGGCCGGACTGTTCTTGGCCCCGCCGTTGCTCCAGCGCAACTGGTGCGAATGCAGATAGAGGCGGCTGCCGGCGAACGATGACCAGCCGTAATATTTGCTCTCGCGCAGGTACTGCGCGTAGGGGTAATGGTACACCATGGCATTGGGCGCTAACGCAGCCTCTACTTTCTGCACGAACTGGCGTTCTGCGAGAAACGTCGCTTTCGTCAGTTTGCTGCCCTTGCGTGCGTCGTTCGGGATCTGGTCGTACAGTGCGGCGATGGTGACCGTCAGTATGAGGACGACCCATACGATCTTCCTCCGCCGGCCCGCCCTTTGCAGCTTCGGCGTCACGAACCATGCGGCACCAAGGTACAGTACGAAGATCAAAAAGATGGCGAACCGGTCATAAGCCCTGATCGTCGGATACCCTAGGGCGATCAGGGTGCCGATTCCGCCGCTAATGGCACAGAGAAAAATGAAGAGTGTCAGGGACAGCAGCGCGTCCCCCATGAGCGGTGAAGCGGCAGCCGACTCAGACCCCCAGCTCTCGTTCAACGTTGTCCCCCCCATTCTTCTTCTTAATGCCGGGATCGTCAGCAGGACGAGGGCGATCCCAAAAAGCAGGGAGGCCAACGTACCTAATGGCACTATGCTGACTCTCTTGAACAGCTTTGCCTCTTTGCTGGTCTCATTCATCCATTGGCCAATTCTTCCCAAGTACTTGATATGATGTTGCGGGATGGGGGCTACGAGTAATTTGAGACTGGCAGAGTAGACCTCTGCCTCAAAGGGGTGTTTAATCAGCACCGGGTCTTCGATACCGTTTGGGTAAAACTCGCTCCTGTGCGTTTTCTTGTAGTTGTGCAGTGGCAGTGTAAGTAGGAGCGCCAGCGCCACCAGCGCCAAAATGTATGTGCCGACCGGAAGCAGAGAGAGCGGGCGGCGCCAATCGCCTAGGAGCATCCGTGCAAAGGCGGCGAATCCCAGCAGCAGCAGGGTGAAGAAGGCGTAGTACCCATCCGACACCGCTGTCAGCGCCACGAAAAGCAGGCCCAGCAAAAACTCTCGCCTACGCACAAGGCGAGCCGCGGCCTGCCACCTTCCGGAGGAGCGTTCTTGCCCTTCGACCAAGGCTGCGAACTTGCCCGATAGAACCCAAATTACAGCAACCAGCGCAAGCGGCACCATGAAGTAACTGGTGAGGTATACGTAGAGCATCACGCCGATGCGGAACGTCGTGAAGGCAAACAGCAGTCCGACGCAGAACGCCGGCAATCGCGATATGCCAAGCAGCCTGCAGGCAAGGAAGGAGGTCAGGCAGATCAACGGGAAATTGAGCAGGTAGTACACTTGCTGCAGCCGCACCGCGTCGTGAACGAATGGAGACAAGCCAAGCATCAGCACCGAATGCAGCGCGCTGGTCTGAGCAGCTGAGTGGAAGTGCCAATCGGCTATACCCGGCGCGCTGAGATAGGGATTCGTTAGTACCCAGCCTGTGTCTTTGAGGAACTTGGTGAGGATGAATTGCCATAACGCGTCCCCATTGTTGTAGAGAAGGGGAATTGAAAGGTCCCAGTCCTTGAGCCCGAGTATGTAAACTGCCAGCGCCAGAGGGACCTCTATAAGCAACGCTGTCCACAAAGCGGCCCGGAGGATCTGAGGGAAGGTGCGAGGGAAGGTCGGTTTCACCCTGGGAGCGTTCTTTCAAACGGGGTCGGCGCAAAGACGAACCAACGGCAGCCGAAGAACATGCAAACGGTGTAGATACCTATGCCGAACAGTTGGGCGAGGTAAGGGTTGGAGGAATATAACGAAACAGCCGAAAGGACCGCACCCAGGTTTAGCAGATAGGAGATTGCAGCGGTCAATAGGTATTTCGGCAGCACGTGGGCGACGGGTCGGTTACTGCTGAAGGTCCAAACGCGGTTGAGCGCAAAACTGACAGCCAAGCCAATCGCATAACCGATGACATTGGCAATGCCGGGCCCGATTCCCCAAAAAAACATGAGCGAATAAATAGCGACCAGTCCTATTGCCGTGTTGACAAGTCCCACCGCCCCAAAGCGAATAGATTGACGGATCAGCCCCGTCATGCCCGCTTCCTTGCCGTCATCCGGTATTGCGCTCCGAGGCCCAACCAGCCAAGGTGCTTCTCCAGCGGCCGAAGCAATTTCAGCATGGCCGGGAAAAAAAGCCGGTAGTATACGCGAACGTCTTCCCAGCCGACTGACAGGGCACGCTTGCGCAACGTGCCCCCACGGATCAGGCGGGCATTGACGTCCAACGCGCAGGTATGGACTGCGCGCGCCGTCAGCGGGTTCAGGGGGTTGTGCTCGTAGATCGCCAGCAGGCCGTCTGGCCGGGTGACACGGCGCATCTCGGCCAGCCAGCTTTGATGTTCTTCGTGCGGGATGTGGTGAAACACACCAGCCGAAAAAACAACGTCCTGACTGCCGTTCGCCAAAGGTATCCGCCCCTTGTCGATCACGACATACTTCTCGCTGCCGGGGAATCTCCCTTGAGCGACTTCGATGCTGCGAGTCGAGACATCAGCACAGCAGAGCTCAGCGTAAGGGAAGCATTTGCGAAAGTAGGGTACCGAGTTGCCTATGCCGCTGCCGAAGTCGAGAATATTCCTTACGGGCACATTGGATATGCTTATGAGTTCTGCCAAGTCTAAAATCTTGTACTCATGGAAAAATTCTGGTGACTCTCCTGTTATTGCGACATTTTCCTTGTGATGATCATGGTAGTCGTCGGCAAGCCTGTCAAATTCGGCTTCAAGAAGCTTACCCTTGCAATGCTCGGCAAATTCTTCTGCCTGCTTGATAGAAGCAAGCGACTCCTGTGTGTCTTGACGGTTAGACCCGCCGGCAGTATGTTCCAAGCTGTTCTTCATCAGACTTTCTTTTCAATGATGAAGCGAGGTCGACGCTTTGTCTCCAAATAGACTTTGGAAACGTATTCTCCGATTATTCCAAGGCTTAAGAGCTGGATTCCGCCAAGAAAGTATATGGGGATAACGGTTGATGCCCATCCGGGGACCGTCGCATCGAAAAAAAGTTTTTCCACCAACGCCCACAAACCAACAGAGAAGCTCAAAAAAGATATTACAAAACCAAAAACAGTGATCCATCGCAATGGACTAGACGAAAACGACGTAAGACCATTCCAGGCCAACGCAAGCATTTTCCGGAGGGGATATTTTGAATTCCCGGCAAAACGTTCAGCACGTTCATAAAATACATTCGCCGTTTTGAAACCCAGTTCCGGGATAATTCCGCGAAGAAACAGGTTAACCTCGTCATATTGCTTCAGCGCCTCAATCGCAGAGCGACCCATTAAGCGATAATCTGCATGATTGAAAACAATGTTAACGCCAAGCATGTTCATCAAACGATAGAAACCTTCAGCACTCCATCTCTTGAAGATCGTGTCGCTGCCGCGATGATTTCTAACGCCGTAAACAATCTCTGCGCCTTCGTGGTGTTTCATAATCATTTCCCTGATCGCAGCCAGATCGTCCTGAAGATCGGCGTCAATGCTGATGATCGCATCACCTTCGACAGTCAGAAGTCCGGCGATCAAGGCGTTTTGATGTCCCCTGTTTTTCGATAGTTTGATGCCGCGAATAACCGGATTGCTACGTGCAGAGGCTTCGATCAGGTTCCACGTATTGTCCCTGGATCCATCATCAACGAACGTGATGGTGCTCTCGGAACTTATCAGACCCTCTAATACGAGTTGATCTCTCAGTTCCGCAAGATGCCTGACCGTGGCCGGGAGCACTTCTTCTTCGTTGTAACACGGAACTACAACTGCGACCTTCATCTTTGCCTTGACCATAATATCATTACACTCCTTGCTGATTATTGAGCAAAGAAATATATCATTCATTCATGCGACGCTCGCGTAAGCCCTTTTTCACTGCAAGCATCGATCGGGTTAGTACTAACATTACGTCAGAATACGGCGAACAGTCTTATTAATCTTATGCAAAAGTCGATAGAGCAGAGTATTTTTTATTTGCTGCAATTCATCATGTGCCGTTTCAAGCTGTTTAGTCCTCTCAACCAGGGTCTCACGCGTTTCGACCAGATCCTGTGTCCGTTCAAGCAGGTCTTTGTTGGTCTGCTCCAGTAGTACGGTCCTCTCACCCAGGGTCTTGCGCGTTTCGACCAGATCCTGTGTCCGTTCAAGCAGGTCTTTGTTGGCCTGCTCCAGTAGTACGGTCCTTTCACTCAGGGTCTTGCGCGTTTCGACCAGTTCGTGCGTCCTCTCAACTAGGGTCTTGCGCGTTTCGAGCAGATCCTGCGTCCGATCAAGCAGATCTTTGTTGGTCTGCTCCAGTAGTACGGTCCGCTGAGTAAGGGTTTGGCGCGTTTCGAGCAGATCCCGTGTTCGCTCAAGCAGCTGCTGACGGCTTTCGATTACATCTCGTGTTACTATAGCGTATTCTGTTTGAAAACAGTTTTCTAATGCCGCAAGATCAAAACGCCTTCCTTGGTTAAGAAGATGCAGGCCATTGGCGCAACGAGCAATATTGTCCCACGCAACCGTATATTCCCGAACGCCGTCTCCGTGGTTGAAGCGGTTTGGGAAGGACCGATTGATCACAATGTCATCGAGAGACACGGATAATAAAACATTCCCATAATCGACGCCGCGTTCCCAACAAGACCGTGCTTCTTCCTGATCGCCACTTGCGTAGGCTATCTTACCGGCAGAGAACCAAGCCTCCGTTGTTTTTGTCGTCAAATGCACTCCAAAACTGCGCACGTCCTGGCTTGCGCATTGCACGAATGACGCCTTGGCAAGCGTGAAAAGTCCCAGGTATTGAAGAAGTTTGGCCTTAAGGAAAAGCAGCGATACTTTCCAGCGCAAGCCCATGGGATCAAACGGCGGGTTAGCAATAGCGTCGTCAATCTGAGCTATAATCTCGTCAACGTCATTGGCCTGCTGAAAACCGCGATCCAGTATGCGATATGCTTTTATACAGAGCGCTGCTGCATAGTCGTTCGAAATCTTTGGTGAAATTGACATGACTGCATTGGTAAGCTTTGTAAGGGCATCCTTGTTCTTTAATCGATAGGTTACATTTATCATGGCATGCATTAACCAGGGATTGTGATAGAACTCAGCATAGCAGATTGAAGGATGACCCGTTTGCGCGATGTTATGAAATACGCGCTCACGATATGTATGTTTCGCACCGAGCGGTGACTTCATTGCTGTCATCAGCCACCACTCGCAATCTACCGGTGCATCTTCAGTGAGATTGACCTTACGCAAAGAACGCGGCCGCCGCTCCCACCTATTCCCCTGGCCGGAGTCTTTAGCTTGGGTTGCAGTCAGAGCAAAAGCCTCTTCCAAAATGAAATGGTCCGAGAGTTCCGCCTTCAATCTTTCCCAATTATAGACTTGAAGATGACAAGGATTCGGGTCCTTGCCGGTTTCATCGCTCCAGTCATTCGGAACGCTGACGATGACCCGCCCGCCAGGTGTCAGAAGCCTGTAGAATTCTTGCAGAAGTAACTGCGGCTCATTCAAATGCTCTAAAGTCTCAAAAGAAATGATTGTGTCAAACGACGCATCCTCGAAGAAGGTGAGCGCCTCGGGCAGTACGCCCAGTCGATATTCCGCACGATCTTCCGTGCACGAATATGACGTCATTGCATAGTTGATCGCGCTTTCGCTGCTATCGATGCCGACGACCTTTGCCGCTTCTGTCAGATGCCGGATGATGTGCCCACCATAACCAAGCCCGCATGCCGCATCCAAAACACGATCGCCTGGTTTGATGTAGTTGCATGCCCACTGATAGCGAATAGCGTGCGCATCCGACCGTTCGCCGGTATCGCGCAGCATGTCCATGTGCAGATCGCGCTCCTTGTTGAGAGACACCAGAGGATACGTAACGAGTGTCTCCATCGGCACCTTCTCTAGAAGAATGCAAATCTGCCACCCATCACTATTTAATGATTCATAGTCATTGATTTTATAATAAGCCGGATGCTTTCGAAAACCCGCCTCAAAGCATCTCGTCTCCCACCAAACACGTTTTTCAACGGTTAAATGCCAATGATTGTCCCTATCATGAGTCGTCGCAATCCTGAGAAAAAAATACTGTCCTGCAACACGGTAGATGTCACTGAGCGCTTTTGGCACATCCTGAGGGGCAAGGTGCTCTAAGCAATCAGTGGATATAACGGTTGGAAATGATGCATTCCCGTAAGGCAAATCAAGGACCGACCCTTGAGTGAACCGTGACGGATAGCGCTGATTGCAGCGAGAAATGACGATGTCAGACACATCAACTCCGTGTGCATCGGCTCCAAGCTCTAGCAGCTCCCCGACTAGTTTTCCTTCCCCACATCCTATATCGAGCATCTTTCCAACGCCACACACAGTGGCAATCTTGCTAGCAAGTTCAGATAAGTTCAGGCTTTCTGAACCGATGCGATCGGGTGATATCCAGTAGTTGTCATATTCAGAACGATAGTCGAGTTGCATGACGGTATTCTATAGAGCCAGATACGTTTTATTATAAAGGCCTAGCATTCCTGATGTATCAGGAGGAACGTTCTTTGCGATTGCAGAAAAGTATTTGCCAGGCAATAACCTACCACGAAGCTCTCATTTTGAGGTCAGCTACTCCGCCAAAGAAATACTCATCCTTCTTCATTAACACTTGGAAAAATGCAGCCTCATCAACCCAGTGTAGCATGCGTTGCGACATATAGTCAGGCGTTGCTTCAAATGAAACAGCGGCCTGGACTTCGTAAAGGTTAACACCGAGATTACATTGACACTCAAGCAGTATCTCGATGATCTCGCCTGACGCGATTTGCCGATACCAAAAAACAGGAGCATTTGAATTGGCCGCGAGCGCAACCATGTCCTGATTGAGTGTGCCCCAGGAATAAATCTTTACGCCTTCTTTATTCCGCAGTCGGACTGCGATGTTAAGTTTTGTGGCTCTCTCGTTTGCTTCGCACACAACTCTGATGCGCAATGTGTCTCCCGGGTAATACACCGAGCAGGGCTTGCTTTTATCATCAAGCGTTTGCACGTCAACGATCCGGACCTGGCCTTCGCCAAAGGAGAGCCGTTGAAATTGCTTCTTAGTAACATCCGGTGATGTTGTGCGCACAGCCGCGGTTTCTGATGTGGCCAACTCACTATGCGATTTTGACACCTGAGAACCCATATTCATTACCAGGGCACTGAAGTACGACGATTCTTCTTCGTGAAGCTGACGGCGATATTCAAGCACGACGTCTGAAGACCGACCCCATGCAGTGCGTTTGCCTCTGTTCAGGAGAAGCGCGCGATTCGTGAGCGTCCTTACACTCTCTTGATCGTGTGAAACGAACATCAATGTGGTTCCATCAGACACAAGTTTTTCGATCCTTTGAAAGCACCGCTTCTGAAAAAGTGCATCGCCAACGGCAAGCGCCTCATCAACGATCAGGATATCAGGGTCTACTTGAACCTGCACTGCAAAGGCTAGCCGTACCAGCATACCGCTTGAATAAGTTCTTACAGGCTGATCGAGATATTGCCCGATATCGGCAAACGCTGCAATAGCATCAAATTTATCGTCTATTTGCTGGCGGGTGAGGCCAAGAAGTGAACCATTTAAATAAACATTCTCGCGTCCGGTAAAATCTGGGCTATAGCCGGAGCCAAGCTCAAGCAGGGCTGCAATTCGTCCGCGTGTCTCAACGCTGCCTTCTGTTGGTGATAAGGTGCCGGTGATTATTTGAAGAAGAGTGCTTTTCCCGCTGCCGTTTCGGCCTATAACACCGACGGATTCTCCCTTCTTGATTTCGAAAGATATGTCCTTGAGTGCCCAGAATTCCCGGTAATACTGTTTGGAGACACTGCCAGCCACTCGCTGTAATATAGGCAAAAGGAACTGCTTAAGTCTGTTACGAGGGCTCTCATAAATGTGATAGCACTTGCTCAGATTATTCACGTGGATTGCGATATTTTCAGAGGACATCAGCAAATCCTTTTCTTGTCTTTTGAAACCAGGCATAGCCAAGCCAGGCCACGAGAATCGATATTGCCGCATAGATGAGTAAGCCAGTCCAATTGGGCAGTTGGCCGAAAATGATGACCGCGCGAGCTTGCTCAATAGGAAAGGTTAAGGGGTTTCCCATCATCCAAGGACGAAACGCCTCAGGAAGCGCATTGATTGAGTAAAAAACGGGCGCAAAGAACATTATGACTGTTGTAACAACACCGATCGTCTGTCCGACATCACGCAAAAATACTCCCAAAGACGCAAGTGCCCATGCAAACCCAAGCGTCAGGAGAACTAAGGGCAACATGACCAATGGAGTGAAAATGACTGTCCAGTGCAGAAAGCCGTTAAAGATTGCGAAGGCAATAAACAAAACCAGCAGGCTGACAAGATAGTGGAACAGTGCTGCGCCCATACTGATGACAGCTAAGACCTCGAGGGGGAAAATTATTTTTTTCACAAAGTTGGCATTGGACAGAATCAGGTTGGGGGCTCGGTTAAGCACCTCTGCAAACAAGCCATGGACGACCATGCCAACAAAAAGTACGATGGCAAACTGGGACTTCGTCTCGTTCCCACTCACTCCCCAGCGGGCCTTGAACACTCCTGAAAAGACAAAAGTGTACACCACCAGCATAAAAAGAGGGTTGAGAAAGGACCAAAGCAGGCCCATAACCGAACCTTTGTAGCGGCCCACAACTTCCCGCTTTGTCATTTGGGCAATGAGCTGACGGTTACGCCAGAGGCTCTTAGTCAATGACATAAGGGATGTTGGTTGTGAGGCATGGGGATTCATATTTTGCCTGCCATAATATTTACACTGCTTGTTTAACTAAAGCCAGCTTCTTTTAAAGCTTTCTTTTTAGTGCGATGATCCGTGCACCTAGCCCTTCCCTGTATAGCTTTCGTAGCTGTATAATTATCCACTGCAGTAGTCGCGCAACAAGCCAGGGCTCACCCGCCTCAGACGTAACGGACAACCCGCCAGGCAATGATAGAGGTGGCAAAATAATCTCGTGGCCTGAGAATAGTGCAAATACCTCCGGGCAAAAACTACTAATGAGCTCATTCTCCTGTCCTTCATCCCAGAGACCGGGAGGAAACTCGCTCTCGACATTAATGACGATGGTTGAAGGAATTTCCTGGGCGATAATTCCCCCTCCCACCAGGACCGCCATCGCCTTTCTGTCCACATACGGCAGGGCTAAATGCAGGTCTTCGGAAAGCGCCGAGACACGAAACATGAAACGCCCATAACCAATCGGGGAAGCAGCATCGAGCTGGCGGAAATCGATCCTCTCGTGGACGCCATGAATCGGTTGTAGTCCATTCTTCAAAATGGCAGCAGTTGCAGCGCAGTTCTTGCCAGGGTTCCGCGCCAAACTTCCTGCAAGAAACTGAAGATGATTGGAAAAGATCTTCTCGTTCGGTGCCACAAATACCACCGCGTCAGCTGGGGAAGTTCGTCTCATAACATCGGCAATGACCGCACCCAATCTGCGGCGG
>DKBO01000127.1 GCA_002448975.1 Nitrospiraceae bacterium UBA6898
GAAAAGAACTTGATGCCGTTGTCATAGAACGGATTATGCGATGCCGAGATCACGACGCCTGCATCTATGCGCAGCGCACGCGTCAGGAATGCGATGCCGGGCGTCGGCAGCGGGCCGACAAGGGTGACGTTCATTCCCATGGAGCATATGCCTGATGTGAGCGCGCTTTCGATCATATAGCCCGAAAGCCGCGTATCCTTGCCGATCAGAACCATGTTCCTGCCGTGGTGCTCCTTTTTCAGAACGATTGCAGCAGCCATGCCTACCCGCAGTGCGATCTCCGGGGTAATGGGGAATTTGTTCACTTTCCCCCGTATGCCGTCGGTACCAAAAAGCTTCATGTCTTATTCTCCGTATAGGTGAACCTCACGGTCACTTTCGTTATTTCCGGGACAATGTTCATCCCTGAGGTATCCAGTTTAAGACTCTCTGTTGCCGTGCCCTTCATGTCGGTGATATCGAAATCCTCCGTTACAAGATAACGGACCTGTTTTACTTCAGATTTCAGCCCCGTGATGATCACGTTTTTCGGTTCAACAGATGCCGACACTGATACGCCCTTCTCAGCCGTACCTATGATGCTGACCCTCACCGGCACTGATTTGGTAACCCTCTCTTCCAGTTTCACCTTTATGGATGCAGGGTCGACATTTGTCACGGAAATGGCAAAGGGCAGCTTCACGTCCGCCTTATCAACGTGGTAGATGCCCTCGCCCTCCCTGGCCTTGCTCATATCGATGAAAACCCGGATATTGGAAGCGTTCAGGGTTTTCATGAACCGTTCCTGTCCCCTGAGGGTGAGCATGACAGTCTTTACATTGCTGCTTATGATGCCAAGTTCTGCCGGGATGTCCCTGAACTCTAAAGGTGCTTCGAGCGTGATCTCCGATTGCCCGCGGGAAGCGACAAAGAACCAGAGAAACACGGAGAGGAGCACCGCCGAGACCTTGAGCCCTATGTTGTTCATAATCAACTTCTTCACTTCTTGCCTTTCTTGATGGCGAAGATATCCGTCAGCATATCCCGAAGGGTACCCATATCGAGCCGATTTTCCATCCTCCCGTTGACGACCAGCGATATGTAGCCGGTCTCTTCAGATATAATGATAGCCACCGCATCGGTCTCCTCCGTCAGTCCGATCCCCGCCCGGTGGCGCGTACCGAAGGCCTTGCTCACCCCGCTGCTGAGCGTGATCGGCAGAAAACATCCCGCCGCCAAAATGCGGTTGCCCTTGATGATCACGGCGCCGTCATGGATCGGTGATGTGGGATGGAATATGCTCAACAGGAGCTCACGCGACACCTTTGCATCAAGCGGCGTCCCCGCCTCGATAAAATCCTTCAGGCTCGTTTCACGCTCAATGACGATCAGCGCGCCGATCTTCTTGTTCGAAAGCGAGACGGATGCACGCACGACCTCTTCATGTGATTTCAGTTCTTCCGCCGTGGTGAAGGAAAGAAACTGCGCCTCGCCCATCTGCGCAAGGGCTTTCCTGATCTCGGGCTGGAACAGAACGATAATTGCAAGGACGATCTGTGCCCAGAAGGTCTGAACCAGCCAGTCTATGGTAAAGAGCTCCAAGTAGCGAGACGCGAGGGAAGCAAGCAGCAGTATGCCGAGCCCGAGCAGCATCTGTACGGCCTTTGTCCCCTTGATGATAAGCAGAAGGCGATAGAGGATGACCGACATCACCGTTATGTCGAGGATATCCAGTATCCAGCGATTCTGTTTCAGGACTTCAAGCATAGATTCAGCGTTTCCCCCCAGCCAACAGTTGTATATTATATCGTACTATTCCTCAAAATTGCATGGCAGCCCCCCTCCGCAGGTCGTACACAACATTGCGCATCGGCGTCAGGAACATCAAAGCGGCTGGATCACGAGGAGAAAAAGCGCTAATCTCTACCGGAAGTATTTTTGGGTTTCATCTTCGCTTAGAAAATTCTTCTATGCTCACCTGAGGAGGGCACCCATCATTCAGGAGATCAAGCGGACAGGTTTGACAACGAAGGAGGCTATGGGTTATCTTATACAACTGACGCGGGGTGGAGCAGCCTGGTAGCTCGTCGGGCTCATAACCCGAAGGTCAGAGGTTCAAATCCTCTCCCCGCCACCAATGACACCGAGGACTCAGGCCAGTGGCTTGAGTCCTTTTTTGCTTCTTTGAAGTATGCCGTAATTCACTGAGCTATTTCTTCACCTCGTTTCCTTCGCTGCCTGTCTGTGTTTATACAGAGTTGTAGATTCTGTTCAGCAACAAGTCGTACGATGATCATCATCACGCGTCTCTCTTCTTGGCCACCATCTTATACGCCTCGTCGGCAAGAAAGACCGTCGCAGTAACGGGGAGGATCCAGAGCCATTCATCCAGGGTAAGGGGTTCCGTTCTGAATACCCACCGCAAAACCGGAACATAGATCACGGCGAGCTGCGCAAAAAAGGCAGCCAGGGACGCGGCAAAGAGAAACGGGTTGGTCATGGGGCTCATCCGGAGTGCCGGCTGGGTTTCGGATCGGGTAGTCCAGACCCTAAAGAACTGGAAGAATACGATCGTTGTCATCGCCATGGTCCGGGCCTCTTCCAGGGGGTCCCCTTTTGCAAGGGCATAGAAGTAGGAAAAAAGGACGCCTGCGGAAATTATGCCCGTTGCGATAACCGTTCTGCGGATCATGCTCCTTGAAAAGATCCCCTCTCCCGGCGGACGAGGGTGGGCCTGGATGAGGTGCTTCTCACCGGGCTCAAAGGCGAGGGCAACGTCCTGAAGTCCGCTGGTCACGAGGTTTATCCAGAGGATCTGCGCCGGAACAAACGGAACGGGAAATCCAGACAGCATGGTCGTCACCACCGCAATGAGCGCAGCAAATCCCGTGGGAATAAGGAAGAGGACCACCTTACGGATGTTCTCAAAAACAATCCTGCCTTCTTCCACCGCACTGAAGATGCTGGCAAAATTGTCATCGGCAACGACCATGTCCGACGATTCCTTTGCCACATCCGTGCCGGTCTGTCCCATGGCGATGCCGATATGGGCGGCTTTCAGGGCAGGGGCGTCGTTCACGCCGTCACCGGTTACGGCGACGACCTCTCCCTGCCGCACCAGCTCCTGCACAATCCTCAGCTTCTGCTGTGGTGCGACCCGTGCGTACACGGCCACGTCCCGCACAAGGCGGGAAAGCCCTTCGTCAGATGTCGTCTGGAGCTCTTTTCCGGTAACGACCCGGGGATCTTCCCCGACAATGCCGAGCTTCCGTGCGACGGCTGCTGCGGTGACAGCATGATCGCCGGTGATCATGACGGTCCTGATCCCCGCCTGCCCGCACCCTGCAACTGCGGCAACCGCCTCGGGTCTTGGCGGATCTATCATCGCCTGGAGTCCGGCCAGTATGATCCCTTCCCGTATATCCGCATGGGTGAGTTCTGTCTTGCCAGGAGGAACCTCCTTGTATGCAAGGGCAATGACCCGCAGACCCTCTTCAGCGAAGCGGTGCGCAGAGCCAAGGATCTCGTTCATCTTCCTGCCCTCGGCTGCCATGCATTCGGTGCACATATCCAGGACCTTTTCCGGTGCGCCCTTCACCAGGATCATCCGCTTTTCGCCCTCCTGATGGAGTGTCGCCATATATCCCCACTCCGACTCAAAGGGGATTATGGCGAGTCGCGGATAGCGCACTCCTTCGTCGGACTTCAGTCCTGCCTTCATTGCTGAGACGATCAGCGCCGCCTCGGTCGGGTCACCGTCAACCTTGAACTGGCCGTCCTCTTCATATACCTTTGACTCGTTGCAGAGAAGCCCGATCCGCAATACCCGCATCAGGGTTGTCTTCTCTTCCGCTTGGAGGGGCATCTGCTCATGGAGCAACTCGCCCTTCGGCTCATAGCCGCTGCCGGTCACCTCGTAGGTATGCTGTCCGTCATAGATAAGCCTCACGGTCATCTCATTCCGGGTAAGCGTTCCTGTTTTGTCCGAGCAGATCACCGTCGTACTTCCGAGCGTCTCTACGGCGGGAAGCTTCCGGATAATCGCGTTTCGCTTGGCCATTCGCGTGACGCCGATGGCCAGGGTTACCGTCACGACAATGGGCAGTCCCTCAGGAACCGTAGCAACGGCAACCGCAACAGCCGTACGGAACATCTCTGAAAAACCGAAGCCCAGGAGCACGCCGAGGCCGAACGTAGCCGCTGCGCCGCCCACAGCGATATAGCCGATCATCCGGGCGAATTTGCCGATCTTCACCTGTATCGGCGGCTGGGCTGCTGATACATCCCGCACCTCGTTCGCTATCTTGCCGAGCACGGTCTTTTCGCCGGTGTCTGTCACAACGCCCGTAGCTCTGCCGTTCAGCACCGACGTCCCCATGAAGGCCATATTGGTCTGATCACCCGGAGTGAGATGCTCTTCAGCAATAGCAGCAAAGGACTTCTCCGCAGGAAGCGATTCACCCGTGAGCATCGCCTCCTCAACCCGCATCTCAATGGTCTTGAACAGCCGGATGTCCGCCGGCACCTTCATGCCCGATGCCAATAAGACGATGTCACCGGGAACCAACTCTTCGCTGTTCACCTCTGTTTCCCTGCCGTCCCTGAGGACCCTGGCACGGGGCACCACGAGTTTCGCCAGTGCCTTGACGCTCTCCTCTGCCTTCTGCTCCTGGAAGTATCCGACCGTTGCATTCAGGAGGAGCACGAAAGCTATCACCGCTGCGTCCGCATATTCGCCCAGCAGCGCGGTGACCGCTGCTGCTGCTATCAGTATATAGACGAGGGGACTAGCAAACTGATGGAGGAGGAGTTTGAACCTGCTGGTCTTCTCCGCACGAGCAAGGGCATTGGGCCCATACTCTGCCAGCCGTTTCCTGGCTTCGTTGCCCGAGAGTCCCTGTTCGGAAGTTTCAAGCTGTCGAAAAACAGCTTCGATGTCCAGGCCATACCATTCCATAAGAGTCTTTCTCCTTCCCTTTCCTTTCAGTGTACCATACCGGAAATCGTATGCACTGTTGCAGCGTGCTTCGGTTTTGCCCTGAACGAGGGTGACGTAAGAGGCAACTGCGTTGACTTCCAAAGGGTTGCGTAGCGGACCACCATATCATCATAAATTGTCTGCTATGAAGTCAGGGCTTTGTTTCAATTTCTGTTTATGCTCTGTCCGAGAATAAGCCATGCAGATGAGAACGAATGTATGGCTCTTTCTCTTCTGCTCCAATAGGGAATAAAATATCCATTACATCATTTCCTCATTTGGTAGAGAACGATCTGAAAGAAATTTCCGGAAAACGGAGGAAAGGGGAAAAGTAAAGTGCCGTTGTGCGCCTTAATAATTGTCAATCCACAGAAATAGCCAATCGATGAATTGGTCAATGGTCAATTGGTCGATCAAAGCCTGTGTTAGTATAACTATGACTGAAAATCAGCGATGAACTGGATCGATGTTTTATGGCCGATAGTGATCGGCGTCTGTCTCACGCTGGCGTTGATTCACGTGGGAACCGGACTGAAAAAACCCAATAACAGCAGCAGACATATGGTGAGACCCTGGCAAAAACACCCGCGCATCTACGAGATCACCACTTGGGTCTAGCCGGGTAACATCGGGAGGACATTGTAGAAATGACCATGATTCGAATTCACAAGCCTATTTTGCTCTGCAGTATTCTTATCTTCGCCTTCCTGGGCGCGTTGTATAGCGATGCGTTATCGGCCTCACGCGGTCCTGAGGGCATCGAGTGGCGCCTGGTGGAGGCCGGCGGGACACCGATTCCTCCGCTAACAAATAAAAGACAACCATACATTCTGCTGGACCCTGTTGAGAAGAAAGCCGCGGGATTTTCCGGCTGCAACAACTTCTTCGGCAGCTATGAACTCGACGGGGCATTGCTGAAGTTCGGCCCTGTCGGCGCTACGCGTATGTTCTGCCAGGGAGAAGCCGGTGAGGTGGAGATGCGGTTCATGAAGGCGCTTCAGCAGACGCGGACATGGGAACGCAGAGATGGCACGCTGCTGCTGAAAGACGGCGAAAGTCTCGCCCGGTTCACGAGAGTGGGGAAAGATGCTCCTGAGCCAGATCTTGGTTCCATGACCTTTCTGTCAACATGGTTTCCTTCAGGAAAGGTGACTCTTTCCCGGGGTGAGTACCGCGAGCCAGCTGCTCCGGACTCAGCTTCGGAGATCATGGTAAAGCTGAGCGACAAGAAGGTGTTCGGAATGATAAACGGGAGGCAATCCGGTGCAGTCGTCCTCATCACAGACCCAGGCGGCAGCGGCACATTCTACGATCTGGCGCTTCTTTCAAAGGAAGCCGAAGGATGGGTGAACAGGGACATAGCTTTTCTGGGCGACAGGGTGAAAGTACATACCATAGAGATCAAGAATAATGAGATCGTTGTATCCATAACAACGCACGGCCCCGGGGAACCCATGTGCTGCCCGACGCTCGAGGTGAAGAAGCGCTTCGCAGTTCAGGAGGGCCGCCTTGTCCCGGCAGCCGGGGGAGAGTCGGAAGAGGAATCCCGGATCACCGGCAAGGTCTGGCAGTGGGTGCAGTCGCTCTACAATAACGACAGCAAGAATGTTCCCAACCAGACCGAGAACTACACGATCCAGTTTCTGGAAGACGGCAAGATCAATGTGAAGGCAGACTGCAATCGCAAGGGCGGCGTCTATTCCACGGATGGAAAGAGGATCTCCATTGAGATAACCCACTCCACCATGGCTGCATGCGAAGAGGGTTCTCTTGAGGAATCCTTTGTCCGCGACCTAACTGGTAGCGCGATCTTTTTCTTCAAGGACGGGGATCTTTACATCGACCTGAAATACGATACCGGAACCATGAAGTTTTCACGAAAGAAAAGAGAATAACGTGGGGAAGAGCCGATAAAGAGGCGCACGTTGATGCCTGCCCTGCTCTTCAGCCGCAAACGCCAAGGCCGTTCGCAGATACCTTTTATCAGAAAAAAGACTATTCATAGGTGAGACGTTGTCTTATAATGTTCTTACATCTGAGCATGCAGAATAGATTAGAGCAAGCAGGCAGTGGTACGAGGTCCAGGGGAAACTCATGCAGTGTTTGCTAGCTGAATTCCAGAGGGGGGAGATTCAATGAGAAGGCAACGCACGACTGATGCAGACCTTGCAGCAATCTTCTGCAAAACTGAGCTGATCATCCATGAAGACCCCGGCCGGAGCCTGTCTCCGAAGAAAGACTGTTCCCTCATCACGTCTGACAAGATACAGTTTGTGAGCATGAGATATGCCGTGATCAGGGTCATGCTTTTCCTGATTCTCGTCTTTGCCGTTTCCGGCACGGCGCTCGTCTCGGCGCAGCAGCCTGCTCAGCAGACTGTTGCGCTGGAGCAGGCTTTTGAGACCGCACCGGTGATCATCGACGGTACGATGCTCTTTTCGGTGAGGGGTATTTCTGCCTTCCCTGCTCAAGAGCGGGCCCGTGGCATAGCCGGCCGGATCGAGGAGATCGCCTCGGATCGCACGATCCCTGTCGATTCGGTTGTCACTGTCGAAACGGGCGTGTGGACGGAAATAGAGACCGGTGACCGGCGCATTATGGTGATCGTTGACGCGGACGCTGCCCCCGAAGGTGTTAAGAGGAACGAGCTGGCCTTTGTCTATCTGCAGAAGGTGCGGGCGGCGATCGATGCCTACCGGCAGTTCCGAACACAGGAGTATCTGAGCAAAGCGGTCCTGAACGCTTTTTTTTCGACCCTCGTATTCGTTATTGCCGTCTTCTTTATCCTGAAGCTGTTTGGCAAGCTCCAAACATTCGTAGAAGCGCGTTTCCAGGAAAAGATCGAAGACATAAGCGTCAAGTCCGTCAAGCTTATCCGCAGGAAAGATGTCTGGGCAGCAATCAGGGAGGGACTGCGCATACTCCGCATCGTCATGCTCTTTGCGCTTGCCTATGGCTACCTGGGAAGGGTGCTCATCCTTTTCCCGTGGACACGGTTCTACGCAAAGAAACTGGGGCAATTCTTCCTGAATCCTTTGCAGGTGCTGGCAGAGGGATTTGTACAGGAGCTGCCCAATCTTCTTTTCCTCGCAGTTCTCTTCATTATCACACGGATATTTCTGCGGATGCTCCATGCCTTCTTCCGGCAGATCGAGCAGGAAAGGGTTACAATCAGGGGATTTTATCCTGAATGGGCCGAGCCGACAGACAGGCTCATTACCGTGCTGGTCACGGTATTTGCCGTCGTAGTTGCCTTCCCCTACATACCCGGATCGGAATCCGGTGCATTCAAAGGCATCTCCATATTCATCGGCGTCCTCTTTTCGCTCGGGTCCCAGTCTGCTGTGGCGAATATCGTCGCCGGCTTTGTCGTCAACTACCGGAGGGCCTTCAAGGTCGGCGACCGGATCCAGATCAATGAGATCATCGGTGATGTCACCCAGATACGGATGCAGGTAACGCATATCCGGACGATCAAGAACGAAGAGGTGATTGTGCCGAACTCGACGATCCTGAACAGCAACATCGTGAACTACAGCACCTATGCGCGCCAGAACGGCCTCATTGTCCATACCCAGGTCACGATCGGGTACGATGCACCCTGGCGGCAGGTTCACGCGCTTCTCCTGATGGCAGCAGGACGGACACCGCAGCTCCTGAAGGAGCCGCCACCCTTTGTGCTCCAGAAGTCCCTCGACGATTTTTATGTCACCTACGAACTGAACGCCTATCTGGATAAGCCCCAGATTATGGCACAGGCCTATTCGATTCTTCACACGAACATACAGGACTGCTTCAACGAGCACGGGGTCCAGATTATGTCGCCGAATTATGTTGCCGACCGTCCTGTTCCTGCGATCGTGCCGAAGGAAAAATGGTATGCGCCGCCGGCGAAGCCGCCGACAGGGGAAGCACCTGAAAACCAGGCATGATCTGACCGAGCCTCCCGCTAGCACAGACGAATGAATCGGCAGAACTGCACATAGCATAGCGTTTATAGGGGAAGCCACGCCTTTTCTCAAAGGCATTTATATGTTCTGCCATCTCGCAGCACTGCTCGGTGCCTATGCTGATAATTGGACAGGATCATCTTTCCATGATATAAATGAAGTATTCCGGCTTGTCTGAAGAATCGATGTTTTAAAAGTTATTTTAGCCGCTTCTCACGCTTTTTACTTTATGACCAATGATGAACAGCGCGCAATTATGAGCAATGGGCATTTAAGAACTCAGGTTCGACTCTATCGCGGCAAGCCGGTACGCCGGATGCACGTGATGGTGAAGCCCACAGGCGCGCTCTGCAATCTCGACTGCACCTACTGCTATTACCTTTCCAAACGGGAATTACTGGGGAAGCCCGATGAGTGGCGCATCTCCGACAAGGAATCAGTATGTCGTGTGAACTGAAAAGGAAATCCAGTGCGGGAACAGCCATACTATTCCTGATGTTGCTCTGTCTTTTGTCGTCGATTCCTGTATTGGCTGAAAGCGGTCCGAAGTCCGGACAGAAAGACGAGCAATGGATCGAGGGCAAATGGCTCCGGCCTGATGGTGGCTATGTACTGGAGTTGAGCGAAGTGAAACAGGACGGAACACTCAGGGCCGCCTATTTCAACCCGCGGCCAATCCATGTTGCAAAGGCGGACTGGAAGCGTATTGTAGACCGCATACAGGTCTTTGTCGAATTCCGGGACGTCAATTATCCCGGTTCGACATATACGATCATCTACGATCCAAAACAAGACCAGTTCACCGGGTATTACTTCCAGGCGGCACTCGGTCAGACCTTCGATGTCCTGTTCGTGAGAAAACAGTGAGGAGGTGAAAAAATAAAGACCAAAGCATATGAGTATGGCTCCTAGACGATTTACCGTGAGTGCAGACTCGTTATTACCGTGTCTGTAAAAAGAAAGGAGAGGAGAATGAAACAAAACGGTGTGAAGAAAAACAGGGCCCGCATGTGGGCAGCGGTCGGCGGAATTCTTGCCGTAGCCGCAATGACAACCGCAGGGGCTGCCCCGGCAAAGGCTGCCGATGCCCCGAAGCCGGCTGCCAAACCGAACATTCTGATCATCTGGGGCGATGACATCGGCTACTGGAATATCAGTGCCTATAACCAGGGCATGATGGGTTACAAGACGCCCAACATCGACAGCATCGCCAAGCAAGGCGCGCTGTTTACCGACTGGTACGGCGAACAGAGCNNACGGTTTCGACGAGTTCTTCGGTTCTCTCTATCACCTCAATGCGGAGCAGGAGCCTGAGAACCCGGATTACTTCAAGGATCCAGCCCTACGCAAAAAATTCGGTACGCGCGGCGTTATCCACACCTGGGCCAACCCGGACGGGACCCAGCGAATCGAGAGTACCGGTCCTCTCACCATCGAGCGCATGAAGACTATTGACGAGGAAATAACCAAGGCCTCGCTTGATTACATGGAGCGCGCCAAGAAAGAGGGTAAGCCGTTCCTACTCTGGTGGAACGCAACACGCATGCACATTTTCACGCACCTGAAGAAGGAGAGCGAAGGTGTGACCGGCCTCGGCCCCTATGCTGATGGCATGGTTGAACATGACGCGATGGTCGGCCAGCTGCTCGACAAGCTCAAGGAGCTCGGTATGGATGAGAATACCATTGTCATGTACTCCACCGACAACGGGGCAGAGAAATTCTCCTGGCCTGATGGCGGCGCGGCGCCCTTCCGCGGGGAGAAGAACGAAAACTGGGAAGGCGGCTATCGTGTGCCTACCCTCATCAAGTGGCCCGGCGTCATCAAGCCNNCGACAAGACCTTCAAGGTCCATCTTGACGGCTATAACATGCTGCCCTATTGGTCAGGCAAGGAAGACAAATCGCCTCGCCATGAGTTCTTCTATTTTAATGATGATGGGAAACTCGTGGCGTTGCGTTTCAACCAGTGGAAGCTGGTATTTCAGGAACAACGTGCCCATGGATTCGATGTCTGGGAGGAACCGTTCGTGGAACTGCGCGTGCCCAAACTCTTCAACCTGCGTAGCGATCCGTTCGAGGAGGCTGACCACATTGCCATGGACTACAGCCACTGGCGAATTGACCGCCTGTTCCTGCTTGTACCTGCGCAGCAGTATGTCGGGCAGTTCCTTGCAACCTTCAAGGAATTCCCGCCGAGCCAGACAGTCGGCAGTTTCAGTCTTGACAAGGTGCTGAAGACGTTGCAGGAGACGCCTAAGGGCAGCAACTGATGCCGCGACGGTGGTAACACACAGGTAAACTTCGGGGCCGCACCCGACTCAGCCGGGTGCGGCCCAACTTTAGTGTGAACACGGTTGCGACCCTTTTCCATAGGTGACATGTCGAAAGGAAATCGCTTAATAAACCAGAGGGCAACAGCCTCTCAATCAGCGCAGATGCAGCAGTCTGTCAGCTGCAAGGCTGACGAATCACGTGGCATCGGGTGGCGCATTCTGTTGCTTATCGTCTCCGGCGCCGCCGCGCTTATTTATCAGGTGCTTTGGATCAAGCAGCTGACTCTGATCGTCGGCGTTGACGTCTATGCGGTCACCACCGGCGTCAGCGCCTTCTTTGCCGGACTCGCCATTGGTGGGTTGTTGCTCGGGCGTTGGGCAGACCGGGTCACACGACCTCTGCGTCTATATGCGACTTTGGAGTTCGGCGTAGCCCTGGCAGGCGTCCTGATGACTATCGCGCTGGCCCATACGGCAGCGCTTTTCGCCCGGCTCGAAGACAAGAGCGATGTTGTCGCCTGGACGCTCGTTTTCCTGATGGTCGGCGTGGGGCCGTTCCTGATGGGTGGTACCCTGCCAGCGATGGTTCGTTCTCTGCGCCTTACTGATGACCGGATTGGCGCCGGTGGCGGGTGGATGTATGCCGCCAACACGGCCGGCGCCATCGTCGGCGCACTGCTTTCGTCTTTTTTGCTTATCCCGGCGCTGGGGATTCAGGGTTCGGCGCTTCTCGCCGCCGGCATGGGCGTGCTTGCCGCTGTGGGCGGTTTGTGGCTCGATCATTTCTTGACAAATCAACCCCCCGTAGTTCCGGTACCACATCATGTGCCATCGGCGAAATCTGCCACGGTGGCTATTCTCTTTTATGCCATCGCCGGTGGTCTGGCGCTGGGATACGAGGTAGTATGGACGCAATCGGTGGTGCAGTTCATGAGCACCCGCAGTTTTGCTTTCTCGGTGGTACTGGCGACCTATCTTTCCGGGCTGGCGCTCGGCGCGGCGCTGTTTGCGCGCCGGGCAGACCGAATACGCGATCCCTGGGGTATGTTTGGCCTTCTGATCGCGGCAGCCGGACTGGTTTCCTTGCTCGAGGTTGCCCTGCTTGGGCGCTGGTTGTCCACACTGCAGGCTATGGGTGAGCACGCGGTGTTCTCGCTGACGGCAAGCAGGCTGGCAGGCGTGTGTGCCCGCTTTGGCATTGCGGCCATGTATATCGTCTTTGTTCCCACACTGCTGCTTGGTGCCGCATTCCCGGCGGCATTAAAGCTGATCGTCGATGCCGGACATGTCGGCCGCGATATCGGCAAAGTAGTCTCCTTGAACACGCTTGGAGGAATCGCCGGCACGGTGCTAACCGGCTTCCTGCTCGTGCCGCGATTCGGACTTGTAAGAACCCTGGCAATACTTGCCGTCGCCGCTGCGATATTGGGGTTACTGGTGGTGATGCGGGGTACGACGGGTTTTCGCTTTGCACGCCGGGGCACCATGGTCATCGGCGTCCTGGCCGTGGGCGCTGCCGTGCTCACGCCGTCTGACCGGCTGGCGAGTTTGCTGGCCGATGCGCATGG
>DKBO01000076.1 GCA_002448975.1 Nitrospiraceae bacterium UBA6898
ATCATCCGGCACGGGGCAAAACTGCTCTATGCCTTTTCAGAAGCAACGGTGCCGCGGATAACGGTCATTATCCGAAAGGCTTACGGCGGCGCTTACGATGTCATGAATTCGAAGCACATCGGCTGCGATATGAATTTTGCCTGGCCCATAGCGGAAATTGCCGTACTCGGCCCCAAAGGTGCAGCACAGATCATTTACCGCAAGGAGATCGAAGAGGCGGACAACCCTGAGGAGATGCTTGCACGCATGACGGAAGAATACCGGCAAACATACGCAAATCCCTTCATGGCCGCAAAAAGGGGATTCATCGACGACGTCATTAATCCGCGTGATACACGGCACCGGCTGATCCGAAGCTTGCAGTTTCTGGAAAACAAACGTACGATTCGACCGAAGCGGAGACACGGGAATATTCCCTTGTGAGCGAAAGTTGCGATACTTCTGAAGATAGGAGTGATATCACATTTAAGGGGTCACCATGTTTGAAAAAATCCTTATAGCCAACCGGGGTGAAATTGCGATCCGGATAATCCGGACCTGCAGAAAGCTGAATGTAAAGACCGTAGCGGTGTATTCGGATATTGATGCGCGTTCGCTTCATGTCCGGGAAGCGGACGAGGCTGTCCATATCGGGCCGTCGCCTTCCCCTTCCTCATATCTTGTGCATGAAAAGATCATCAATGCTGCGCTTGCTCAGGGTTGTCAGGCTATTCATCCGGGTTATGGGTTTCTTTCGGAGAATGCCGAATTCGCTGCGGCCGTGGTCAAGGCAGGAATGGTATTTATCGGGCCCTCATCGGAGGTGATCGCTGCATTGGGAGATAAGATTTCGGCCAAGAATATCGCCATGAAAGCAGGGGTGCCGGTGGTGCTGGGTCACAACCTGCCTATTGTCGATATTGAAGAGATCAGGGCGCTTGCTGCTGAGGTCGGGTATCCCGTACTGCTCAAGCCTGCTGCCGGCGGCGGCGGCAGGGGTATGCGCATGGTTGCCACTCCTTCTGAACTGGAATCCGCCCTTCAGTCGGCGCAGGACGAGACCCGCAAGGCATTTGGCGACGACAGAATCTTTCTGGAACGATTTATCGTCAATCCCCGCCATATCGAGATCCAGATCATCGCTGACCAGCATGGAAATGTCGTCTCTCTCGGAGAACGGGAATGCTCAATCCAGCGGCGCTACCAGAAGGTGATTGAAGAGTCGCCCTCCCTTGCGGTTGACGCGGCGCTCAGATCCCGTATGGGAGAAATGGCCTGTGCCCTTGGCCGGGAGGCAGGATATTCCAATGCAGGAACCGTGGAATTCATCATGGATGACCGGAAGAACTTTTTCTTCATGGAGATGAATACGCGGCTTCAGGTGGAGCATCCGGTTACCGAGATGGTCACTTCTCTTGACCTCGTCGAACTGCAGCTGAGGGTTGCGGCAGGCGAGCGACTGCCGATCTCGCAGGAGGATGTCTCGATCAAGGGCTGGTCTATGGAAGCCAGGATCTGTGCGGAGGATTCTGCCCGAAAATTTCTGCCGTCCACCGGACTGATCACCAGGTACTCAAATCTCAGGGGCAAAAATATCAGGCTTGACAGCGGTGTTGAGGCCGGCAGTTTCGTAAGCGTCTATTACGACTCCCTTCTCTCCAAGGTGATCAGCTGGGGTGAGACGCGGGAAAAAGCCCGGACTACCCTGATCAATGCCCTGAATCGATATCACGTTGAAGGTGTGACTACCAATCTGGATTTTGCAAACTCCATACTCAACCACCCTGCCTTTATCACGGGTGAGCTTTCGACCGGGTTCATCGAAGAATACTTTGAGGAAGGCGAGGCCAAAATCGACCCGCCGATGGAGCAGCTTGAAGCCATGGTCCTTGCCTCGACCACCGTGTATCATAACCGCAAGAATCTGGTCCGTGAATCCTTAAAACCGATGGCTGCAAAAGTCGGACTGTCTCACAAGTCGGCCCAGCTATACCGTTACGTTGTCAAAGGCAACAAGAATATCTTTGAAGTGGAGCTGCAGGGACAACTCTCATCCCCGGACTGGCGTGTCAGGATAAACGGCACAGAACATTCTGTCGTTGTCCCGGTGTTTGAATTCTACCGGCGAAGGCTGAAGCTGTCGATAGACGGTGTGGATCAATACTTCAGGCTTCAGTACCGGCAGAATTTCATATGGGCCGCACATTGCGGCATCTCCCGCATTCTTGAGATATACACTCCAAGGGAGTGGGAACTGGCCCAATACATGCCAAAGGAGAAGAAAGGCGCCAGCGTAAATGTGCTTCTTTCACCCCTTCCCGGCATGGTGGTCAGTATTCTGGTCAATAAAGGCGATCGTGTCTACCGCGGCCAGGACCTGGTGGTCATAGAATCCATGAAAATGGAATGTGGTGTTTCCTCTCCCTGCGACGGGGTCGTGGAAAATGTGGCTGCAACTATCGGCAAAGCGGTCGAAACCGATGAGGTCCTTATCACGTTCACTACCTGACCTACGCCGCTCGTCCGGATCTCGACTGCTTTTTCTGGACCGCGAAAAGAGGAAATGCCGCGCCTGCCGGTACGATACATGGCGGCACCTTGGACGGCAATCAGAAGTCGAGCGGGCTCTTGGCCTCTTTCACCGTCCTGCTCGGCACGCAGTGCGTATAAATCATCGTGGTTCTCACGTCGCTATGTCCGAGCAGGGTCTGGATCGTCCGGATGTCGTAGTTGGCCTGAAGCAGATGGGTGGCGAAGCTATGGCGGAAGGTGTGGGCAGAAACGCGTTTCGTAAGTCTTGCCTTCCTGCTGGCCCACCTGAGGGCTTCCTGCATGTGCGTTTCATGTATATGCCATCTCCTTCTCTCCTTAGTATCAGGCAGGACTGTAAGCGTCTTTGCCGGAAAAAACCACTGCCATACCAGTTCTTTAGCTGCATTCTTGTATTTCTTTTCCAGCCGATTATCCAAGAAGGTTCCCGCATAACCGGCCGCCAGGTCTTTTTGGTGTAGCTCTATTACGGTCTGAAGCTGTGCTTTCAGTTCCACGAGGAGCGTTTGCGGAAGGGGGACGGACCTGTCTTTTTTCCCCTTGCCGTCATGGACGGTCAGTAGCCCGGTGTCAAAATTGAAGTTGTCCACACGCAGCTTCAGGCATTCGAAGAGACGGAGCCCGCAGCCATACAGAAGTTTTGCCGCAAGATCATATGGCGGGTCCAGATATTTTATTACCGCATCAATCTCATCCCTGGACAGGACAACAGGAATGTACTTGGACCTCTTTGCCCTGACGATGTCCTTGTGGTCGCCAAAATCCGTCTTCAATACATGCCTGAAAAGAAACAACAGTGCGTTGAACGCCTGATTCTGGGATGATGCTGACACACGCTGCTTCACTGCGAGAAAGATCAGGAATTCCTTCACGTCCGATGGAGTCAGGGAATGGGGGTCTCTGCTGTGGCAGAAAAACTGGAATTTTCTTGTCCATGTTGCATAGGAGCTTAACGTTTTGGGAGAGTAATGCCGGTACTTTATTTCAGCCGAAAGTCCATCAATGACCTTGTTCCATGCATCGACAAAAGGCGCGGGCTTCCCCCGGTCATTGTGCGTCGAGGTGCGGGCTGCTTCAGGCTCATCCCTGACACCGCCTTGGCCGCCAGCTGGTCTGCCGCTGTCCTTTTCTGGGCAGGTCGGTTTTTCCGGCGGCACAGTCACAGGCAGCACGTGTTGCAAGAGAGTATAGTAAAGTGCTACTGCGTGACCCGCCTGCTGCTGATACACCGGCGATTGCCCTTTAGTCTGCAGTTTTGCAATAAAATGCGGAAGGCTTTCCTGCCTTGAAGGGTCAAAAGTATATTTATGACAAAAATCCAGATAGTATCTGAGCCATTTTTCATAGAAGACACGGAATTTGACAGGGATATCCTTATTGTCGAGAAGAACCCTGTAACGCGCAGACAGATCTCCCGGGATGTCAATCATCTGAATTTAGCACATTTCCATTAAAGTGACCGAATCAGCATGTTAAACAGATATCTCATCATATGTATTTCAATATGCATTGTCAACTATTTCTTGTAAAACGATCATGTTTTTGGTATATTTTGCTATGTTGAACAGAAATCATATAATCATTTGTTATATTCAAATCCAGTCTATCTCTGGCTTGTGTATGTATCCGTGTTCCCATACGAACCAAGCAAAAGCAATCATGCCACCCGATCTTAACTTTTCTCCGTTGCGGGTCATGGTCAACCGCTTACTGAAAACATGCACTCGCGCCAATGGTGTGTTGTTGAACATCTTTCGGCGTTTTTCGCCTTCCAAGAAAGACAACTTCAACAGCATAGCAACCTTTCCAGTTGCAGCCAATAATGCGGTTTCGATAAATTCTTGTGCCAGATTGTACGGTGGGTTTGTTATGATATGGTCAACCACATCACTTTTTGGGAACATCAAAAAATCTTGTCCTCCTTCGCCGTATCCGCGATCAATCAAGTCAGAACTTCTGACTATATGCCCTCGGCGTTCGAGGACTTTGCTTATCGCACCATCGCCGCACGCTGGCTCCCATATCGTACCGGAGAAGGATTCAACGCTCAATAATGCGTCGGTTGCTTTTTCCGGCGTCGGATAGAAATCATGCCAGTTACGGCCCGGTGAAGTTCCAACTATGCTTTGCGCTTTTATCGTCATAAATATAACCAGTCGTTCGAGGGGTCCGCTTCGCTGCCCCTCAACTCAGCGTTAGCTCTGACATAATAAAAAAGGAGAAATAATAAAAATGGCCCAACAAGCATTTATTTTACGAATTGCGCCCAGCAATACCGATAAAGTCCCAGAGGCATTAACGGAGAATCAAATAATTATCGGATGGGCCGAAGCGAAAGGACTGCTTGATACAAGTCTGACATGGGAACAATTCCGAGAAATCATACGAAACATATATTACTCAAGTGAAACTAATTTACGTAGAGCAGGGGGCGCAGCAGGGCACATGTGGCGTTTCATTCGAGAAATGAATTCAGGTGATCTTGTTGTTGTTGTTCCCCACTGGTCCGAATTTTATGTTGGAGAAGTTACTGGGCCTGCAACATATGATCCCATCAAAATTACCGATGACACAGCTTACAGGCGACCCGTAAAATGGCTTAACGACAAAAAGCCGATTCGTCGTGAAATAGCAAAATCAGCACTTATTTCTCGCATGAAAACACAAGGCACATGTGCTTATGCGACCGATTTACTGGAAGAAATTACTGAATGTATTCAGATTGATTCAACCGGCCAAACTCCAACGTTTCAAACAGATTTACAGACTCGTCTTATTCGTGAAACTTTAACCGAATTGAGAAGCGGACGAATGGAGAGTTTTGGCTTTGAAAGACTGATTCAGACTGTCGTAATTGGCCTAGGGGCTGACGAAGCCAGAATTATTCCCCGCAGCCAAGACAAGGGTGCTGACATACTTGCCACATTTCTTGTTGCAGGTGCATTTCGTCAAGTAATTGCCATTCAGGCTAAGCATTGGCAACCTGATCCACCAGTGGGTAAAGAAGTCGTCGAGCAATTGATAAAAGGCATTGAGGCTGAATCGGCAAATTTAGGTATGGTTATCACATCAGGGACAATCTCAGACGAGGCTGTTACCGCTGCTGAAAAATACTATGAGGACAAAGGAATCAGAATTGAACTTGTCGATGGGGAACAATTCGCAAAACTCATTGTAGAAAATGGAATACGAACGAGCTAACAACCGCTTCGAGAGGGACGCGGGAATAGCCGTCATTCTTTTTCATTCCAGCGTCAGTGGCCCGCGCCCCTCAAGCGAAGCGTTAGAGGCACAAGGATAAGGGCACAATAAAAACAGAATGGTTTTCTCAACTCAAAGGTTATTTCGTGTATAAAAATTAGCTGCTCACTGTAAAATGAAGGCAGGAGGACTAATAGATGAATGAACTACAGCATAAATTCTTGATTAAATGCTTTGTTAAAACGTATGAAGAACTCATTTTTCGAGTAAAACATCGGGATAACTGGCTAAGGACACAACTTTTGGCGCAGTTAATTATTTCGACCCTTGCCTTGGGCGGTATTGAGATTGGTGGCGTTAAGTCAGCGCTGCCTCTGCCAGGCATTCTTGCACTAGCACCTATGATCTCACTCGTTATTTACATATATTATATGATTGAGGAAAACCTTATTGGGCGTCTTAGCGGTTACATTTCTGAATTGTCAGGAAAAGAACAAAAGCTTTCTTCTTCGGAGACGATTATTCACAATTTTGACTCCTCGATTCAAGCGAACCATTTTTTTGAAGAAACTCAGCCGCAAAGGATTTTCGGTCAAGCAGTTGCTTTCATTCTAATACCTTTGATGCTGCTTTTTGTTGCTGTTCAGAAAATCCCATTGTCTTTTCTGTCGATGTCAATTTTTATCATCTCTTTAATAATTCTCAGTATAATTGGTTATCTGATAAAAAAATCTCATGATATCCGGTCGCAAGCAATTAACAGAAGACATAGACAAAAAACGCATGAAAGCAATTAATAAAAAACCCTAACACTTATAAGGCCCACGACTGTCAAGAGAAAAAAGGCCTGATATCGGATTCAAAGTAAGATAATCCGTAATGTGCTGTTAAAGATTGCCAGTCAGTTCTGACTTGGTTTCCAAAACGGCGTCAGACGAATATCTGCACCAAACACTTATCGAGGTTCAATAGCCTGCAGCGCCGAACATTCACTCACTTCGGCGCGGCGGCGACAGCAGGGAGACCAATCGGTCTTGTTCCCTGCGACCTGGAAACAATTCAGAACCCTTATGCCGTCCTATTCAAAGGTATGGTTCAGGCTTGCAGCCTCCTCCAGTTCGTATCAGGCTCGGGTAAGGGGCAGAACCCGTAACAATCTTTGTATGTTTATAAGGGGCCGGATGTCCTAATCAAAGCGGATTTGCGCCGGGTATTGCATTCCATGATGCCCATATCGCAGTCGAAAGCTGCAGACGTATTTTATGTTTTGGAGCATCAGATGGGACTTCACCCTGATGGCGCCAGTTAGACGCAACAGGCTCATCCGGCCCCAGCCCTATTTCGCGAAAAACGTCTCGGGATGAAACACCTCCTTCCGTTTCAGGATGTTATAGACAGCTCTCGCAAGCTTATGGGCAAGGATAGTCAGAGACTTTGCCTTGCCGTGTTTGCGCTCCAGTTTTGCCCTATACTTCAGCGCTTCGGGGTTTCTCCTTAAGAACAGGACCGCAGCCTCTGAGAAGGCCCATTTCAGATGGACGTTGCCGATCTTCTTGCCTGATGAGCCCATGATCTTGCCTGCCGACTCCCTGGCGGATTTTACGAGTCGACAATATGAGACAAAATCCTGAACAGAGGGGAAGCGATTTATATCATGTATCTCATAGAGAATGGTGAGCCCGAGGACCCTGCCTATGCCGGGAACAGATCGTAACCGGAAATACGAATCTGCGTCATGGACCTTTGCGATCAGGGAGAGTTCCTGTTCGAGATGGTTTAGGAGTTTATCGTAATGCTCGATGAGGGAGATATCGAGCTCTATGCTTTTCTGCACACTGGGATCAGTGAAGCGCTCAGCAAGGTCAGTTTTGGCTCTGTCGCATTTCCTTGAGATCCTTCCCATATCGTTGAAGTTATGCTGGTGGTTGGTGTTTTGGGTATGGGCAATAAGTTCAGCCCTTTTTCTGGCAAAGTGCGTTCTTCTCCTTAAGAGGTCTCTGGTGGAGCGCATATCAGAGGGATAGACATAGGCCATGGGCATCATGCCGCCCCGAAGCAGGGCTGCTATCTTATAGGCGTCTATTTTGTCGTTTTTGGCTTTGCCCCCATGGATGGCTTTCATGTAGAGCGCATGACCAAGGACAAAGGGAATGTTTTCACCGGAACACAGATTGGCAAGCCAATACCAGATGAAGATGCATTCAACGGCAACAACAATATCCTCACGATAGGGCGCAATGGTCTTCAGGAAGATGTCGGCATCTGTTTTGATGTCCCGGTGCAGAAGGATCTTGCTTTCCTGGTCGACGATGCAGAGATACATAGTTCTTGCATGAAGATCGATGCCGCAGTAAAATTTGTGCTGATGGGTGTAAAATCTCATTTAAGGCCTCCTGTGGGAATAGATTTGGGGTCCCTGAATCATACCTGTTTCGGGTGTGATTCAAGGGGGCCTTAATGAGTATCAAAAACATTAACCAGACGGCAAAAGCCCGGCGGCGGTGGAACGGCACGTTTTAGGTGGGCAGCTGGTGATGCCACCGTTAGTAATGAAGAATTGAAGATAACAGACAAATCACGTTGCATTGCAAGACATTTGCCTTGCCGTTACTGCAACGGCAAGAATTTATTTACCAGCTCCCGCCGCCTCCGCCGCCAAAACCGCCGCCGGAAGAACCGCTGCCCCTGGAACCGCTTCCCCGGGGCGCAGAATAGACGGCCCTAGACATGTCGGACACTGCCGCATGGAATGAATGGTTGAAGCCCGCAGGATTGAAGGTCCTCAGGCTCGAAGAAGACAGATACCAGTCCAGCTGCTCCTGATAGATGCCTTCGAAGGCCTTTGCCCAGTTGTCCGCAACATCAAGCGCAAGGGCGTAGGGAAAGAACGTCGAGAAGAGGTTCTGGTCCTTCATGCGGGCGAGCTGGTCTTTTTCGGCGCGGTTCAGAAATTCCTGAAAGCCAAGGATATGCATATACACGGCTGATCCTGCCCGTGTCTTGGCCGGCATATATTTCGCCAATCCGATTATCGGCAGCCCTGCCAGGACACCAACGATAAAAGGCCTGACATCGCCGAGCCTGTCTCCCAACAGCGTTGAAAGAAGGCCGATCGTTNNAAAGTATTTCTTTTGTACCAGTCCTTCGTACAGCGTACTCTTCAGCGAGGGGATGTTCCGGTAGAAGGTGTTTTTCATTTCCGAGACCATCCTGCCCTGCAGGGAGCCGAAGATATCCTGCATGAGTTGCCGCTCAAACAATGAGAGCAACGCATCGGCCTCTTTCAGCTTTCTCAAATAGTAGTCTGTCGAGTCGAAGATCAGTCCTTCTTTTTTCGTCTCTTCGATCCTGATATACCCTCTGACCGCAAGGCCCACGATCGTTGCCGTCATATCCCTCGGATCAAGATCTTCGTCGACCATGGCACCGACCTCAGCGGGCGTAAGCGGTTTGTTGTCGAACTGGGGAGGACTATACATGACCGTGACTGATTCCCGTACCCTGGGATCTCTCCCGATGCGCATCCACAGGCTTATCATAATGACGAATGAAAGGAGCGGCAACATAAAGACCCAGTTCTGGTCAGGGTTCATCATCCAGATGAACTTCCTGAACCATGATGGCGGCGAGACAATCCCCTTGTCCCAACCATATGCAATGGTGAACCCTTCGCCGGGCATGAAGCCCGTCTGCGACAGGAATTCGATAAAATTATCTCCCGGGATATATCTGCATGCCGATTCCCGGGAGCCTTTCCTGCCGGTGTAGCACGACGCCCAGTACTGTTTTGTCTTCCGCCCTTCGAGGGATACGAGGCTGCGAGCCTTCTTTACCGGTGCATTCCAGTCATTGCCGGTAACGTTCCAGTACAGTTCATCGTGATCGTCAAAGAAGAGAACGGCGTTCTGCACACGATAGGTTATCTCATATCTCTGGAGGCCGGAGATAAATTGTTTGGCATCACCGATACGGACCCTGATGATGTTCCCTGTTCTGCTCACCCGGTATGTTACGTTGCCGTCGCTGCCGTCTGTAACGGAGATGATGTCAATGGGCGTTTGTATCGAACTCCCGTAACTGTCCTGATAACGATAGGGGATATCGCGGTAGATGCCATGCCGCGGCCTGTGGAATTCAACCGACAGGGTCTCCTTGACCGTGATGGATGAGTCTTCTTTTATGGTTATGGACGATACGAAGTCATTGATGGTGAAGTCCTGCGCAGACGTCCCGGACGCGAGACAGAGGTAGAGGCAAAGGCAGAGAGCCGGCAATATCCTGTGAAACTTCAACCTCAACCCTTAGGAGAAGCTCACCTTTACCGGTTTTCTCTCGACTCCCGCTTCTTCAAGCTCGAAAAACTCCGATTTTTCGAAACGGAACTGTCCTGCCACGATATTGGAAGGGAAGGTCTCGGTCATGATGTTGTAATCCCTGACAACCGCATTGTAATAGCGGCGGGCATATTCGATATTGTCCTCAAGTTCCTTGAGCTGCTGCTGAAGCTGCATGAAGTTCTCGTTGGCCCTGAGCTGCGGATACGCTTCAGCCACGGCGAAAAGACTTTTCAGTGTTTCGGTGAACATATTTTCGGCCTTGGCCTTGTCAGCAGGTGATGAGGCCTTCATCGCCGCGGCGCGCGCCAGGGTCACGTTCTCAAAGACGGATTTTTCATGCGTTGCATAGCCTTTTACGGTCTCGACAAGGTTCGGCACGAGATCATACCGCTTCTTCAGCTGCACGTCTATGTCAGACCAGGATGACTTGACCGTTGTTCTGAGGCGGACCAGTCTGTTGTAGATCACGATACCCGCAACGATGATCAATACTGCCAGTGCGATGATCAGAACGAGTACAAAGCCAAGGATTGCAACCATAGTCCCTCCGGAATAATATTTTGTAAAACTATACCAGAAGACAGCACCGGTTATAAACAAAAAAGCACCGAAATGTCAGGACCACGTTGCTCGCATCTGATATACTGATGAAAAAGGAGTGTGATGGGAATTGGCCTTTGATCACGACAGCTCTGTGCTAAAGAAATTAATGAGCATGTATCCGGACAAATTTGCTTCGTTGGAGCGTATCTTCAGCCACATTCACCCGGGAGACAGGATCTTTATCGGAACAGGATGCGGCGAACCCCAGTTTCTTGTCAGGGAACTTACGGCATATAACCAGGCTCATCCGAAGGCATTTGTTGATGCAGAGGTGCTCCAGGTATGGAACCTCGGGGTAAATTCCTATGCCGAGGAACAGTTCAGGGAAAACTTTCGGTTCAATTCCTTCTTTATCGGCACTACGGCACGGGCGGCGGTAAACGAAGGCCTGGCGGATTACACCCCGATATTTCTTTCGGCCGTTCCCGAACTTTTCCACAAAAAACGTGTTCCACTTGACGTTGCCCTGATCCAGACGACCGTTCCCGATGTGCATGGCTATGTGAGCCTCGGCATCAGTGTGGACATTGTCAAGGCCGCCGTTGAAAGCGCCTCGATCGTGATCGCACAGGCCAATACCCGCATGCCGAGGGTGCACGGTGATACCTTTATCCATATCAGCAGCGTTGATTTTGTCGTGCCCCATGATGAGCCGCTCCTGGAGTTCGAAGCCAGCATATCCGATGACATTGCCGAGAAAATCGGCAGGTACGTAGCCCGCATCGTGCAGGACGGCGATACGATCCAGGTCGGATACGGAAGCATACCCAATGCGATCCTTGCCCATCTCCGCGGCAAGAAAGATCTCGGGGTACATACGGAACTGCTNNCTGAACCGGGACAAGACCGTCGCGGCATTCTGCATGGGAAAACGCGAGACCTATGAGTTCATTCATGACAACCCGAGCATTGAATTCAGGCCGGTGAGCTATACCAACAATCCCCTTACCATAGCGAGGAACAGGAATGCGACGGCGATAAACAGTGCCCTGGAGATAGATCTCAGCGGCCAGGCAACGGCGGAGTCGCTCGGCAAGTATTTTTTCAGCGGGATCGGGGGGCAGGCGGATTTCATGCGGGGCGCCATGCTTTCGCAGGGGGGAAAGACCATTCTTGCCATTCAGTCAACTGCAGAGCACGAGACCGTATCGCGGATCGTGCCGTTCCTGAAGGAAGGGGCCGGAGTCACGCTCACCCGGGGTGATCTGCACTACGTGGTCTCGGAATATGGCATTGCATATCTGCACGGCAAGAACATCAGGGAGCGCGCCATGGACCTCATTGCCATTGCCCATCCCAAGTTCAGGGACTGGCTCATCGAAGAGGCGAAGAAGCTCAATCTCATCTATAAAGACCAGGCGTTCATACCGGGGAAACGGGGCGAGTATCCCGAGGAACTGGAGACGAACAGGACGACACGGGCGGGCGTGAAGATATTTCTGCGCCCGGTCAGGCTGAGTGATGAACCTTTGCTGAAGCATTTTTTTTACGCGCTTTCTTCCGACAGCATGTACCACCGGTTCATAACAACACGTCCGGCCTTGCAGCATGAACAGCTTCAGAAATACGTGGTCATCGACTATACCCGGGAAATGGTGATCCTCGCGATCATGGAGGAGAACGGCAACGAACTGATTGCCGGCATGGGACAATATTTTATCGATGAGGAGACACATACGGCGGAGGTGGCCTTTGTGGTGCGCGACGATCACCAGGGAGAAGGGATCGGTGCTGAACTGATCCGGTACCTGACGCTTTTGGCGAAACGAAGCGGCCTGCACGGTTTTGTCGCCGAGGTGCTTATGGACAATAAGCCCATGCTGCAGCTTTTTGAACAGATGGGTTTCATCATCGAACGCCGGGCCGAGGCAGGCATGTATGAACTGAAGATGTCCTTTCGGGAAGGGTGAGAGAATCGGTCCCGAAAATGCCGGGTACTATGTTTGTGCAGCAACCTGTTTCTTGGGAAGAATGACAATGAATGTTGCGCCATGGCCGGGCGAACTCTGCACGAAGATTCGGCCTCGATGATATTCTACGATTCTTTTGCATATGGAGAGGCCGAGTCCTGTACCGTGCGGTTTCCCCGTGCGCCGGTCCGTGATCTGATGGAATTTCTCGAAAATCCGCTCCTGCTCTTCGTGCGGGATGCCGGGACCGTTGTCGGCGACTTCGATACGTACATGTGGTCCTTCGTCATGAAGGCGGATCTCTACTTTCGGATTTTCACCCGAGTATTTTATCGCATTGGTGACAAGGTTGATGATCACCTGCATGATGCGGTCCCGGTCGGCGACGATCGTGACCGCTTTCCTCGGCAGCTGTTCGGAAACCTGTGCTGAAGTGGACTGCGCGAGCTGACCGGAGGAGCGCAGGGACTCGCGGATAATCTTCACGAGGTCCACTTCTTCGAAGGCCCAGCTGTACGTGCCCGACTCCAGCTTGGTAAAGTCGAGTATCTCGTTGACGAGACGTGTGAGGCGTTCCGTTTCCGTGACTAGGATGTTTAACAACTCCCGGCGCTTCTCCCGGTCCATGTCGATGTCGTCACAGAGGATCTCCGAGAAGGCACGGATCGACGTGAGGGGGGTCCGCAATTCATGGCTCACCGTGGAAATGAACTCGTCTTTCAGGCGGTCCAGCTCCTTGAGGCGTTCATTCGTCCGTTTCAGTTCCTGCGTTGCTGTTTCCAGCTCCCGTGACTTCTCCTCCAGCCGGTGGCTGTATTCGATCACCTGCGAGGTTTCGTCAAGGACGCGCATGAGCGTGTCAATGCTGACATCCTCGCCTTCCACAACCGTCGAGATCATTACCCGCGCAGATGCCGCGCCGATAGCGCCGGACAGTTCCCGCTCGACGAATTCCACGAAACCTGCATCGGCCTCCCTGATGCTGCTCAGACTGATGTTGTGCCGCCGTTCATAGCGCTCGAGCGCACGGTCACAATTCTCCTGGCCGAGAAGTCGGACGAGGAGGCCGGTGAGGTCGCTGACCCGGGCAGTCCCTCCCCAAACGGGAGACCCTCGCAGCATGGGGCTCTGTTTGAAGACATCTACGAAAAGTTTTGCCTGGATCTTTTCCTGCACACTTTGCTGGCCGGTCAAGGACATGATCACAAGGATCCCGGTATTGGCAAGCAGGCTCCAGACGACCGAATGCGTGATGGGATCGAAAACCTCGATATTGAAAAGGTGATAGGGACGGAGGGCCGGGATGCCGAAAAGACCCTCGTCGATGAACGATATGGGTATCCAGCCGGCTATCGCGAGCGACGGGAAGATAAGCGTATACATCCATATCGCGAACCCGATGGAGAGACCCCATGCAGCCCCACGGCGGCTGGCCCCTTTCCAGAACAGGCCGAGGAGAAAGGGCGGAGCGAACTGCGCAACTGCTGCAAAGGAAATGAGGCCTATGGAGACGAGCGCATAGGCCTCGCCGATGAAGCGAAAGTACAGATAGCCCAGGAGGAGAACCAGCAGAATGCTCAGCCGGCGCGTGTTGAGCAGGAGGCTGCTCAGATTCTCGTGCTGCAGTGCCTTGATGCGCAGAAGAACGGGAACGACGAGATCGTTCGATACCATCGTGGAGAGGGCGATCGTTTCCACGATCACCATGCCGGTAGCGGCCGACAGCCCGCCGATGTATACGAACAGGGCGAGGAACTTCTCCCCGTACGTCAGCGGCAGGGTGAGCACGAAGATATCCGCATCGACGCTGCTCCCAAAAAAGGTGATTTTCCCTGCGAGGGCGATGGGAACCACGAAGANNACCTGAAATTGCCTCGGCAGGAACATGACGGCGAACACGGAGATCAGGGTCAGGACGAACCAGGATGAATAGCTCTCGAGAGAGGTCTTCATGTGCGTCAGCATGGACATGGGCGCCGAGTCAGCCGCGAGGGCGAAGATGTCGCCCGGCTTCTCAAACAGGACGAACACCACATAAAAACCGACGGCGAGGAATGCCAAGAGTTTCACCAGTGACTCGAAGGCTATGGCAGCGACCACCCCTTCGTGACGCTCTGTTGCATCAAGGTGGCGCGTACCGAAGAGGATGGAAAAAAGTGCCATGATGATGGCCACGTAGAGTGCCGTGTCGCTCCAGACAGTAATCTCAACCGATTTTGGAACCTGTTCCAGGGCGGGATACAGGTGGAGAACGGTGAACGTGCTGGACACTGCCTTCAGCTGCAGCGATATGTAGGGGATGATGCCGGCAATGGCGATAACGGTTACCAGTCCGCCGATAAATGCGCTTTTTCCAAAGCGGGATGCGAGAAAGTCCGCAATGCTGGTGATCCGAAACGTCTTGCTGATGCGGATGATCTTACGGAGCAGAAACCACCAGACCGCCGCGATCAGGGTCGGCCCGAGATAGATCGGGAGAAAGCCGACACCGGAAACGGCGGCGCGCCCTACGCTGCCATAGAAGGTCCACGTCGTGCAGTACACGGCGATCGAAAGGGCGTAGATGTAAGGATTGCTGATGATGGAATTGCCGGCATCAGCACGCTTGTCTCCCAGGTACGCAATGCCGAAAAGGATGCCAAGGTACCCGAACGACGTAACAAGAATCACCCATTCAGAGAGCATCCGGCACCGCTTTCAACGATCTCTTCTTCTGCACAGGAAGGCAAGAACAGGTCAGCATGTTACGCCACGACAGGAACAGACGGACTGCGGAAGACGACACAAGACCACAGCATATGCTGCAGGTACCCGCGCAGCGCAGGAACGCGCTGATCGAGCGGCGGTCGCTTTCCGGACCTTGCTCAACAGGTACATTGACGATTTGCGTTATCGGGCGCTGCGACATGTTCCGCTGAAAGGTGGACGTTCTCAACTGCGTTCTAAAATGACCGCAACCAGGGCGATGAACAACGCCCATGCAGTGACAAAGTACATGTAGAGCGCCGGAAGACCGAACCACAGAGCATCCTGGTGAAAGATCGCGAGCAAGGGGAAATTTAGCAGGAGAATACCGCCGATCAGCAGCGCTGTCAGGCGTTCTATTTTTTTTCTGAATTCCGGCATAGGGAAACCCTTTCCTTCCGATCAGGTGCCTCGGTTCGCTTTCAGCGCCGTTCGGGATGCTTCGTACGCCTGCCCGAGGGTAACGATGCCCCGCTCTTCCATGTGCGGCAGGAGCCGTGAGAAGATCTGTGCAGTGATGAAGGCATCTCCTAACGCGGTATGCCTCTTGTCAAGATCAATGCCGAGCCTCCGGGCGATCGCGTCGAGCGAATGCTCGGGCGTGTGGGAATGAACAGCCATCGACAGAAGCAAAATGTCGAGAACAGGATTTCGGAGACGAACGGCGCTCTCCGCCTCCCGGGAGCGTATGAAACTCATGTCGAAGGCGGTGTCGTAGCCCACAAGTACCGCATCAGCGGCAAAGACCTGAAACGCCTTGAGCACCTGGTCAACGGAAGGCTGGCCGCTGACCATTTCATTGGTAATGCCATGAACCCGAGTCGCGTTTCCCGGGATCAGGCGCCCGGGGTTGACGAGGCTGTGAAAGACATCTCCTATGAAGATGCGGTTCGCCGTCATTACCACGCCGGCGATCGCCACGATTCGGTCTCCTTCCGCGGGTAGGAGCCCCGTCGTCTCTATGTCGAAGGCGACAAATGTAGCAGCAGAAAGCGGCTGTGTGGCTGCTGCGTCGAGGAGCGGGGGCTCCAGAAAAGTCTCCAGCGACGTATATATGGGACGGGAGGGATAGGGGACGGGCGCAGATGATTTCTGCTGCGAAAACGGCACCGGAAGCACGAGCGTTGCGTAACCGTCCCTTTGATGCCGTTTGCTCCACATCTCGCTGTCATGCTGTCGGAGGACATCGGCGACACTCAGCGACGAAGGATAGGGAACGAGCTGGGCGCCACTCCACCCCGACAACTGCGGCTCCGGTATGGGCATTCCTTTCCACATAAACGCAAAGTAGGTTCTCTTGTCGCCCAGCAAAGTCTCAACCTCAAGTTCTGATACCCCTGCGTGTTCGGCAATTCTGCGCGCCACAAACTCGATCAGGAGGATCATTGCGTTGTCGTCAACGTTGACCCAGAGCGGGTGGCCGGTGAAGGTCAGAGTGATATGCACTTCCTGCAGATGACGGGCAGCGCACTGCAGAAGGTCTGTCGACAGAATGTCCTCACGCGCCCAGAGGGATATCCGTATGGATTCCGCTTCCTTTGCCGTGGCCTGAAAAAAGTTCGAGAGGCGCTCTGTTTCGCTCAGGATAATACCTTCCAGTTCAGTGCGTACCTGCGGGTCGACATCTCTGTACGCAGCAAGTCCCTCGGCCGATGCCCTGAGGTTTGCCAGGGGTGAACGCATCGATTCGATGAGAGAGACAAGGCTGATCTGCTTTCGCAGGAGCGTGGTCTGGGTTTCCGTCATGTCTTCAAATGACATGACGAAATACCACGACGGGTCCTTACCGGAAGGCAGCAGGTGCAGACAGCAGGAGAGTTGAATACTCCCGTCCAGTGCCGAACAGCGAAACCTGAGGCGGTCAATCTTCTCTTCCGATTCGCTTCTCGTCAGCTCCTGATGAAGGAGTTCGATGGCGTTCTCGATCGGCTGGCGAGCACAGATCGCATACAGCGAGCCGTTTATTCTCAAGGCATCGCTGTCGTGTACTATCCGCCGGGCAGCAGCATTGAAACGGAGAATTCTCCCCATCTCATCGCATACCACAATTCCTTCCTTGAGATCCTTGAGGAGCGAATCAAGCCGGACCTCGTGCTCCTCCGTTTTTTGAGAACCTGCCGATGCCGTGCCGATCGTCGCGCGCCGAGCCTCAAGGAACGCATTGCCGAGAGCGTTGCATGCATCGGTTATATCTTCGAGCAAGGCAGCAGATTCTATATCAATCTTGCCGCTTGGATTGACCTTTGTTATGGCTTTCGCGTCTTCCGCAAGGCGATTCAGGGGCTTGAGGATAGTCAGGTAGATAACGAAGAAAACTGCTGTCTGCAGTCCGGCGATCAGGGCGATCCAGATCCCGAAAGGCTGCCTAAGCCGGATAAACTGTTCGCTGTCCGCTGACGTGCCGTCAGCGTAAAAAACGGCAAAGGCAGTGACGAGACATTGAGCCAGGACGATCACCGCGAGTAGCACCAGCAAAAGCGCTGCTCTCTTCCTCATTCAGTCTCCCCCTGAACGCAGAGAATTGAGGCAATAACTACGGATATCAGTGCTCGAGGGCCGACTTGATCAACTGGACAACCTCTCTGGTGGAGAACGGCTTTGTCACGTAATGGTCGGCCCCCAGCGCCATGCCCTTCTCGCGCTCAATATCACGACCTTTTGCCGTGAGGATGACGATAATCATGTTTTTCCATGCAGGATTGGATCTGATTTTCTGGCAAAGCTCGAAGCCGTCCATGCGCGGCATCATCAAGTCGAGGAGAATCAGGTCGGGGGCACCATCTTCAATAGCGCTCAGCGCCTCGATGCCATCGCTCGCCGAGCGGACTTCGAAGCCTTCCCGCTGCATCAAGAGTTCCAAGGCCCGAACTATCTGCGGCTCGTCATCGATGATGAGGATCCTGTTCCGCTCCACCCGCACGTACCCCCCTTTTGAGCAAATCATAGCAGAATGGATGGTGATTGTCACGAGATTTATGAGATTTCAGGGAGCAGGGCTGGCGGAAGATTATCTGTTCGCTGCCCGGTATTGGCAGGTATGAACCATGCCGCTTTCGGCCGTTATATGCCGGGATAAGTTTCTCGATGCTGCTGATCACAAGTGACATCCATTGAAATTTGATTGCTTCCTCCGACCAAGAAATATGCCATCTTGCCCACGCATAAGGTTTCTCGTGGAATGACATGGCCAGGGCGAAACTGAGCCCCTGTCGAAAATGGGCCCTTCCGGGCTAAATGGCCCTGATCCGCTTTAATGCAACGAAGAAATTCTCCACAAGGAGCGGGTTAAATTCCCTTCCCACGCCTTCTTTCATCAACCCTATTATCATGGCGATGTCCATGGCCTTACGGATGGTCTTTCGGTTCTCAGGGCGTCGAAAAAAAAAGCAGCTATGGCAACCATCTGGCTCACAATGTGCTGCTTCTTGCCCGTCCGTTTCATGCCAGGATATCCATGGCCGTCAAATTTCATGTGATGTTCGAATGCTGCAATCATGGCGAGTTTTGGAACATCAGGGAGCGCGGAGAGGTACTTTGCGCCCGCCACGGGATGCTGTTTCATCTGATTCCATTCCTCGTCGTTAAGTTTTCCCGGCTTCTCAAGTACTTCCTTAGGGACGAACATCTTCCCCACATCGTGCATAAGCGTGGCAATACCTACATCATGAAGGTTCTCTCCCTTCATGCCAAGTGCCTCAGCCTGAAATAAGGTAATGACCGATACATTTGTGGCATGAACGTAGGTATACTCACTGTAAGACTTCACCGGGCTTATAACCCGAAGGACGTTTATCTCCCTTTTCAGGGTTGCAATAAATGCTATCACTGCATCCTCAAGACTCACCATTTCGAGTCTCCTGAACTTGTTCATGCCATGGAAGAGCGATTTTACCTTGCCGACATTCTCTCTGACAAGTGCATCTACATCGTCTCCCTCAGCCCTGCCCCGGCCCGTGGATTTCAGGGCCATGTAGCTTTTTTGTAATCGTTTTTTGTGCTATATTCTGATCATACATGCGATAAACCTGAACTTTGTTTGCTAATAGTTCTCGAAGGATGAAGGAGGTAGCGTTGCAAGCTCGTGCACCGCTTATGATTGAGCACAGACTGATAGAGCGGATGCTCTCTATTATCAATCGCGAGCTGAAGCTGGTCGAACAGACGAAAGCGATCGATCCACTCTTCGTTGACCTGGCGGTAGATTTCATCAGGACATATGCAGACCGTACGCACCACGGCAAGGAGGAAGGTATTCTATTCAGAAAGTTGGAAAAGAGAAATCTCACGAATGCTGATCGACAAGTAATGCATGAACTCATCGAAGAGCACGCATTCGGCAGGAAAACAACAAAGGCTCTTGTCAATGCGAATGTGCAGTATCGAAAAGGAAACGATTCGGCCCTTGCATCAGTCGCGGCACAGTTGCATACACTTGTGGAATTCTACCCTAAGCACATCGAAAAAGAGGACAAAGTCTTCTTCCCAGCGTCTCGATCATACATGACCGAGGAGGAAGACCAAATAATGCTGGCTGAGTTCATGGAATTCGATCGAAAGATGATTCACGAGAAATATAATGCACTTGTCCAGAGTCTGGAACATGAATAACGAGCCCGAAGCAGGCGTTGCAGCTGACGTGCAGCACGCTTATATCGGTAATAGTGCTATGCAGCTTTCGGAATGAGTGACAGAAGACAGGAGACTGGACCGGGAAGAGCAATAGCCCTTCCTGTAATCGAGACTATTGCATTTTTGCATAGGTGAGGTGTTCTGGCGGAAACACGAGGTGAAGCCGATCGTACGAAAACTTTGGATTCGGATGAAGAGTAGCTGGTCCGGACAGCAATCACTCCGCAGAAAAATATTAAGACAGGAGAAAAGGCTGCTTCTCTTTCGGACTTTGCAGGTGGCCGGGAATTGTTATGAACGCAGTCAATGCATATCAGGTTGTCCCTTTTAAGCATTGAGAATAATTTTCTTCACTTGAGCATCCCCTTGGAATACGCCCAGCAGCCGCCGGCAGTGAAAAATAAAATGTCGCCCCTTCATTGACCCTTCCTTCTGCCCATACGCGTCCGCCGTGCTTTTCTATGATTCTATGCGTGATGACGAGGCCAACACCTGTCCCTTCAACCTCCTGTGACCGGGGCAACCGTTGAAACAGACCGAAAATTGTTTCAGAATCCGCGCTATCGAATCCTATTCCATTATCTCTAACGTAATAGATATTTTGCCCTTGCTTCTCAAAGCCTCCTACTTCAATCATTGCAGTCGCCTTACTGCGAGTATACTTGAGTGCATTCGATAACAGATTTGCGATTACCTGATGAATAATGCGCGGGTCACCCCAGGCATGTGGCAGGTCCCGTACCTCAAATCGAATCTCCCTGTCAGCAGTTGTTGCCGTCATTTCAGTGAACACTTCATTAGCGAGAGCTTCCATATCTATGTCGGATTTCACGACCTCTGTTGTCCTGATACGGGAGAAAGAAAGAAGATCCTTTATACGCTGTGACATCTGCTTCGCTGTTCCCCTGATAAAGGCAAACTTTTCTTTCCCCTCATCATCCAGCACATCGCCATATTTCTCCAACAAATTGTTACAGGACCACTCGATCACCATTAACGGCTCCCGAAGTCCATGGGATGCCATGTAGGTAAAACTCTCCAGATCATTGTTAGATTGTTCGAGATTCGCTGCCCGATCCTGCAACGCTAGATTGAGTTCCCTGACTTCCTTCTCTGCCTGTTTTCGCGCGGTGATATCCCTGGTTATACAAAGTGAAGCAAATATTTCATCTTCTGAGTAGCGGATCGGAACGGCATGGGTCTCCAACCAGAGTCGTCTGCCTTTCAAGCCGACGATCTCAAACTCCATCTTCCCTGAAATGCCCTCGAAAGCCTTTCCCGTCAATGATTCAAATTCCTGGCGATACTCCGGAGGAATCAGTGCATAGAGGGATTTACCCTTGACCTGGTCAAGGGAATCCGCTTCAATCATTTCAAGACCTGCACGGTTCATATCGAGCAGGGTGCCATCGCGAGCAAGGAGTTTAATGCATTCAGGCTCTGTCTCAATAATAGTTTGAAGGTAATTTTTGGTCCGTAGCAGCTCCTTCGCACAGCATCTTTGATGAGAAAAGGCTCTGGCTACAAGGATTCCAGATGCGATGAAAAAGGAAGAAGCAAGCAATCGGAAACAGACCTCTCTTTTGTCAAGGAGCAAGACAGTCAAAAAAGGCTTATCATAGAAGTTCCAGTAGTCTAATAACGCATCCGTAAGCCAAAAAGTTATCGCTACAATGATTGACAGGATAATTATCTTGTATTCACTTTTCATGATGACGCTGTCCCGCTCCTCTCTTAATCGGCCAAAATTCCTCGCCCTCTTATAGTTAATAGCAACAACCCCTTTTCGGTCAAGACCGCGAGTAGCCATTTGGGGGTTGATGTGAAAATTACAACTCCTTCAGCTTACCGCCCTCGCAGGGCTAACCGGAGCCCAAATTAGAAAATACGTTTCAATTTACTGTAACACCGAAAAGTCCGATTGAACATTTTGATGCATAGTTTCCAACCTCATCTCCCTCAGAAGACGGATGGCTTCGCGCAGGTATTGTTACCCTGTGAAAATAATGCCGGTATTGGTTGGCAGGTGAAACTCGCATCGCGCCTGCAAGCATATCTTCTCTGAAAAACCGCGGAAGCGTCATAGCAGATATCTGCTGACTCATGGTGAAAGGTGCATTGTCTGTGATTGCATAAGGCGTTGCGGGAAAAATGATATAACACTCCTCAATGGCAATGATTGAGACATTCGCCACGAAAGATGGATAGCATTATTCACTCAACCAGCAGATTGATCGATAAACTGCCTGATGCCGGTGAAAAGCCAGATGCGTTACAACGGAGAGAGCATGCGCAGGAATTGACCAAAGCTCATGCCGGGAATTTTTGACATAATAGCCGACAAGCCCGGCTTTGACAGATACGTCATAAGGTGTCTTGCCTGTACTGCCTTTTTCAGAAGAACGACCCACTGGCCTGACAGGACCGCATCCTTGCGTGCATAGATCCCCATTTCCTTCCCGAGGGAGACCAACTGAGGTCTGTCTTTCGGCGCATATCCCACCTGTCTCCGGCCACGCAGATGGCTATTGATGTTCATGGCTGCTGTCACGGCCTGATCCAGCGCATGGTAAGCGAGACGGGCAAGGGCAAGAGGCTGGTCATGTATGTAAATACTGACAATATCTCCGACGCCGTAGACGGAGTCGTCATCCGGTGAATGAAGCTGCTCGGTAACCTTCAGCCAGCCATTCGGTGCTTTTTTCAGCGGCAGTTCCCGGATCAGCCGGTTCGGTTGGATTCCACCGGTCCATATCAGCATTGACATATCATATTTCATGCCGGAGTCAAGAGTTACCGCGTTTTGCTGCACCTCAACAATCCGATGCCCGGTGGCTATAGTTACGCCTTTCTGTAGGAGATGCTCCCGGGCAAATTCCTGCGCTTTCACCGGAAAGCTGGGAAGAAGGTTGTTCTGGCCGTGAATGAGCTGAAGGGATATCCTTCCCTCGTTGAGTTCATGCCCATACCCGCGCCCTCGTATCACATCGAGGAGTTCTCCTGCCACTTCCACACCTTCCGGTCCGCCGCCAGCGATGACGAGGGAACACTTCCGATTCCTGTCTTCCAGAAGCGAGCAGAGATCAGCATGAATGCGCTCGGCATCTTCAGGGCTCCGGAACCCGTAAGAAAAGGTTTCCGCCCCTTGTACGCCATAGAAATTATTCTCGCCGCCGCTGCTTAAGACGAGATAGTCATAATCCAGGACCTGGGATGACATAACCACTTTTTTATCGCTCACATCTGCTGAAATAACCTCATCATGGACGAATTCGATTCCTGCAACGCCCAATACCAGTTCGAGCGGTATTTGTATGTCTCTCGCCTGAATATCACCTGAGACAATGTTATGGATGGAGGGAATAAAAGCATGGTATTCAGAACGGTCAACGAGGGTTATCCTCACCGATGACGGCAGAAGGTTCTTCAGCGATAAAGCGGTCTCCAGGCCACCAAAACCACCGCCGATAATTATGACGTTCTTATGCATTTTTCATACTCCCGAACACGTGGATGCCTTATGGTATAGGAACAGTCTATCACATCTTAAAAAAGGGGGCACCCGGGGGCCGCTGTCAATAGGAATAGCAGCGAGCTGGGATGTTCACCGGTCACGGCACAGAGATCATTGCTTCAAAAAGTTGCATTTCGGACAAGATCCTGCGGGCATGTTAAGGAAATCACCTTGCGCAGTCGGCGAATCCGGAAAGTTTTGTTGGTTCCGGCACGATGACGTTAGGCCAGCTTTGTCAGCGCTCTGCTCGGAGAGGCCATTTTTCCGTTCATTTGCCCGCCGGGTCTATCCTGAACTTTCCGAAGGCTATGCCGAGATTGATGCCTTTTCCCTTAGCTGCAAGGGCAAGGGAGACATTGCCCTTGGTCATCACCTGCGCTCCGGCCGATTTCACGACGCCGGCATGGGCCTCGGCCTTGGCATAGGCCCCAAAGATCTCCTGTATATCAGCAACCTCAGAAAATGTCCCGGTTCCTTTCAGACTGGATTTCCCGGCCCTAAGGCCGCCTCCCTTCACGTCGATCTTGACTCGCCTGCTCTGTCCATTGTCGCACGTGACCGTACCGGTTCCCGAGGCTGTTTCATAAAGGACGGACCATCCCTGGATGCTGAACTGAAGTTTGCATTTGGTTCCGGTAATATCAGCGGCTTCGCTCGTCATGGGAGGGCAGGACAGAACGAGCATGAGCAGGAAAGGTATTATGAATAGTATCCTGTGCAGTCTGTTTGTCTTCATGACATGATCTCCTCTCTTTGCATCATTACGCGATGCAGTATCTAGGGTCCGGTCACCTATGGTATCAGATTCAGCGATGCAGATACAGCGGGTATACCTGTAGCGCAGTTTGCAGGGGAAAATCAGCTCACGTGGCTTGGTTATCCGTGACACTGTCAGCGCATGAGAGGAATTCCCGTACATTGAGCAGCGGCGTATCGGGCGGGAGATCGCAGGAAGGCATAAGGATGTAATTAAGGAAGGGATCGGGGATCTGGGCAATGCAGTCAGAAACTGTCTTGCAGATCTGCGCAAGGTCACCGCCGAATATGGTGTTGATCACATCCACATTGCCGGCCGTAACAAGCCTCCTGTGGTAGAGCCGGTATGCTTCACCGATGGGCACACTGGCATCTACGGAAATGCAGTCAGCATAGGTTTCAGGGTACAGTTCTACCTGCGAGCTGATATTGCCGCACTGGTGAAGGAAGCAGCCGAGACCCCGTTGCCGTATTTGGTCAAAGAGCNNGTCACGGCACCATCGGGTATGGAAACACCGTCAATGAGTCCCTGTTCCATGAGGGGCTCCAGGAGGGCCGAGGAGAGACGGACACCCAGTTCGCATACGGCTCGGACGAAAGACGCGTCCGTCGCAATCTTGTCCTGGAGGAGATTCCAGTCACAGAGGATCATGGCCCAGGTGAACGGCCCCCATGAAGTTGCACAGAGATAGCGGTCAGGGAGGCGCTCCCTCAGGCGCGAAATCATCTCCTGAAGCGCAAGGGAATGAGGAGAGTCGGCAAGCGCTATCTTTTCAAGGTACCGCGCATCTTCACTTTTCTGGATGAGGGGAAAGGAGAGGAGCGGAGCCTGTTCTCCCCGAAAGGCGAGCTTGCCGCCTATGGCCTCGGCCGGAAAGGAATTAAGTCCCGACCCGGCAAATATGATATCCGTATCCAAGTCAGAGAAAAAGGCTGCCAGGACTTCCGCAAAGCGATGCGGATTTTCTGCCAGATCCGCGATTCTCAGGCCAGTCTGCCTGAATGACCAGAGTCCTGCACCGAATATTGCGCGCGGCAGACGATCGCTCCGTTCGCCCTGCAGAACTCTTCGTATGAATGTTCTCCTGTCCATCAAGAGGTTAACTTATTTGCATGTATACATGCCTGTTGCATCATATCTTCAACCTCTGCATCCACCGACGTGATGAGTATAGCATGAGTAAACCGGTAATTGCGGAGGCAGGCCCGAAGAAGTGCATTTCCTGTGCAGACGTCACTTCCGTAGCAGGTATCACGGACCGTTACGAAAATGGGGCTTTATGGGATCAGATGGACTAAAGGAGGCGCAGGCCGAATCTCCGCAGTGTCTCCGCAAGGGCGGCAAGGGGCAGACCGATGACATTACAGTAATCACCTTCGATCTTCCTGACGATTAGTGAACCCCTGCCCTGTATGGCGTATGCCCCTGCCTTATCGAGAGGTTCCCCTGTCTTCACGTAGGCCCTGATCTCCGCAGGAGACAGCCGCTTGAACCAGACCTTTGTTTCGACGGAACGGGATACGGTCTTTCCCGATTTCATATGGAGGACGGTGTATCCGGTGATGACGGCATGGGACTTTCCGCTGAGCAGGGTGAGCATACGTGCCGCCTCCTTTTCCGTATGGGGTTTTCCCATCAGCTCGTTCCTGAAGACGATAAATGTGTCGGCAGCTATGATGAGTGCATTCGGGTACTTGTGCGACACTGCGCGGGCCTTTTCCCGCGAAAGGAATTTTGCAAGGTCGTGGGGCTTGAGGTTGCGGCTGAGGTCTTCTTCATAATCGCCCGCATCCACCGTGAACTTCAGACCGGCAAGCGCAAGAAGCTCTTTTCTCCTGGGTGATGCTGAAGCAAGGACAATTAATGGCGCCTTAAACATGCTGACCTGCTGCGCGGCCCGATGCCCATGCCCAGTGAAGATTGTAGCCGCCGAGATGCCCGGTCACATCAAGCACTTCACCGGTAAAGAACAGGCCGGGCACCTTTTTCGCCTCCATGGTCCTGGATGACAGCTCATTCGTGTCAATCCCGCCGACCGTAACCTCTGCAACCTCATACCCCTCGGTGTCGGAAGGACGCACCTGCCAGGAACGGAGCTTATGACCGGCCTCCTGCAGTTCTTTATCCGTGAACTGACAGAGTGGTTTGATCTGAAGGTATTCCCTGCACCAGGCCTGGATAAAGCGCGAAGGAAGGAACAGGGAAAGGAGGTTCTGGATCTCCTTTCTGCTCTTCCGGTGAAGGAGAAGAAGTTCGTATGCATCTATGTCCGGGAGCAGGTCGATGGAGAGCATGTCCCCTGCGTTCCAGTATGAGGAGGTCTGGAGTATGGCCGGACCGCTCATGCCGCGGTGGGTAAAGAGGATGCTGCCGCGGAAGGACGCTGAGGCGCAGGAAACCTCTGCGTTACATGATATACCGCTCAGTCTTCGGCAGAATTCCCGCTCCTTCCCTGAAAAGACCAGCGGAACAAGACCTGGTCTGTGTGGTATCATGCTGATGCTGAACTGTTCCGCGACCCTGAACCCTAAGTCTGATGCCCCGGTCTTTGGCCATGAAAGCCCTCCGGTTGCAATGACCAGCGCGCGTGAGCGGTATTGACCATCTTTTGTGGTGATGATGAAGTCCCTGTCCTTGCGGAGGGTGCTGACCGGACAGTTTAACCTGACCTCGACCCCTGCATTCCTGCACTCTTTCCCCAGCATATTGATGATAGCTGATGAGGATGCATCGCAAAAGAGTCTGCCGGATTCTTTTTCATGATAGGATATCCGGTGCTTCGCGAGAAGACCTATAATGTCATCCGGGGTGCACCGCGATAGTGCGGACTTGCAGAAATGACGGTTTTGGGAAATATAGTTATCAGCAGACACATACCGGTTGGTGAAGTTGCATCTTCCTCCTCCGGAAATTCTTATTTTGCTTCCTGTTTTCGGGGCATGATCAATAATGACCGCCGACCTGTTCCGTCTGCCTGCTTCGATCGCGCAGCTGAGCCCTGATGCCCCTGCACCGATGATGACAACGTCTTTGTGCATCTACTTTATATGGAGATATTCACGGGCCAGGGTGGGATAGAGCCGCAGGTTGAAGAGGATATTCGTCATGAGATTGCACTCGTGGGTGCAATAGCACTGACTGTCGCTGATGCTGTTCAGGACCGCCTTTGCCCTGTCGGAGAGGAGAAGTCGCTGGATGTTATATCCGTGATCCCGTATATTGCCGAGACCCCTGCCAAGTATTTCGCAGGGATAGACCTCACCGGACTCCGTGAGCACCAGGTTCAGGCTACCTGCGTAACAGGGGATCAGTCTCTTGCCCTCGTCGAGGGTCCGGGAGATCAGGTTACGCTGCAGGACGTCCTGCGCAGCCTTGATGCGGGCTCCTCTGAAACGGTACGTCCTGGACGAATCCTTTGTTTTGAGGTTTTCCTCCAGGCGTTCTATGGCATGGCGGTATTTACCAGGGTCTATCGCCGTAAAAGACCTTTGGGCAAGGTTGCCGCGCACCAGGGAGATCGTATGGGTATTAATGTCCTCCATGTCGCTGACAAAATCGATAATGCTGTCCATCTGATCCTGGTTATCTGAACAAAAGACCGTGTTCACCCCCAGCTCAAAATGAGGGTNNAGACCGTTCGTGGGAAAGAGCATGATCGCAGGACGGTTGTTCGTATAAAAGACCCTGCTGATCTCGGGAAGATCATCCCTGAGATATATTTCACCCCCGGAAAAAGCCAGCCAGAGCAGGTCCCCGAAGGACAGGGATATTTTCCTGATCTCCGCAAGCGAGAGTTCATCTGCAGGCGCTTGGCAGGTATCGGCTGTCCTGAGATAGAAACAGAAGGGGCACGCGGCATTGCACTGCCGGGTGACGAAAAAGGTGAGATGGATCGGGTGCCTCTTGTGGAAGACTGCGTTAATATGGCGGAACGGCGAATACATCATAATGCTGCCCTGCGCGACTGAAAATAAAAGAGCGTACCGGATATGCCCCCTGCAACAATAGGCAACGGATAAACAACGCAGTAGTAGAGGGCAGCGCGGATTCCGAAGGGCCAGCCCTTAGCTCGGAAAAAGGCATGAAGGAGACCTCTGCTGGAGATGATATTCAGCGTGGTGACGATCAGCATGCAGAACAGGAAAAAGCTCTCCCGGGAAATCAGGTAACAGAGCAGCAGAATCCAGGACATGCATGAAGATGCCACATTGAACTTGAGTTCGCGTGATGCCGTTCCCGAATCGTTCGTAAGGTCGCTGTTGCCGAGTGAATAACCTGTCCAGTATTTGGATTTTTTTACGGCATTTCGCAGTGATTTTGTCAGGGTAAAATGGAAGATGTGCCTCACCAGAATGGCGCTGTCCATGGACAGCCTGACCCCGGCGCTTTTCAGCCTGTGGCTGAACTCGACATCCTCCAGAATAGGCATGAAATCCTCAGCGAAACCGCCGCTCTTTTCAAAAACAAGTTTCCCGATGACCATGGCATGGCTGGCAATATAATCAGGGGCCGGATTTCTCAGTTCTGAATAGTTGATAAATATCGACTGGAACGTGCTGTAAAAGCCATCGTCATGGGCAACAGGTGTGTAACTGCCACCGGTGACGCTGTGAGGGGCATTCCGGTAGGCTTCGGCCACGCGTGCCAAGGTGTCTTCCTGTACCACGCAATCAGCATCGATAAAAAAGAGCACATCACCACGACTTTCTCTTGCCCCGGTGTTTCGGGCCTTCGATGCGCCGCCATTCTGTTCAAGCCGTATAAGGCGGCAGGGGAACTGACGGATAATAGCGATGGAACTGTCCGACGAGCAGTCATCGACAACAATCACCTCAAAGTCCTGATACCGGGAAGAAAAGAGCGAATGCAAGCAGGTGCCGATGGTAGCACTGCCGTTATGGTTGGGAACGATCACCGAGATCATCATGTTCACTCTACTATTATGTGAGATGCCTGCGCGTTATTCCAATTAAATTATTATCATAATCTGCAAGCCTTGACGGGATTTTCCATATAAATTACAATATCGGACTATGAAGAACTTTATGGCGGCAAACTGGAAGATGAACAAGACCATAGCCGAAACCCGGGAGTTTCTGCGTGATTTTATCCCGNNGCAAATATCCAGCTCGCTGCGCAGGATATCTTCTGGGAAGAGAAGGGCGCATATACCGGAGAGGTTGCACCGGCGATGCTGCGTGATGCCGGCTGCAAGCATGTGATCGTCGGCCACTCCGAGAGAAGACAGTATTTCCACGAAGACGACACCGTGGTCAACAGGAAGGCCGGGGCTGCCCAAAAAGCGGGTCTGGGGGTGATCTTCTGTGTCGGGGAGTCGCTCGCGGAACGTGAATCCGGCAATACCTTTGATATTATCCGGCGCGAGGTCGAAAAAGGGCTTGAAGGGATCGATGCGGGGAACCTGGTTGTCGCCTATGAACCGATCTGGGCGATCGGCACCGGAAAGACGGCATCACCAGAGCAGGCGCAGGAAGTACATGCCTTCATCAGGGATATCCTGAGAAAACATTACGGCGAAACTGCAGAAGGCATCCGTATCCTCTATGGGGGCAGTGTTACCCCTGAGAATGTCAACAGCCTCATGGCATGCCAGGATGTCAACGGAGGACTTGTCGGGGGCGCAAGTCTCAAGCCGGACAGTTTTGCGAAATTAGTCTGTTATAAAAAGGAGAAGTAATGGCAACACTGATATTGATCGTTCATCTGACTGTCTGTTTATTCCTTATTGTGATCGTGCTCATCCAGGGAGGGAAGGGCGCCGAAATGGGAGCAGCCTTCGGCGGATCCAGTCAGACCCTATTCGGCGCACGCGGTGCAGCAACGTTTTTCAGCAAGCTTACGACGGTCGCTGCTGTTTTGTTCATGATATCATCCTTTCTGCTGGCCATTGTGACCAGCCGGGAAACGTCGGTGCTGAGCAAGATACCTGCAGCAACGCAGCAGCAGAAGACCACGATACCCGGAGGAGCAACAGGACCCATTCAGGGAGCACCGCCAATACAGTCTGCGCCTTCAGGGCAGCCTGCCCAGACGCCGGCTCCGGCAAAATAGTCCGCTTTTCGACAGATGCTGAAACAGGGCATGCCTTACGTCAGGATGCCCTGTTTTTTTTCTCCGGTTCATCCTCGTCATCTTCAAGCATCCGGTACTTAGGCCCTTCAGGATCATCATACTGTCCACTTTTGACAGCCCAGAGAAAGAAGAGCCAGGCTCCGATACCCAGTACCAGGGAAAGGAAGATAAGAAAAGCGAGAGTCCACATCAGGTATCTGCTCCTTTACGGAGCCGCGAGGAATTGATCACCACAAAAAGTGAACTTGCTGCCATGGCTCCCGCAGCCATGATAGGGTGCAGAATACCTGACACGGCGAGCGGCAGCGCCACGATATTATAGAAAAAGGCCCAGAATATGTTCTGTCTGATCACGCTATAAGCCCTGCCGGCAAGACGGATCATAGAGGGTATGAGGGTCAGATCATTTCTGACGAGGACTGCATCGGCGCTTTCCATGGCTATGTCCGTTCCCTTTCCCATGGCAATACCGACAATCGCCTCCGTGAGAGCCGGTGCATCGTTTATGCCGTCTCCTATCATCATGACCTTTTTACCTTTTTCCTGCAGCCCCCGGATGAGCTCACGCTTCTCCAGAGGAGACATTTCCGAAGCAGCAGACGGAATTCCTGCAGCTGCGGCTGCAGCCTCCGTTGTTGGCCGGTTATCTCCGCTTACCAGAGATACCTCCCGGCCAAGGTCAAGAATTTCCCGGACAGCATCGGCAGATTCCTGTCTGAGAATATCAGTAATGATGAACAGTGCCCGCACCTTTCCCTCCCATCCCATAAAGACTACCGTATTCCCTGTCTTTTCGTATGACTGGTCCATCTCATCAAAATCAGTAACTGGGTCATGCAGCGCGACCTTGCTGTCCAGCATGAAGGCCCTGTTGCCGAGCAAAAATTCCGTGTCCCCGATGGTGCCCTTCACACCGCGCCCCAGAACCACCCTGAAATCACGTACGGGAAGGAAAGGACCGTCGGACGCCGCGGTGATGGCCCGGCCGATGCTGTGTTCTGCCAGGTTTTCAATGGATGCTGCCATCCTGCACAGATATTCCTTTCCGAAGATAGGATCAACGGCGATAACTTCCCTGAGGGTTGGTCTGCCTTCGGTAAGCGTCCCGGTCTTGTCCAGGATCACATGATCGATGGTGCTGGCATTCTCGAGCACGTCTCCGCCTTTTACGAGGATTCCCCGTGCTGAAGCCATCGTCGTGAAGACCAGCACCGCCAGTGGCGTGGCAAGACCAAGGCTGCACGGACAGGCGATCACCAGAACGGATATCCCCGCCATAAGGGCCGCGTCTGTGGGACTGCCCTTCAGGAGGTATACCGCTGTGGTGATGCCAGCGAGAAGCAGAATAGCAGGGACAAAGTATCCCACGATCCGGTCCGCAAGAAGCTGAAGCCGGGGTTTTCTTGCCTGGGCATCTTCAACAGACCGTACAATCGAAGCCAGGAATGTGTCTTTGCCCGTCCCTGTGACCTCAAAGATGAATGTGCCGAAGAGGTTTATGGCGCCGCCGATGACTTTGCTTCCCGTTGATTTGAAGACGGGAAGCGATTCTCCGGTGAGGAGTGATTCGTCTGCCTCGGACTCACCCCGCACAACCCTGCCGTCAGCAGGTATACGCTCACCGGGGAGTACTTTCACCCAGTCCCCTTCCTTCAGTTCAGCGAGCGGTATCATCGCGGTATCCTGCGAAAGGGGATCCGCCGTGCCGGTTTGCTTCAGTACCCGTGCCTCCCTGGGGCTCAGTTCCGAAAGCCGCTCGATCGTTTCTGCGGCCCGTCCTTTTGCCGTTGTCTCGATGTATCTGCCGAGAAGGATAAGGGTAATGATCATTGCCGCAGTGTCGAAATAGACTGTTCCGCCGATAACCATCTGGTACACGCTGTAGACAAACGCCGAACCGGAACCGATGGTGATGAGAGCGTCCATGGTGAAATGCAGATGACGCAGGCCGATGAAGGTATTCTTTATAAAGGGCATGCCTGAGTAAAATATTACCGGGATGGTGAGCGCCATGGCGATGAACTCGAGGGCTGACCTGGTCGCAGGATCGATACCCTGAAAATATCCCGCATACAGGGCAATGCTGTAGATCATGAGCTGCGAGGAGAGGAACGCGGCTGTGCCGAACCGCACCAGCAGGTCCCTTGCCTCTGCTTTTTTCTGCCGGAAGTGCGCGGACTCGCGATAGGGACGCGGGACATACCCGATCGACTGGATCCGTTTCAGTATCCGCTCAAGCGTAACGCGATCAGGGTCCCAGCGAATCCTGGCCTTGTGCGTCGCATAATTGATCCGTGCATATGCGACGCCCTCAGTGCGGGCGAGAAACTTCTCGTTCAGCCATACACAGGATGCACACCGGATTCCCTCTATGAGGATGTCGATCTCGCGTTCCTGCCCTGCCTGCCGCATGTCCTCTGTGAACAGGCCTGCGTCGACCTTTTTTTGCTGATTGACCGGTACACCGGGCGAATCCAACGTTCTTTTGCGATAAAATGCATCAAGTCCCTCGCTTCGGATCAGGAGGAAGACTGTCCTGCAGCCGCTGCAGCAGAATACGCGTTCCCTGCCGTCTACGGTCTCGCTGACCGCGTCGCGTTCAGGGAAGGCAAGCTGACAGTGATCGCAGGTCTGTAGCGCCATATCAGCCGCTGAATGCACGGTAGATGAAGATAGCACCGATAGCTATCATAAAGAGGGAAGCGGCCGTGTACAGTCTCTTCCGTATCCATTCACCTTTGCGTGCCGTGATATGTCCAATGAGCAGAAGGGCAGGCGCTGTGCCGAGGCCGAACAGAAAGAGCATGGACATGCCCCTGAGAAAGCCTTCCGCCGCGCTGCCGGCCGTCGCACCGGTGCCGGCGGCAGCGATATACGCGCTATACAACAAGCCGCAGGGAATGAAGCCGGTTACCATTCCGATGACGTAGACAGAGCCTGTGGTATCTGTTGCCGAGATGAACCGGATGATGCGGCTCACGAATGCGGAGACCGGGGCAGTGATGTTTCTGCCGGCGCTGCCTTTGGGGAGAGAACACCAGCCGGTTGACGCCAGGCCCAGGATGACCATGACCAATCCGACAGTTGCCATGGTAAGGTTCTGAAAGCGCTCGATGGACGCTGCGATTCCTGCGAACGAGCCGGTCATGCCCATGATACCGCCCATAATGCTGTAGGTGGTGATCCTTCCGGCGTTGTACATTACCTGGGGAAGCGGGTACGTTCGCATATGCCCTGCCGGCAGGCCTATTCCAAGGGTATAGGCTGCTACAACAGGTCCGCACATGCCGGCACAATGGCCGAAGCCTCCCAGAAGGCCGGAGCCGAGCATCAGGAGATAGATCGAATCAGTGATCGACATGGAACCGGTATGAGACATTGCCTCCCCCGGGGAGGGCAATATCTGCCTGCCAGAGCTTCTTGCCGGTCGGACAGCGCGGGATGATTCCTCTGCCGGTGAATGAACCGTCCGAAACCTGTTTCAATACAACCTCATTCCTGCCCATATACATGCCGGGCATTGAAAGCACAAGGAGGAGAGGTGCTGGTATCTTCGCGCCCTTTACCGTTACGGTGAAGAACAGCTCTTTCATTGCCCTCACGGGTTTGGGAGAAATATCCAGCGTTACAGTGGTGCTGCCCGTCAGGGCAATGCAGGCGCCGCGACTGACGTCGCACTCTGCTGTCGGACAGGTCGCAGCATAGGCAGACGACAGGAGAACAAAAAGCAGAAGAACGCTGACATGCCTGGCCCGCATCGCTCAGGTACCCTTAAGGGCAAATACTGTTCTGTGGAACAGGATCGTCTTGTCCTCGGCTGTCACCCGGATATCCAGGTCCCAGTATCCGTAGAGCAGCAGATCAACCTGCACCACGTATGATCCCTTTTCCGTCAGCAAAGCACTGTATTGCCGGTCGAAGCCTTTTGACGAAGGCCTGCTGACGGTGAGCATCACCTCAGCGGCAAGAGACTTTCCGGTCCGGTCCCGGACATGGATGACCATTTCGTTCCAGCCGACCGTGGGAGAGGGGGGTTGGATGTCGATATTCCACCCTGACGATTCCCGCTCTTTCTGCTCGGCATCCCACAGAAGCCCTTTTTCATATGGATTATCGACCACCGTACCGTCAAAGGTATACTTGCCGACAACGATCGCCCCGATGACCGCAGCCATACCAATGAAGGTTACCAGGAGCAGCAGTTTTTTCACGGCGTCTCCGGGACACCGAGGCTCACCTGTCGGGTGACCCTGATGTTATATGGCCCGTCTGATTCCAGTATCAGCTCTGCTTGTCCAGACTGAAAGGAACCTGCAGATCCCGGGCTGAAGACATAGGCAGGTACCCTCGTGTATTCCCCAGCCCTGATCATGATCTTCCCCGGTGCCGCCTTGAGTTGCGCACCGTCCCTGAGCGCTTTCAGCGAGAGGGACAGATCGCTCTGTCCTCTGTTTTCCACGGCCAGGGTATAGACATTGATCACTTCACCCTGCGCAGTCATCCTTGCCCTGAATTCTCTGCCCGGCAGGACGGTCACGTCCAGCGGGTTTCGGGAAAGCGAAAGAAAGAGCAAGAAAGCAAGGCTCAGCAGGGNNGTGCCGAAGAAATAGCTGATCAGACTTTCGCTCTTCTTCCTCTCCATCCGTTCAGTACAGGCATCAATGCATTCGGCACAGTTGATGCACGCAGCATTCAGGCCATTTCTGATATCTATATTAACCGGGCATACCCTGACACAGGCCCTGCAGTCCATACACTCACCTTTCCTGCGGGTATCGAAGCCGATGATCATGGTCCTGTCGTCAAAAAGGGCGCCCTGAAGCTTTGCATAGGGACAGACCGTGGCGCACCAGGTGTGGCGGAGGAACGCATAATTCAGGAAGGTAACGGCGGACAGGACGGCCCAGGATCCGCCGGTGACTGTCCCGAGCGTCCCGTTCATGAGGGTAGGAAGAAAATCATAGGGGGAGATGAAATACCATATGAGGTCAACTGCGACGACGATGCTGACGAGCAGCGTGAGGAAATACGCAGCAGTTTTCTGCGGCAATGACTTTCCCTGTGCCCGGTCAAGAAAACCGGTCATGTCAATGATGACGGTCTGCGGACAGAGCCACCCGCACCAGATGCGGCCAAAGAGCTGGGTAATGAATATGACGAGGAAGGTGACGAAGAAAACTGCGATCAAAACGATGAAGAACTCGTCCATCCAGAGGATCGTGCCGAACAGATGCAGCCGCAGGGTCGGGATGTCAAAACGCAGCGCGCTTTCACCCCCTATCCTGACAAAAGGAATGCCGAGTAGCAGCACCGCCTGCACCGCTTCTGCGAAGCGGCGCCAGGGGCGAATGCGCCTATTCGTCATCTTCGAGCATCTTGTACTTGGGGTCTTCCACCTTGGTATGCCGTTTCCGGGAGTAGTAGAAGGCAATGATGATGCCAAAGAGTACGATTAGGGTAAGGCCGAAAACGATATAGGCAATGTTCTGTGCGTTCATTGCACCTATTTCTTCTTTCTGCTCATCATAAGATAGAGCGCCACGATGGCACAGGTCGGGATAACCGTGAAAGCTATGGTTGCCAGTATCGATATGTCCATGTCATCTCCTTATGACCATGTGCCGGCAGCCGGGTGAGGCCGCCGGCACCGCCTAGGGTTACTTCGTTACCGATTCTTCATAGGCCTTCTCCTGGGTCCACCCGCTGATCACTGGCGAGTACATCGCAAAATAGTAGATGCCCCAGAGGATCAGCCCCCAGAAGAGGATGAGCCAGCCAAGAGGAATTTTCCTTGCGGTATCCTTTGCTTCAAGATCTTCTATATTCACATTGTCAAAATCTTCCGCCATGTGTCTTCCTCCTTACTTATTTTTGTGCTGTTCGTGACGGATATAGGAAACCAGGGACCATATTTTGTCCTTGTCCAGCTGGTTCGCATAGGGCGGCATACCGTTTGGCGTGCCGTTTGCGATGATCTCATAGATCCTGCCGTCACCGATGTCGCCCTCTTTGTTCAGCCAGGTGGTGTCCGTCAGACTGGGGCCTATACCGCCCTTGCCGTCATCTCCGTGGCAGGCATCACAATGCTGTTTGTAGACAACCTCACCGCGTTCGTGAGCTTTCTCGTCACCTTCCAGCGGATTGCGCTCTTCTGCCGCTGCAGCGGCGACCGGGGCGGCCTTTTTGGCTACGGCCGTGCCGATGACCTGCATGTATGCCACAAGGGCATCAAGCTCTGACTTTGCAGCCAGTCCCCCTATGTCTTCCGCAGTGTAAGGAAAGCCGTTGACCTTCATATGCGACTCGCTATCTGCAGGGTCGAGCTTGCGATCCTTGAGCCAGCCGTATTTCGGCATGTTCGACTGAGCGAAGAAGGCTTGGGGGTTCTCGAAATGCTGGTAGTGCCAGGCATCGGGATATTTCCCTCCGATGCGTGCGAGGTCAGGCCCGGTCCGCTTGGAACCCCAGAGGAACGGCCGGTCATAGGCGAACTCTCCGGCCTTCGAGTACTCGCCGTAGCGCATTACTTCCGTCTTGAGCGGCCTGACGGTCTGGGTGTGGCAGTTGTTGCAGCCCTCGCGCATATAGATGTCCTTGCCAGCAAGCTGAAGCGCTGTGTAGGGTCTCAGATTCTCGAGCTTCGGGTGCATGCCTTCCGTAAACATGGGATAGAACATCGTGACGATCGTGCCGATGAGGATCACGACCGTTGCAACTATGGCAAACATGATCGGTTTTCTGTAGAGTTCACCAGCCATGGTCTACCCCCTAAGCCTGCGATGGCGCAAGTGACCTGCCCTTGCGGATCGTCATGTAAATGTTATAGATGAAGAAGAGCATGCCCACGGTGAAGATGACGCCGGCAACCGTTCTGAGCTGCCAATAGGGGTAGTTCTTCGCCAGCCCTTCCATGAAGGTGTACTTGAGACTGCCGTCAGCATTCGTAGCCTTCCACAATGCCCCCTGCTGGATGCCGGTGATCCACATGGTAATCGAGAACATGAGCTGTCCGATAAGCACAAGCCAGAAATGCGTGTTCGCCACCTTGATGCTGTAGATCTCCGTGTTGTATATCTTCGGGATAATATAGTAGATGGAGGCGGCAGTGGTCATGGTGACCCAGCCCATGGTGCCCATATGCACATGTCCGGGCACCCAGTCCGTGTAATGGATAAGCTGGCTCACCACCCGGATGGCCTGGGTAGGCCCCTGAACGGTCTGCAGACCGTAGAAGGTGATGCCCATGATGAAGAACTTGGTCAGGTAGTTGGTCTGCATCTTGCTCCAGTCAGAGCCGACCGTATAGTAGCCGTTCACGACTGAGCCCCATGACGGCGCAATGAGGAACAGGGTAAAGACGATGGCGAGCGTCTGTATCCAGTCAGGCAGCGGGGTATATACCAGGTGGTGCGCCCCGGTCCAGAGATAGGCGAAGACCAGTGACCAGAACGCCACAATCGAGAGCCGGTGGCTGTAGATCGGCAGACCGGTCGACTTGGGAAGAAAATAGTAGAACATCGCCAGGATCGGCGTGGTAAAAATGAAGCCGACCGCATTATGGCCGTACCACCACTGCACGTTGGCGCTGTTCACACCGGCAAATACCGGATAGGACTTTGTCAGTCCTGCCGGCACGGCAAGGTTATTGACAATATACAGTA
>DKBO01000236.1 GCA_002448975.1 Nitrospiraceae bacterium UBA6898
TTGCCAGTTTCTTCTCTTCTGTAATAATAATCTCCTTTTTTGCCTTAATATTAGCTTCTGCCAACAGGCTGCGTAACTGACATTGATATCACGGGGGGATCTCCGCCCGAACCTTCTGCCTGAATCTGAATTCTTCCGAAACGCCCGGAAGAAAGAGTTACCGCTTCCTCTTGTCCCTGCAGCCTTTGCAATACCCATAGTATTCAAACCTTATCCCTACAGGCCGGAAGCCGGTCAATTCTTCTATCACCTCAGAAGAGAAGGGCAGCTCTCGCGTAAAATCCTCGATCTTGCCGCATTCCTTGCAGATCAGATTGATGTGATTCGACACATTGACATCATACCGGTTGTCCTTGTCATAAAATTCGAGTTCTCCAATCAACCCCTCTTTCTTGAGCATTTCAAGGGTGTAATAGACCGTTGACATGCTGATCTTGGGGGCTTTTTGTCTGACCTTCTCTAAAATATCCATTGCCCCCGGATGCGATCTGTCATGTGACAGAAGTTTGATGATCTCAAGCCTCTGCGAGGTTAACTTGTACCCTTTTTCCCGGAGGCCCGCTATCAGCTTCTGTTCGATTTCCTGCGTCCCTGGGTGGCTTTTCATATTCGGAATGGTTCCTAATTGTTTTCATTCTATATCCGATCATGGTCACTGTCAAGCGTCATTTTTATTGTGTGTAGCGAACACATAAACTGTCCGTATCTGTAGCACATAAACTGTCCGGTTAAGATTGAATGGAAAGGAATGGCAAGAAACAGGTTCAGGAGCAACGAAACTGGCATGAGAAACAAGAGGTTATCCTCACTGTTGCAATTCGTCGCAATGTATTGAGTAGATAATCATATAGAGGGCATCTCCCGAGCATATCGTTTAGACGGTATGCTCTAGGTAAGAGGAAATCTAACCTTAGGAGGTACCGTCTGGGATTGTACACCGGCTTTGATCTCTATTCACGCAACACATATGTGGGGATCATCGGTGAGGATGGCAAGGGGATATGGAAGAAAAAACTTCGAAACGATCCAAGTCTGATTTCAGCAACGTTCAGAATATTCAAAAGTGATATTGTTGGAGTCGTTGTGGAATCAACTTATAGCTGGTACTGGCTCGTGGATTTTCTGGTTGAGGAGGGTTATGATGTGCATTTGGCCAATCCCTCTTGAATCCATCAGTATTGGGGACTCAAACAGAGAGATGGCGAGCATGACGCGTTCTGGCTTGCAGAGATGCTGAGATTAAAGATATTGCCTGAGGGATATATCTATCCAGAGGAGCAAAGGCCTCTGCGAGATCTGCTTAGGAAGCGGGGGCCTCTGGCGAGGCTGAAAACATTGCTCACTCTGAGTCTTCAGAACATCCTGGCCAGGAACATGGGGACAAAGATGAATACGAATCGTACGAAGGCATTGACAACAGACCATGTGACGCCATTATTGGCAGGCAATGATGATCCTACCCTTGCCGGCAAAATGAGCAAGGATGCGATTGACTCTTTAAGCAGGCAGATCATCGCAATTGAGAGGGCGGTGGAAAGAAAGCTGTCTCTGAGAAAAGCGTATGACCTTCTTTTGAGCTTGCCGGGAGTGGGAAGAGTGCTGGCACTGACCATCATGATGGAGACAGCTCCTTTTGATCGCCTTCCGGGGGTGGGCAATTATGTATCATACCGCAGGAAGGTTCCGGTGGCGAGGTTCAGTAATGAGAAGAAGAAAAGGACGGGCAACAGGAAAAATAGCAACAAGTATCTATCATGGGCGTATGCGGAGGCGGCAGAGCTTGCGCGGCGGTTTGACCCCGAATCGAGGGCCTATTATGACCAGAAGCGCAGGCGCACAAACGAACCGATTGCCTGCAATGCGTTTGCGAACAAATTGTCAAGAGCGGCATATTACATTATGAGAGATGGCGTTTTATAAGGGCGGCCATTCATCCCCAGGCCTAAAAGCCATGGGGTTTTCTGGCCGTCCTTATAAAGTGAAGTCAAAAACTTCCGGTACCAGATCTTCTTTGCTTGACAGTGCCTTCCAAATGGGAGTCGGTGTATTCCACAGTTAAGACTTTTCGGGAATGAGGCGTTTTTTGAGCATCGTGTAGCGCTGCTGGGGTTTGTTGTTCCGGATGGCAATGGCGAGGGCTTTTTTTGTGCCGATGAGGATGACAAGCTTCTTTCCCCGCGTTACCGCCGTATAGAGGAGGTTCCGCTGGAGCAGCAGATAATGCTGTGTCAGGAGCGGCATGATGACTACGGGATATTCACTTCCCTGTGACTTGTGCACCGAAACTGCATAGGCCAGCATGATCTCATCAAGATCGGTGAAATCATAGCCCACCATCCTGCCGTCAAAGTCAACAGCGACTTCGTGCTCTTCCTGATTGATCAAAGCAATCCTGCCGATGTCCCCATTATAGACATCCTTGTCATAATTGTTCCGGATCTGCATCACCTTGTCACCGGTGCGGAAAACCTTTGTCCCCCTGATCAGTTCATCGCCGGAACGGTTCAGGTGTTTCTGGAGTTCAGCGTTCAGATTAGATGCACCGACAATGCCCCGGTGCATCGGCGTGAGCACCTGGATATCGTTCAGGGGGTCGAAACCAAATTTGTTGGGGACCTTTTCACTGCAGAGGTTCAGGATCGCATCGAGCACCTTCTCCGGTTCTTCCTGCTGGATGAAATAGAAGTCCTGCTGACCCTCCTGCTCTGCCCGCGTGACCGGTAACTCACCGCTGTTTATCCGGTGGGCATTGACGATAATAAGGCTTTCCCGCGACTGCCGGAATATCTCGTCCAGCCGGACGCAGGGTACCTGCCCGGAGTCGATGATGTCTCTGAGCACATTGCCCGCGCCCACGGACGGGAGCTGGTCAACGTCACCGACGAGGATGAGCGTAGCCTCCTTTGGTGCTGCCTGAAGCAGATGATACATGAGAATCACATCCACCATGGATGTCTCGTCGATCACGATCAGGTCTGCCTCAAGCGGGTTCTCCTCGTTTTTTCGAAATCCCCCGTTGTTCTTCGGACTGAATTCAAGAAGGCGGTGAATGGTCTTTGCCTCATGCCCGGTCGCTTCTGCCATTCGCTTCGCTGCCCTGCCTGTGGGGGCCGCGAGGAGGACCCGCATACCGGAGCCCCGATACAGTCTGAGAATCGCCCGGATGATCGTTGTCTTGCCGGTTCCCGGTCCGCCGNNCGGAGCAGGGCCGATATCAAGGATTTTGAGGCATTCATCAATGAGTTCGTCGTAAGGGTAATAGACATGTCCCTCACCAGCCAGCTGCTGCAGCACATACAGAACTCCGGCTTCTGCCCGCATAGGCGCATCTTTCGGCATGCCGAGCTTTGCCGCGATAGTGTCTGCTGTCCTGAATCCGACGCCGAAGATATCGGTCGCAAGCCGGAAGGGGTTTTCCTTGACCACGGCAA
>DKBO01000257.1 GCA_002448975.1 Nitrospiraceae bacterium UBA6898
AACCTCGGGATCAGGAACGGGGATACCATCACGGTGCGCTCGCGCCGCGGAGAGATATCGATCAAGGCCCGGGTAACGCTGCGCGTCTCGAAAGGAACGGTCTTCATCCCCATGCACTATCGGGAGGCCGCTGCCAATGTTATCACGAATGACGCCTTCGACCCGCATGTCAAGATACCCGAGTTGAAGGTCTGTGCCGTAAATATCATTCCATCCGCTGTATCTGCGGCGTAAAGAGGATACAGGGAACACCTTACCAAAAAAAGCAGGAAACCGCAAAAGACCGGCAAGAAAGAATGGTCGGGGCAAAAGGATTTGAACCTTCGACCTTCCTTGTAACTAATTCTAATATTTTATTTTGGGGCTATTTCCCTCCACGAATCCGCCATGCACCCAAGCCGCAAGAAATATCCTGCTCTCAGAGTTACACGGATACCTATAATAACGTCCTGAGAGTTTGCCATATGCCTTCAGAAGAGATAGCTCGCAACAATGAATAGAGAGCAGCATTCCTTCCCGCAGTTAACGCCAGTTTTAATAATTAATAACTGAGGACTTCATGTCTTATACCGCACAGGTTTCAGATTAGTAATCCGGTCTAACGTGTTCACTGGAAGTTGCAGGGTGGCTCTGCCACTCAAACTATCATGATTCAATCCGTAATTCTCATTGCAGGAACGTTTAGTACAGCAACTTACCCGAAGGCATTAAAAATTGAAACTATTACACATTTTACCTCGTAATAAGCACCATCAAGGTCAAATGCTCTACTGCTGAGTACAAATGGCGTTAAGCACTTTTGGATTCCCCGTGGCAATATTACGGGGCATAGCGAATTTGGCTCAGACGAAGAGGGCCGGGAAGCCTCGGCCCTCTTCATAGTTACACCAATAAAATCAGCAGGAACATCCCGACTAACGTCACTATCTGCAGGCGCGGTTTCCTGCACAATCAGGATCGTTGCAGTCGACGAGTCCGTCACAGTCGTTGTCTTTCCCATCTGAGCAGGTTTTGCCCTTCCTCTCCGGGGTGCACGTGGCGGTGACACACGCAGAGTTACTGCGGCAGTCTGAATCGCCACAGTCTATTGCTCCGTCGCAGTCGTCGTCTGCTCCGCCGGTGCAGGCTTTTCTTTCATTCCGTGCAGTCGGGACACATATCCCTGCACAGGCCGCATTGCCTGCACAGTTTGCATCGGCGCAGTCGACACGACCATCGCAGTCGTCATCGATATTGTTATTGCAGATTTCAGTGGCGCCTGGATTGACCGCTGAGTTGTTATCGCTGCAGTCGATAGCCCCACAGTCTCCGCCCTCAGCATTATAGCCGTCTCGATCTGCGTCGGTACAGATTGGCGTAGTCGCCGCGCAGTCAGGGTCGTTCGGACAGAAACCACATGCGCCCGACGTCGTCCATGTGTTTGCATTGTTCTGATTCGCGTGGCAGAGATCGCAATCGTAGTTCGTGCCGCAGACGGTGTTTACACCTGAAGTACCTGAAAGATAAGGGGACCGCGCGCTCACAATCGACGCGAACATGAGCGCTCCAAACATAGCGATAAGACTTACGAGTACGGCTTTCTTCATTTGCTGCCTCCTTCTTGGCGGTAGATTTCCCTGCAGAATGCAGGGAGAGTCAATACAACTGATCCCACAAAAAAAGCCTGTTCCTCGGTTAAGAGAAACAGGCTGTCATAAGACGAGCAACGAGGGCAATAAGGCAGATCCTTACTTCCTTATCAGCGTGTTTCTTCGGCAGCCAGGCCATCCATCCCGGGATCCATTGGCTTTGCGCCCCCCCATTTCTGAGGGTTTACCTTTTTCGGAAACAACATACGGCTAACAACAAAATTTCAAATAGCACCAATCAAGCTTAATAACCATACAAGACTATAAAGGCAATGTCAAATTAAGTTACGTTAATCGTATGAATTATGATAACTTCAGTACTTAACATGTCCCAACCCGGCGAGATGCAATGATGCCTCGCGAGTAATCCAAAAGTGAAGATCATAACAGAGAATATAAGATTCAACGCGACGTCTATCTCCCTGGAAAGTTACGATTGCAGTTTAGTCGAAAGGTCTGGAGAGACAAAAGAATATTTGCCTATGAAGTCCCCATTATAGATACGGGAACCAGCGGAGTAAAATGTATTGCTTACTTGGTTATGATCAAGTGCGAAATTTGTATGTCATTAAGCTGATACTCGCAGCACTCTCCTCTATAGCTTCTCCTGATATCCTCGGCAAAGCCACCCAACTCAAGGACGACGATACGGTTGTTATCTCTCCCCTAGAGGGCGGCCGGTTTTTTATCTGCCGTATCTATGTAAGAGATACCCCTGAGTTATTGAGAAATGCGACTGATACGGAGTTCTATAAGAATGTCAGGCAGGTAAGAGGGCGTGATGTTGCATAGTAATCGGTATTCATCGTATCCTGCCGCACAACATGTTTCCTTTGGGAGCTCACAACATTTTGCCCTGGAATACCTATTAACGGGGAGGTCAAAGAAACAGTTATCGCACCGCAAGATTCTTGCGGGCTTCAGGAAGAAAGAAATTGAGTTTTGGTTGTTGCCAAGGGAAATGGCTGCCCCATCACATCGGATCGGCGCTATAAGATCTGGACAAAAGCTTGCAGCGATGCGAAAGTGAAGCACATAAGTCTGGAACAAATCTCATGTCACAGTAAAGCGACGGAAATCATGGCTGAATACAAGAAAAAAGCTCTTCAGGAAATCGCTCGACAGTTAGGGCACGGGAACCTCGTAACAGGACAGAAGCACTATGTTGTGGAGAAGTGACACTACGACCCCTTCGAACCCATTTTTCAGGGTGCGGTAGCAAAATAATTCAATGAAATCAGGAGGAAAGATGGTCGGGGCGAAAGGATTTGAACCTTCGACCCCACGGTCCCGAACCGTGTGCGCTACCGGACTGCGCTACGCCCCGAACATGACATAATAAGAAGCTCCTATGCCTGTTGTCAAGTGCGCCTCAGCGGCTAGCGAAAGGGCTCTGCAGGTATAATAGAGGATGGACGCATTCCACAAGATCTCCGTACTCAAGATCAGGGGGGCCTCTGCTGAAGAAGTCGAGGATTCCGTTGCTGTAGAAAAGAAAGTGCGCATTTCCGTTAATGGAAAACATGCCCTCAGCCTATTTTGCAGCCCCCAGATGATACGGGAATTCGTCGTGGGCGTGATATACAATGAAGGCCTGATCTCCGGGGGATGGTGTGCTGAGCGGCTTTCGATTACCTATGGTGACGTGATCACGGTCGACATCCCGTCAACGGGAACCATTGCCGAAGGAGAGAGAACGGTCACTTCGGGTTGTGCCGGCGGGATAAGTCTGGACAGAGGGCTCCGGGAGGAAAAGATCTCCGATCCGGCCGTCTTCCGTCTTCAGGACATAAGGGATCTGTACCGTGACTTCCAGAAACGCTCCGAAGGATACAAGGCAACAGGAGGAGTCCACAGCGCAGCGCTTGCAGATGCCCATAAGACGATCATATTCGCCGAAGATATCGGAAGGCATAATGCCGTAGACAAGGTCATCGGCTATGCTCTCCTTGAGGATATTTCTTTTTCGGGGAAGGTCATGCTGGCCAGCGGGAGGCTCTCTTCCGAAATCGTCTCCAAGTGCTCCCGATGCGGCATCCCGGTGATCATCAGCCGCGCTGCCCCAACAAGCCTTTCGGTCGATATTGCTGAAGCATCAGGACTTACGCTGATAGGTTTTGCGCGGGGCGACAGAATGAACATCTACACAGGCAGGCAGCGCATCGTTCTATAGGTCGAAGAGTTTTCTCCTGAGGATCACGATCTCAAAGCTGATTGCTGCCATGGCAACGAGACTGTTGATATGACCGACACCTGCGTCAAGCACAGCGTTATTGCCGTTGTCGACGTAAAGCAACCCCACAATCTTGTCTCTGACATGTATTGGGATCATGCAACAGTCCTGTGGCAGCCCTCCCAGCCGCCCGATAAGCGACTCGTTGCCGGGCATCTTCAGGAGAGGTCCCCGGTAGTATGACTTTCTGTTGAGCACCTCAGAGAAGATGGACAGATCATCGACAGGGACCTCAAACTGCTCGACAGGTATATTCCTTGATTTCCAGCCGCTAATGACGCCCCCTTTGACCAGGAACACCGACGCCCGAGATGCCAGCGGCTTTGTCTCGTTCAGGAGGATGCCGATGACCTCTTCCCGGTCCCGTACACCAGCAAACTGTTCCTTGGCATTCAGGAGCTGCTCTTTAACGTCATCCGACTTTTTCTCTCCTGCGGCCTCCTCCTTTCCGAAAACACTGATATAACGAAGGTCCCGCTTGATGCCGTAATATTTCTCAAGACAATAGTACATTCTGAGGTCCGTGATGATATATGGGATGATGTCACTCCCCGTCAGGAAACGCATTTCATCAATGCTTGCAATCTCACGTGGGTCGAGCATGGCAACATGCAGTCTGTTCCGGTCTTTTCTGAATGGCATACCCCTATACTTTTCTGCGAGTTCGCGACTGATACTTGCGATTACCTCTGCATCAATATCGTTCAGGTCTGACGGCTTGGCCGCAGGAACCTTGAGGTAACTGCTCAGGAATGAGAGCATATCCCCCTCTGTAATGACACCCAGTTCCAGTATGTTCGTCCCAATTCTGCCACCGAAGATGACCTGCCGTTCTAGGGCCTGCTTGAGCTGATCCCTGGTAATCAGAGAGTTCTTTACCATGGCTTCGCCGAGTTTCATAACCGCCATATGATCACTTTATCCCATATTTTTGCAACCTGTGCCTGAGTGACCGAAACGAAAGATTCAGCAGCTTGGCAGCATCTGTCTTGCTGCCATTTGCCTTTGCCAGAGCCGTGCACAGATAATTTTTCTCTATCTCCTCAACGATCTTTTCGAGATCAACACCACCATCGTTCATGTCAGGGAGTGCCGCAGCCGGCCGCACGGCAGCAAAGACCTCCTCAGGGAGATCTTCGGGGAGGATGACTTTCCGGTCAGTAAGGAGAACAATTCTCTCGACCATGTTTTCCAGTTCACGCACATTTCCTTTCCACGGATATTTCATGAGCAGCCGGAGGGATTCGGAGGAGAATTCTTTCTTGTCAGGAGAAAATCTGCCAAGAAAATGATCGAGGAAGAGCGGGATATCTTCAGCCCGCTCCCGAAGCGGTGGGAGGTGCACCGGTACCACGTTCAATCGGTAGAAAAGATCTTCCCTGAACCCGGCTGCAGCCATTGCATCAGAAAGATCCCGGTTCGTTGCGGAGATGACCCGTACGTCGACTTTGATGTCCCCCAAGCCCCCGACTCTCCTGAATGTGCCGTTCTCCAGGACGCGAAGCAGTTTTGCCTGAAGGGAAACCGGCATTTCGGCAATCTCATCGAGAAAGATCGTCCCCTCGTCGGCTATCTCAAAAAGACCCTGCTTGTTGCTGACCGCGCCGGTGAATGCCCCCTTTACATGCCCGAAAAGCTCTGACTCGAGCAAACCCTCGGGAAAGGTGGCGCAATTGATCGTCACGAAATTCTTGTTCTTCCTCGGACTCAGGCTATGAAGAGCAGCGGCAACAAGTTCCTTGCCGCTGCCGCTTTCGCCCGTAATCAGCACGCTGGAATTGCTTTGGGCTACCTTTGGGATGAGCCTGAAGAGCTCCTGCATCTTGGGACTCTTGCCAATGATGTTTTCGAGCTGGTACGAAGTCCGTACCTTCTCCCGCAGCAGCGACAGTTCATCACTCTGCCGCTTCCTCTCACAGGCCTTGTTGACCACAAGGCGTATCTCGTCTATCTTGAAAGGTTTATGGATAAAATCATACGCGCCGAGTTTCATTGCTTCAATGTTGGATTCCGTCGTGCCGAATGCCGTGATCATGATAACGACAGTTGACGGCGAGGCTTCCTTCACTCTTTTGAGCACCTCAAAACCATCAGCCCGGGGCATTTTCAAGTCGGTAATGACGATATCGTAGATTTCCTGCTGGATCTTTTCAGTTGCGGCCATGCCATCAACGGCAGATGTCGTTTCATATCCTTCTTCCTCGAGGAGTATCTTAAGAACCTCTCGCATGCTCTTTTCGTCTTCGACGATAAGTATTTTCCCGTTATGTCGCATAGGTCTTTGGTAGTATAATCTCAAAGGTTGTCTCGATTCCAGCCGTGCTTTCAACCTCCAGCCTCCCCTTATGCTCTTCGACGATCCTGTATGCTATCGATAACCCAAGGCCTGTCCCTCTCTCCTTTGTCGTATAAAAAGGAAAAAAGATCCTGGACAGTTCATCATGGGATATACCGGGACCAGTGTCAGAGAACACAATGGATATCCTGTCAGGAAAATCCTCCGTGGAAACAGTTAATATGCCGCCTTTATCCATTGCCTCTACAGCATTCGTGCCAAGATTCCAGAAGACCTGACGGATCGATATCGGATCTATCCGGACGGGCAAGGGACCGTCAAATGCCTTCCGTATCCTGATATGCGGTCCCTCCTGTCCGGTGTTCTCCAGGAGTGACAGCGTGTCTCTGAGCAATCCATGGAGATCCACCTCCTGCAGCTCCAGCGGCCGTGGTCGGGAATAGGTGAGAAAGTCCGTAACAATGCTATTGAGATGCTGCATTTCGCTGAGAGCAATTTCCATGAGTTTTTCGCGATGCCGTTCGGGTATCTTTCCCTCCTTGAGCATCTCGATCGATCCTCGGAGCGAGGCAAGAGGGTTGCGGATCTCATGGGCTATACTTGCCGAAAGCTCTCCGATGACTGCCCATTTCTCCCTGTTCTTCATCTCTTCCTCGAGCTCCATGAGCTTGGTCAGATCCTGAAACACCCCGATATATCCGGTCTCGTTCTCTGCACTGTCCTTCAGCACGGACACGTTGATGCCGATGATCTTCTTTTCCTGTCCCGGCAGTTGCAATGTTTCCTCATGCCTACCGATCCTGAACGGAAATGTCAGGGAAGGAATGGCCAGCGTTATCTTATGTCCAATAACCGCTTCATGGCTCGCCCCAATGATCTTCTCCGCAGCCCTGTTATAGATAAGGACGTTCCCTTCCAGATCGGTCGTAAAGAGACCGCTGGGCAGACTCTCGATCACTTTCACATTGAAAAGCTCCAGTTCCCTGAGGTGAATATCCTTTTCTTCAAGCCTTTCCTCGGTCTTTTCGATCCGGATCGCCAGGTAGCCGGTGAGATAGGCAGTGACAAACAATGACACGGTATGGATGAAGATATTATAGATAAACTGCTTTTCCTGCATGACCCCCTGATAGTCCAAGGGCAGCACGCGGTAAAACTGAAGGTCAAGGAGCGTCCCGTAAAGGATGCTGCCCATGCTCGCGATGACATACCCTGCCCTTCGGTTGAGGACAGTGCTCGAAGAGATAACAGTGAGAATCAACGTGAATGAGAACCAGCTCTCGATGCCTCCGGTGATATAGATGAGCGCTATCTCCGCGATAACATCAAGAATAAGCTGGATATAGGCAAATAGATAGAGACGCCTGACTTTCTGGAGCAAAAGTGCATAACAAATGGTGAGCAGATAGAGGGAAATAATGAAGAGGGATAAGGCCCGGGGATTGGGAAAGAATTCAATCCGGGAAAAAAAGGCCGAACCGAGAAGCAGGCTGACAAACAAGGCCCTGAATCCGATCAGGGCCTTGAGTCTGCCAATCAAGGCATATGCCATATGCTTATTTTACGAGCGTGATGAGTTTGAATATGGGAAGATACATGGCGACGACAATAAAACCAACCGTACCTCCGAGAAAGACCATAAGCATCGGCTCCATCATCGAAGTCAGGTTGGCGACCGCATTGTCGACTTCATCATCATAAAAATCTGCTATTTTGGAAAGCATGGCGTCCAGGGCACCGGTCGATTCTCCAACAGATATCATATGATTAACCATGGGAGGGAAAACGCCGCTTTTCATCAGGGGTTCAGCAATTGTCTTGCCTTCAGAAACAGCCTGGCGAATCTCCATGACCGCATATTCGATAACTTTATTGCCCGCTGTTTTTGCGGTTATCTCAAGTCCATCCAGGATCGGAACTCCGCTGCTGATGAGCGTCCCCAATGTCCGGGTAAACTTGGCGACCGCCACCTTCCGGAGAAGAATACCAAAGATGGGAAGTTTCAGGAATGCAGCATCTGTCAGCGCCCGCCCTTTTTCCGTTTTCCGTGTCTGAACAAATGCCACACCAGCCGCAATCAGCAGGATGAGGACGATCAGTCCACCGATTCCCGCAACAAAGTTGCTTATGCTCATAACGAGCTTTGTGGGAGCGGGCAATGTGCCGCCAAGGGTAGCGAACATTTTCGCAAATGTAGGCACGACAAAGACCATGATGACCGCAATGACGCCTACGGCAATGGTAGAGACGACGATCGGATAGATCATGGCGCCTTTTACTTTCTTTTTAAGCTTCATCGATTTTTCGATATAGTTAGCCAGCCGGTTGAGGATCGTATCAAGAATACCCCCTGACTCGCCCGCAGCTACCATGTTCGCATAGAGGTCTGTAAATACTTTCGGATGTTTCCTGAGCGCATCCGCATACGTAGAGCCGGACTCGACATCGCTCTTTATGATGGTTAGAGCCTTTGCCATTGTCTTGCTTTCAACCTGGGTAGAGAGAATGTCCAGAGCCTGGACAAGCGGAAGCCCGGCATCGATCATCGTGGCAAACTGCCGCGTGAAAACGACAATATCCTTGTCTTTTACCCCTCCGCCAAAGCTCAGCTTGCCGAGCGCTGAAGTCTTTTCCTTCGGTTTGACCAGCGTGGCAGTAATGTTCTTTCTCCGCAGCTGGGCAATTACCTCATCCTTGGAGTTCGCCGTAAGCTCACCGGACTCTACCAGCCCCTTCCCTGTCTTGCCTGACCATTCAAATATCGTTGCCATTTGCTATCACCTCCCGCGCGCAGAGGGCGCAGAACTGAGCCTCTGCAGCATCGTGATTATTTCATCAGGTACCGGCGACCTGCCTACGGCATCCTCATATGAGATATGCCCCTTTGTATAGAGTTCTACAAGAGACTGATTCATCGTCTGCATGCCGAAGCGCGACTGCCCCGTCTGCATCGAGGAATAGATCTGGTGGATCTTGTCCTCCCGGATAAGGTTCCTGATCGCAGGGTTCGGTACGAGCAGCTCGATCGCAAGAGCCCTTCCCTTGCCGGATTTCTTTGCAATCAGCTGCTGTGACAATATTCCCTCGAGAACAAACGAGAGCTGGACGCGAATCTGCTCCTGCTGATGGGGAGGGAAAACATCAATAATACGGTTGATGGTCTGCACCGCCGAATTGGTATGCAAGGTTGCAAGGGTAAGGTGGCCTGTCTCGGAAACCGTGAGGGCAGCCTCTATGGTCTCGAGGTCTCTCATCTCGCCAATAAGCACGACATCGGGGTCCTGTCGCAGAACATATCTGAGCGCAGCCTTGAACGAAGAGGTATCAGCATGCACCTCTCGCTGGTTTATGAGACATTTCTTATGCCCATGAAGGTATTCGATAGGGTCTTCAACCGTTATGATATGGTCATACCGCTCCGAGTTGATCCTGTCGACCATCGCGGCAAGGGTCGTTGATTTACCGCTGCCCGTAGGTCCGGTAACCAGGATAAGCCCGCGGGGCTTCTTGACCAGATCGTTCACGATCTCAGGCAACCCAAGATCCTGAAAGGTCCTTATTTCAAAGGGTATGGTCCTGAATGCACCGGCAACCGCACCACGCTGCATAAAGACATTGCCCCTGAACCTGCTGAGCCCTTTTACGCCAAAAGAAAGGTCAAGCTCGTTGTTCTCTTCGAACTTGTGCTTTTGGGCATCCGTCAGAATACTATAGCAGAGAGACTTGGTCTCGACAGGAGTCAGCGGCGGATGGTCAAGAGGGATGAGCTTGCCGTCTACCCTAAGCCTTGGTGGGCTGCCAGTCGTGATATGGAGGTCCGACGCTCCTTTCTCTATCATGACTTTGAGCAGATCGTAAATCGTCGCCATTCAGTTCTCCTTTAGTCTTCAAACGTAACGCGTAATACTTCATCTATAGTAGTTACGCCTTCCACGATTTTTGTCTTACCACTCATTCTCAGGGTCTTCATGCCGAGCCGGATTGCAGCCTTTTTTATTTCCGCAGTGGACGCACCTTCAAGTACCAGTTCCTTGATCTCGTCTTTAATGAGCATGACCTCATAGAGAGCAACCCTACCTTTATATCCCGTGTTATTACAGGCTGGACATCCCCTTCCCTTAAAAACCTTTATGCTGCGTGCCTCTTCCTCGCCAAAGCCGATCTTTACCAGCGCCTGGGGAGGGATAGGGTCTTCCATTTTACACTGTGCGCATATTCTTCTTGCAAGCCTCTGTGCAAGGATAAGGACAACCGCGGAAGAAACCAGAAATGGTTCGATACCCATATTCAAAAGCCGGCTTATCGTTCCGGGAGCATCATTCGTATGAAGGGTGCTTAAGACAAGGTGGCCGGTAAGCGCCGCCTTGACGCCGATTTCTGCGGTCTCAAAGTCTCTGATCTCACCGACCATGATGATGTCAGGGTCCTGCCGGAGAAAAGATCTCAGCGATGCTGCAAAGGTGAGGCCTATCTCTTCCCTGACTTGGACCTGATTGATGCCCATGAAGTTGAATTCAACAGGGTCTTCAGCGGTCATAATGTTCGTATCCGGTTTGTTCAGATGATTCAGTGCAGAATAGAGAGTCGTGGTCTTGCCGCTGCCCGTAGGTCCCGTGACCAGAATCATTCCGTACGGTTTATTGAGCGCCTCCATAAAGTCGTCCATTGCAGCCTGCTCAAAACCCAGTTTGGTAAGATCGACCTGCAGGTTGCCCTTGTCAAGAAGCCTGAGGACCGTTTTTTCCCCGAAGAGGCAGGGAAGAACAGAGACGCGGAAGTCTATGTCGCGCTTTTTTCCGAGCTTCAGCTTGATCCTGCCGTCCTGGGGCAGCCTCCTCTCTGCAATATCGAGTTTTGACATGATCTTGATCCTGGAGGTCAGCGCTGCCCTGATCTTGGTAGGAAGATTCATAACCGTATACATAACACCGTCCACACGGTACCGTACCCGGAGAGATTGTTCATAGGGTTCAACATGGATGTCGCTCGCACCTGATTTGATTGCGTTGACGAAAATACCGTTCACCAGCTTCACAATTGGCGCTTCAACTTCCTTGACGACCTCGGCATCCTCTTTTTCCTCCATAACGTCCACGCCGTCAAGAGCGCTGCCGACAATCGAATCGAAATCATCGACACTGACCTGGGGGCCCTCATCCGCCCCGCCAAAAGCATCTGCACCGGTGTTCAGATCTTCATCGCTCAGCGTGTAGTCCTTTGCCTGAAGGATTGCTGATGCTGAGGCCTTAGGCTGAGGTGATGTGGCTGTCGCAAGGACATTCTCTCCCCTGCCTAGATAATAGGAGGTAATAGCGCCAACGATAGCACTCTCGGTAGATACCACCACTTCGACGTTATACCCGGTCATGAACTTGACGTCATCAATGGCAAAAACATTCGAAGGGTCTGCCATCGCAATAGTCAAGGTCGCCCCGACCCTCGCAACCGGCATAATAAGGTACTTTTTTGCCATGTCAGCAGGTATGAGCTTGAGGACCGCAGCATCTATTTTGTATTCAGTAAGGTTTATGGCAGGGACACCATACTGCTTGCTCAGAAAAGCGACAAGTTTCTCTTCGGTAATGAAGCCAAGCTTGACAAGATTTGTGCCGAGCCTTCCCCCCTCTTTTTTTTGGGTATTGAGGGCTTGTTTCAGTTGTTCTTCCGTAATAATGCTCGAAGCTATCAGAATTTGCCCCAGTTTAACAGCCATATGACTAAAATATATCAAAATATACTTCTTGTCAACAACCAAACTTATAATAAAAATTATCGCATTCCAAGAAAATCTTAAAGCATTTCTTTATATTAAAATCATCTTCTTTTTATGCGGAAAATAAGATAAAATAATTGACAGTATTGTTCTGTCTCTGTGAACATTAATTCCTTCTTAAGCCCTTGGGCTAACTCATTGAAATGGTTCTATAATATTATAAATTATAGTATAAATTCATGTTATGAACAGCAACCACTATAGAAAAACCCCTGCCCCTGAAGACCTTGAGCGGGCCGAAAGGCTCCGGGAGGTAATGGAAGCTCTCTGTGAACTTAACAATCACGTGCCGATAATCGTTGAAGGGAAGAAAGACGCTTTAGCCCTCAGAAAACTCGGCTTAGCAGGAGAGATCATAGCGCTCCATGGCGGCAAAGGGCTTTATGAGTTTTCTGAAAAAATTGCGGAGCAGTTCCCCACGATAGTCTTACTGCTTGACTGGGATGCGAAAGGGGAAGCCCTGTTCAAGTCCCTTTCTGCCAATCTGCGTACACACTGGGAAGAATTTTCAGCCTTCAGAGAACTGCTCAAAATGATCTGTCAGAAGGACATTAAGGATGTTGAAAGCATCCCCTCTTTGCTCATGAGGCTGGAAGGGAGATGATGACACCATGAAGAACCTCGGAAGAATAGGGGAAGAACTCGCCGCAGCCCTTTGTTCTGATAGGGGACTCTTGATCCTTGAGATGAACCACCGCACACCATCGGGTGAAATTGATATCATTGCAAAAGATGGAGATGTGCTTGTTTTTATTGAAGTAAAGACAAGGACAGGGGATGTCTATGGCGCCCCCTTTGAGGCGGTTACCAGAAGAAAGCGGGCGAAGATACGAACTGTTGCCTTGAGTTATATGAAGAGGTTTAGGAAAGAAGTACCGGTCCGCTTCGACGTCATTAGCGTTTCAATGCAGGGTGGCAAACCGTCCCTTGAGTATATTCAGGACGCGTTCGAGGTTTGAGGTCTTCTTTTGTTTGACTCTCGTTCACCAAATTTTATAAAATGGTTGTGAAGACTGGTTACCCGCCAAACTGTTAATCCAAAAGTATACAGTACGGGCATACATCCTAAATCACATTGAGAGGTTACGCGCGCATGAACACAGAATCAGCAGAAAATATTCCCTCAGACAATAATGATGTGACCTCTTCCGGTTCTCCGGCAGAGAGCTTTGCCGATTTATTCGAGAAGAGCAACAAGCAGGTGGTCAGATTTTCCCCCGGTCAAAAGATAAAAGCAAGGATTGTCAGCATCTCCGGGGATCTCGCGTTCATAGACCTTGGAGACAAAAGTGAAGGCGCTATCAGCGTGAGTGAATTCAGAGATAAAGAAGGCAATGCGCAGGTAAAGCCGGGCGACGAGTTTGAAGCATTTTTTGTCTCTGTCGAAAACGGCATCCGGAAGTTCACAACACTGATACGCGGCTACTCTGCGATAAGCCTCAAGAACATCAGGGATGCCTTCGAGGCTGAGATCCCTGTCCAGGGCGAGATAAAACGTGAAGTAAAAGGTGGCTTTGAGGTACTTGTAGGCGATGTGCGCTGCTTCTGCCCTTTTTCCCAGATAGACCTTAAAGGTGGTCGCGAAGGAGGTATTTACCTCGGCAGGACCTTCCCGTTCAAGGTGCTTGAATTTGAGGAAAATGGCAAGAATATTATCCTGTCCCGCCGCTCGCTCCTGGAACAGGAAAAGGCGGAAAAAGTAGAGAAGCTGAAAGCGTCGCTTCAAACAGGCATGGAAGTCACCGGAACTGTCCGCTCAGTCCTGAATTTCGGTGCATTCGTAGACCTGGGAGGAATTGATGGTCTGATACCGGCGAGTGAGATTTCCTGGGCGCGTAACGAACGTCCTTCAGATATCCTTTCCCTTGGACAGCAGGTCACCGCGAGAATCCTTTCTCTTGACTGGGGGAACAACAAGCTTAGCCTGAGCCTCAAGGCAATGCAACCTGATCCCTGGTCAAGTGTTGCTGCCACTTATGCGGAGGGAAGCCGTGTGAGCGGCAAAGTCGTCCGTCTTACACCATTCGGGGCCTTCGTAAACCTTGAGCCAGGCATTGATGGTCTGATCCATATTTCTAACCTCGGCACGGGAAGAAGGATCAATCATCCGAAAGAGGTGGTAGAGGTGGGCCAGACCCTGGAAGCCTATGTCCTCTCAGTTGACACGGATAACCGAAAGATATCTCTTTCCATCAACCCCAAGGTAGAGCCTGAGAAGATTACGCTTCCCAGCGTTGGTGAGATCCTTGAAGGCAAGGTCGAGAAGATCATGCCGTTCGGGGTCTTCGTAAAACTTAAGAACGGTCTTACAGGCCTTGTCCCGAACAGTGAGATGGCTACGGCACAGGGATCTGACCATAAAAAAACGTTTCCCGAGGGGGCCGACATAAAGGTTGCGGTCATCGAGATCGACACTGACAACAATAAGGTCAAGTTGAGCAGAAAGGCTGCAATGGACATGGCAGTAAAGCAGGAGTATGAGGAATACCTTACTGAGTCCCGGCAGACTGACAGCTCATCCGGCGGCCTTGGAACGCTGGGTGACCTTCTCAAGGCAAAAATGGAGGGGAAAAAATAGGTTTCTGTTTCAGGTGCAGGGTTCCCTACGATGTCGCTGAGTTGCCGGCTACGAATGTCTTACCCCAACTTCGAGCATCTTCTTTCTGAGATCCCGGAGCCTGTCCCGGATGGCCGCTGCCCGTTCAAAATCTAGGTTCCTTGCGGCCTCTTTCATCTCAGCTTCAATCCGTTTCAGCGTTTCGTCATCAGCGGCATAGATAGTCTCTTCCTCTGCCGCAAGAGGTGCATTCCAGTAGTCCGCCTCATAAATCGAACTCACGATATCCTTAATGCTGCTCTTTATCGTTTCAGGGGTGATTCCCCTTTCCTTGTTGTATTCCTCCTGTATCTTCCGCCGCCGGTTTGTCTCATCAACGGCTTTTTTGAGAGAACCGGTCATGACGTCGGCATAGAATATGACCTCTCCGTTAGCGTTTCTCGCAGCTCTGCCGGTAGTCTGAATGAGCGATCGCTCCGACCTGAGAAACCCCTCCTTGTCAGCATCGAGTATCGCAACAAGGGATACTTCAGGAAGGTCAAGGCCCTCCCTGAGCAGATTCACTCCAACAAGGACGTCGAACTTTCCCTGTCTCAGATCACGGATGATCTCCACCCGCTCAAGAGTATCGATATCAGAATGAAGGTACCGTGTTTTGATACCGAGTTCGAGGTAATAATCCGTAAGGTCCTCAGCCATCTTTTTGGTGAGCGTGGTGACGAGCACGCGCTCATTTTTTTCTGTTCTTTTTCGTATCTCGCCCAGCAGGTCTTCGACCTGCCCCGCTACAGGCCTGATAGCAGGCTTCGGGTCTATCAGGCCTGTAGGACGGATGATCTGTTCTACTAACCTTCCTCCCGATATCTCGATCTCGTACGGTGCAGGGGTTGCAGAAACATAGATTGCCCGGAGAACCCTCCGGCTGAATTCATCGAACTTCAGCGGACGATTATCAAGTGCAGAAGGAAGCCGAAATCCAAAATCTATGAGCGTCTTCTTTCTCGACCGGTCTCCTTCATACATTCCCCGTATCTGGGGGATGGTAGCATGCGACTCGTCAAGCACAACGAGAAAATCCTCGGGGAAATAATCTACCAGCGTATACGGGGGATCTCCTGCAGCCCTTCCGCTCAGGTGACGCGAATAGTTCTCTATGCCATGGCAGTAATTAAATTCTTTCAGCATCTCCATGTCAAAACGCGTCCTCTCTTCTATCCTTCGCGCCTCGACGATCTTTCCCATCTGCAGAAAACGTTCAACCGCCTCCTTCATCTCCTCTTCAATGCTCCTGAGCGCAGTTTCGAGCCTGTCGCGGGGCGTCAACCAGTGGCTGTTAGGGAAAAGAGCGATCCTGTCGAGCCTTCGGATACGGTTTCCGGTAAGCGGGTCGATCTCGTAGAGCGCCTCGATGCTGTCCCCGAAAAATTCAATTCTAATCGCCCTGTCGAGTGCAAAGGGCGGATAGATCTCGACAACGTCACCTCGGACCCTGAAAGAACCGCGCTTGAACTCGGTATCCGTTCGGTTGTACTGGATCTCAACAAGCCGCTCCAACACGGTATCCCTCTCTGAGCGCATGTTCTCCTCCAGCTGAAGATGCATCTCCATATAATCTTGCGGCGAGCCTATGCCATAGATGCAGGAAACCGACGCGACAACGATCACATCCCTGCGCTCGAGCACTGCACGCGTTGCCGAGTGCCTGAGCCGGTCGATGTCGTCATTGATAAGTGCGTCCTTTTCGATATAGGTATCCGTTGTCGGCAGATATGCCTCGGGCTGGTAATAGTCATAATAGCTCACGAAAAATTCCACGGCATTTTCAGGGAAAAGCTCCTTGAACTCACCGTAGAGCTGTGCAGCAAGAGTCTTGTTGTGGGCAATGATAAGGGTGGGTCTTTGTACCTTTGCAATGACATTCGCAATCGTAAAGGTCTTCCCGGAACCCGTAACACCGAGAAGAACCTGATGTCTCCTGCCTTTGCTCAGACCCTCGGTCAGCTGTTTGATCGCCTCCGGCTGGTCACCGCCGGGCACAAAGTCCGAAACGAGGCGAAATGCGGAATCCGCTTTATGCACCGGGCCATGCCATGGAGGAAGCAATTCTGCAGCACATGACGCAAGGCTCCTGATCGCTCTGCCGGCTCATTTATGCATGGTGGAAGGAGGCGGCATATCAGACCGCTTGGCTGAGCGTACTGTATTTTCAAGTAGCATGGCTACCGTGACCGGTCCTACGCCTCCAGGCACAGGTGTTATGAGGGATGCTTTTTTTATCACCGAGCCGAAATCGACATCTCCTGTCATCGTACCGTCCTGCAGCATGTTGATCCCGACATCAACTACAACAGCGCCCCTCTTGACCATATCCCCCCTGATCAAGCCGGCCTTGCCGGTAGCACTGCAGAGGATATCGGCCTGCCGCGTCATGCTGCCAAGGTCCCGCGTTTCCCTGTGACAGATCGTCACGGTAGCCTCTTTTGCAAGAAACATCATGGCGAGCGGCTTTCCGACAGCAAGGCTCTTGCCGATGATAACTGCATGCCTGCCCCTGATCGGCACCTTATAGTGTTCGAGGAGTCTGATGACCCCGAAAGGTGTGCAAGGGAGAAAACTCCACACAGCCGGAGTCAGCGCGTGGCGGCTCGGGGTGTTCGTGCCCTCCTGCCTGATGATCTGTATGGTCGATTCATCAGCAGAAAGCCTGCCAACAGAGATCGATCCCAGCCCGTCAATATCTTTCTCCGGCACAAGCGTATTAATAACTCTCCGTGCATTGATCCGTGCAGGCAGCGGCATCAGCATCAGCAGTCCGTGGATCCGTTCATCGTGGTTTATCGCATGGATCCCGTTCAGCAGCTCATTCAGGGAAACCGTATCAGGCAGCCGGAATTCGTGGGCAGTGATGCCAACTCTTCTGCAGGCACCCAGTGTTGTATTGAAATACTGTACAGAAGCAGGGTTGTCACCGACAAGCAGAAGTCCTAGCCCGACGTCAATTCCGTTTTTCTGAAGTGATACAACCTCTTTTTTGACCCTCTGCTTTATCCTGTCTGCCAGTGCCTTCCCATCAAGGATATCTGCCATGGAAACCTCCTGTGCGTTATTTTTGCCGATGGCGAAGGATATGAAGCAAACTATCCGTATCTGAAAGGTCATGGAATACAGCATCAGCACCCGTATCTGATAGCTCATCAAATGAATAGGGACCGGTGGCCACGGCAATGGCATATGCGCCATAGGGCTTGGAGCACTCTATATCCCTGGGAGTGTCTCCGATGACAACACAGTCCTTGTAATCCAAGTCAAAAGACCTGACTTTTCTCAACTTGTCTAAAGCTATGGGCAAAAGCTTGTTCCTGTCAGCATTGTCATCGCCAAAGGCCCCTATGCTGAAATATCGCGCGAGGTCATATGCTCCGAGCTTCATCATTGCTCCTCGCTTTATGTTTCCGGTAAGGAGACCAAGCAGGAAATCCTGCTGCTCCTCCAGAAGATCGAGCGCTTCCTTTATACCTGCTTTTACATGACCCTTTTGGGGGTCGATATTGTCTTTCAGGTGCGCCACATAGCTGTCAAAAAATCCGTGCACAATCCCGTTAGCGCTTTCGATTTGGTGCAGCCTGAGACCTTCCATAACTATTTGGAGGTCTGTCTTGCCTGCCATGCTTATGCCTTTAAACGCTTCTCTGACAGAAAACATCTCCTCAAATGCAAGATTCAAGGCTCGTACCCCTGCGCCGCCTGAATCTATGAGCGTGCCGTCGATATCGAAGAGGATATACTTCATGTAAATACGATAGCGACTGGAAAGAGGGGAAGTCAATGAGAGGTAAGGTTATGCTGTTCGATCTGGATAAAATACAAGAAGGGCGGGATTAACCCGCCCTTCTTGTTAAAAAGTTACTGGATTGTGAACGGTGTATACCACTGGTAATAGTTATCTGTATTTCCCGCTGGAGTTACACCGAAACGCAGGATATAAGCACCTGCAGGAAGACCAGCTGCAGGAAGACCAGCTGCGATGCTTTCATTGACATCAGTGACATTAGTCTTCCAGGGCAAAACCGCATCGACGACCTCTTCAAAAACACCTGCAGGGGTGAGATTGTACAGCGTCATCGGAGTCAGGCCATCGAAAGCCGGTCTGTATAGCGACACATACACATCAACAGCTCCCTGGAATTTACCTATACTGACAAAAAGCTCAAGGGAACTGCCGTCGTCAGAGATAGCTCCGAGGCTTGCAGGGACCATCTTGGATAGGTCGTCTGCTCTGCGGGGAGCTATCCTGAGGTTGGAGCCATAAACTTGCCGGCCGGAAGGTTCTGATAATTCACCTTCAACATCATACCTTCGATGCCGGGCTGTTACCCTAACGACTGCCTTTGCACCGAGCGATACATTGCCTGCCGCGTCCTTTGCCCACGCGTATACCGTCTTTACTCCGGTCTCTTCAAATCGAACACTCGTAGGCGGTGTCCCCTTCCAACCCTTTCTTGACGCAGAAGGCTTCGATGACGTCCTGGTAATCTTATACGCCACCACACCTACGTCATCGGTGGCTGTAAAGGACAGTATCGGTACGGTCAATTTATTAAATGTTGCCGGCAATTCAAAACTCGTTATCTCTGGGGGCATCGTGTCACCTGTTGTCGGCGGCGGTGTGCAGGCCTGTGTCAACACCGGCTGCGTCGTTGGCGTCCCTGTGCATCCAGCCGGGGTGGTCCCGATCTGTGTCCTCGTCTGCTGACCGTTTGATCCGCATGCTGACCATGCCGAATACGTGTAGTCCGTGCATGCTACCGGCGGCGGTGTGCAGGCTCGTGTCAGCACAAGCTGCGTCGGCGGTGTCCCCGTGCATCCAGCCGGGGTGGTCCCGATCTGTGTCCTCGTCTGCTGACCGTTTGATCCGCATGCTGACCATGCCGAATACGTGTAGTCCGTGCATGCTATCGACGGTGTACTTGATACAACGCCGGGTAACGAGCCGGCACGGATTTCAGCAATGTTCGTAAAGCCGTCCCCGTCTGAGTCACTGCTCTCAACAGCCACCATCATTGTGCTTGTGAGTGAATTCCTGGTCATTCCTTTTGCCATCAGAGCTGAGCCATAAGAGTTAACTGCAGGTGCGCTCGTATGGCAGACGTTACAGCTACTCGAAGTAAATGCCCCGGCAGGATAGGTTCCATTGTAATAATTAAGCCAATCTGACAATCGTCCACTTACCGCCGAAGCTATACTCGCGAACCCGAGTACAAGTGTCAGGGTAAGAAGCAAGAACAGAATTTTCTTACGCATAATAAACCTCCTTTTCTTTTTCATAACGAGTAAACTCTCTTTCCGCTGACCTTACCTTTTTCATAAAGCTCTCCTTTCCTAAAGATATGATATCGACTGTCAAGGCCGATCTCATCCGCATCGTGATGCCATAATTACGAACTACTTAACACAAAAAAAGCCTGTTTCCCAATTAAGAGAAACAGGCTGTCATTTTGTTAACAATAAAGACAAGGTAGCATGTCCTAATGTCTGATCAGCATGTTTCTTCGGCAGCCAGGCCATCCGTTCCAGGACCCATTGGCTTTGCGCCCCCCCATTNNAAAAAAGCAATGTCAAATTAAGTTAAGTTAATACTATAAAATTATTATAAACTCTGCAGTTAGCATGCTCCCAAGACCCCTTTCATGCCATGAGCCATCACGATTGATCTGCACCTGTTTTAAAGTTCAAAGCGCTTGATTATGGGAATGCTGTCCAATAAACAGGTAAACGCCGCAAAACTTTATTATAATAATGTCCTGAATTTCTCCATGACAGGAAGGGCAGGCAATGAAAGACAGACTTATCCGACTTATCCTTGAAAAGGCGTTCAAATTCAGCGAGGAACCGATGTTCCGGCTTGTCTCGGGTCGTATGAGCAACTATTATTTCAACTGCAAGACCGTCACGCTCCATCCTGAGGGAATGTATCTCATCGGCAATATCATCTTCGATATGATCAATGGTGCTGGAATAGCGGGTATTGGCGGGCTAACCCTTGGAGCTGATCCAATAGCCGATGCTGTTGCCTACACATCCTATCTGAAAAACAGCCCGATAGAAGCCTTTGTGGTGAGAAAGACCGCCAAGGCTCATGGCACCATGCAGTGGATAGAGGGAAACGTAACAACAGGGGGTAAGATCGCGATCGTCGATGACGTCATCACGACCGGCAAGTCAACGATCGAGGCCATAACCAAGGCTAAGGAGGGGGGACTCGATATCGTAAAGGTCATTGCCCTCGTGGACAGGCAGGAGGGAGGGAAGGAAAATATCGAGGCGCTCGGCCATGCCGTAGAGACGGTTGTGACCAGGGAAGAGGTCATGGCCCTCTACCGCGCTATGCATCCCTGAGATATTTTTCAGCCAGGTTCGCAATTGCGGTTCTCATCTTCTCAAGCCTTACCGTGAGCTCCTCCGGGTTTTCGCACCCCATGAACTCTGAGGCGCTCCTCAGGCTTTCCTCATCTTTTTTCAGCACGCTTTCTCCTCTCAATCTGAGAAGACTCTCCAGGGTGCGCAGGAAAAGGTACGTTTCTTTCATCATGCCGGCCTCTGTTTCACTGATAATCCCTGAAGCAGAAAGCCGATGAACCGCGGCTACCGTACTCTGAACCAGAAGGTTCCGGCGGTCCCTGCAGTTCCTGAGCTGGAGATACTGGACCGTAAACTCAATATCCTCGATGCCCCCTGAACCGAGCTTGATATCATATCCCTCAGATTCTTTAGCGAGTTCGCGCATGATACGCTCTCTCATCTGCCTGACATCAGAAGCAGTTATCCTGCTTCCCTGGAGCGGCAGAATGTCCCATGCCATCTGCATGAACCGGCAGCCGGTCCTGAAATCGCCCGCTACCGGCCTCGCCTTGAGCAAGGCCTGGAATTCCCAGAACGCAGCGGCCTCTGCATAGTATTTTTTGAATGCCTCAACCGACGATACCAACGGCCCTTTTGATCCCTCGGGTCTGAGCCGTGTGTCCACGCTATAGGCTGCGCCGTCCCGCGTATAGGATATAAGCAGTCTGAGAAGCTTTTCCCCTGCCTTCGTCTGCTCCAGTCTTACATCGCTTCCGGCCACAAATATCAGGTCAAGGTCAGAACTGAAGGTAATCTCCCTTCCCCCCAGTTTGCCAAAGCTTATGACCGCGACATTGCCCACTCCAGCGGCAGCGTGATCCATGGCAGCGGAAAGGACGGCCTCGGCAGTCCTGCTTAATGCCTTGGTCGCCCTGAGCACGTCAATCCGCTTCTGAAGAAAGAGAAGACCAATCCTGATCTCTTCCATCTGCTTCAGCAACCTTACGCCATCACCGATCGAACGACCTTCTGCAAGTGAATCGCTGATCTCTTTTTTCAGTGTCCGGAAGTTCTTCCTCAGTACTTCCTGCCAACCGAGCATCTCCAGATACTGCGGCCTGGCGATGAGCATCTTCGTCAGATAGCTGCTTTGGGAAAAGACATAGACGATCAGATCGATAAGCAAACGGTTCTTGCTGAAGACCTCAAGGTACGACTCATTGGTACTGAGGAGCGCAGCGAAGGCCTGAACATGGTTCAGTGCCATATCAGGACTACCGGACCGGAGTGCACTGTCAACGAAGGAAGGCAGGATCTCGGAAAGGAACCGTCGCCCCCTGAGCGTCTGAAAATTGAATATGCAGTCCTTTATAGCCCTGATGTTGCGCACGGCCTTGCCGACATCCCTGAGGCGGCTCCGGGAGAGGAACTCCTTCAGTTCCGTATCGCTGAACTCTTCGGCAAAAAGCGTGTTGCCTTCGGAAGACCCCTCCTTTTTCTCCGCGAAGAGTGAATCATATATCTTTCGTACCTGAGTTCTCCTCCGTTGCAGGTCATCCTGAAACTGCTTTTCCGATGCAAACCCCATCTTTTGGCCAAGGGCAAGCAGATCGACCTCTCCCGATGGCAGGGTATGGGTCTGGATGTCATTCACCTGCTGCAATCTGTGCTCGAGTGTCCTCAGATAGCGATAATTGTCCGAGAGGATGGCGTAGTCATCCTGTCCGATAAGACCTTTCAGAGAAAGGCGATGCAGGACCTTCAGCACGCTTCTTTCCCTGAGCAGCGCTTCCCTGCCCGCATAGATGAGCTGCAGGGCCTGCGCAAAAAACTCGATCTCTCTGATTCCTCCGTAGCCCCTTTTGATATCTCCTTTTTTGAACGCAGCGTCTATCCGTGTCTTGAGTTTGCTGATCTCGTCTATCGAGGTAAAATCGAGATATTTTCTGAAGACAAACGGTCTGATCATCTCCATGAAGCTTGTGCCCAGTGACGCATCGCCTGCAACAGGCCGTGCTCGAAGGAGCATTGCCCTTTCCCAGGCCCTTCCCCAGGACTCGTAGTACATCTCATATCCCCTGAGGGCAAGCGCAATCGCCCCCCGCTGTCCCTCGGGCCGCAGCCTCAGGTCAACCCGATACGCGAACCCTGCTTCAGTGTTCTGCGACAGAAATTTCGAAAGTTCCTCTCCGATCTTGCAGAAATATTCATGGTTCGAAATCCTGCCTTTCCGTACGCCCTGAGCTGTGAGCACCCCTGATGTCTCGCCGATCTCCGTACCATACACATACATAAAATCAACATCAGAGCTGAAGTTCAGCTCCTCCGCTCCCAGCTTGCCCAGTGCTATGACAGCAAACTGGTCCGCCTCGGGAGTGCCGTATATGCTGCGCACATATCCCCTGACAACGCCCAGTGAACCCTCGATGATCACATCAGCAAGAGCGCTCATCTCAAGCATGATATCCACAAGGTCCACCTTCCTGAGAATGTCTCTGAGCATGATCTTGAGGATCTCCCGAAGCCTCAGCCTGCGGACCGCGTTCATATAAAGAGGCAGCGTAGTCCGCTCGGGAGAACCTTGTATTGCCGCAAGTTCCTGGTTCAGCGATGAGGCAATCTCCTCTCTGCCGGATGCGTTTTCCATGTCTCCTATCGCCGCAAAAAGATCTTCAGGATGGATAGTGCTGTAGTTTGCCAGGAACTGGCTGTAGCAGAAGAGCATGGCGACACTCCTGATATTCGCCCGAAGCTCCTCCTCTTGCGCAGGATTCTCGTCAAGAAAAGAATGCAGATTATTCAGCGCCCGGTCAGGATCAGGGGTTGACGCCGCTGCTTCCCTCACCTCATTATCATTCATTAACTACATGATACACGATTGCAGACGGGGGATGCATCTGAGGGCGCAGAGAATAATAAGGGAAGCCTGCTATCTTCTTTCCGACTCCCGCAAGCGTGGGTCGATGGAGTCCCTGATACCCTCTCCGAGAAGATTATAGCCGAGCACGGTAATGAGAATGGCAAAGCCCGGAAAGACGGATAACCACCAGGCTATTTCAATATTGTCCTTGCCCAGCGTAAGGATGTTCCCCCAGCTCGGCGTAGGAGGCTGGACGCCGATGCCGAGAAAGCTGAGCGCTGACTCTACAAGCACAGCACCAGCAATGCCAAGGACTGCGGAGACCAGCACAGGGGCCATGCTGTTTATCATGATGTGCCTGAATATAATACGGAAATCGCTGGCTCCGAGCGCGCGCGCTGCCATGACATAGTCCCTCTCTTTCACTGAGAGGAACTCGGCGCGGACAAGCCGGGCTACTCCCATCCAGCCGGTAAGACCAATCACGATCATGATATTCCAGATGCTCGGCTCGACAAAAGCTATAACAGCAAGGATGAGGAAAAATGTCGGTATCGTAAGCATGATATCAATAAAACGCATAATGATCCGTTCGATCCAACCGCCATAGTACCCGGCGACAGCACCGAAGACGATGCCGATGAGCGCTGCAATGCCGACCGCAACAAAACCGACGGCAAGTGATATGCGGGCTCCATAGATCATCCTGCTCAAAACGTCCCTCCCGAGGTCGTCAGTCCCGAGGGGGTGACGAATATCAGGTGGCATCAGAATAGAATTTCTGTCAATGTCGTTCGGCTTGTACGGGGAAATTACGGGAGCCAGGACTGCAAGCACAAAAAGACAGATCACGATGACACCGCCTGAAACGGCAAGACTGTTCCGACGGAATCTCTCCCAGAAAAGGCTGCCAAGAGATTCTTTTTTCATTGCCCGGTCCGTATCCTCGGGTCTGCAAGCATATATCCCACGTCCGCGAGAAGATTGCCGAGCAGGGTCAGAAAAGCACCAATCGTGAGGATAGCCATGATAAGCGGATAGTCACGCGCCATGACACCATTAAAAAAGAGCTGGCCCATACCGGCAATACCGAAAATGTTCTCAAAGATGACGCTTCCGCCGATGAGACCCGGGACAGAGAGGCCGATTAGGGTTATAAGCGGAAGCAGCGCGTTTCTGAATGCATGGCGATAGATGACCGCTTTTTCTGAAAGGCCTTTTGCCCTCGCGACCGTAACGTAATCCTGCCGGATAACCTCGAGCATACTGCTCCGCATATACCGTGAATCTGCGGCAAGACTGCCGAATGCTACCACAAAAAGCGGCAGGACCAGATGCCTGACCCTGTCGATCACTTTGCCCCAAAACGGAAGAGCGTCATAATTCATAGACTTCAGTCCTGATATCGGCAACCAGTCAAGATACACGCCGAAAAGCAGCATAAGAAGCAGAGCCAGCCAGAACGACGGCATGGCAAAGCCGACAAAAACCGTCGTGGTGGTGATCTTGTCAAACAGCGTATGCTGGTGCGTTGCCGAGGATATGCCGATCGGTATCGCGATCAGCAGGATAATGATCATCGCCATGAGATTCAGCATAAAGGTAATGAAGAGCCGCCGCTCCGTGATCGGCTGCTTGGTGTCCCAGATCTTCTGCATGACGGGCCGCCGGTCCATGGAAAAGGATTCGCCAAAATCCAGCCTGACGATCCGTTTGAGCCAGAGTCCGTATTGCACCATGACCGGTTTGTCGAGGCCATAGTATTTCTCCAGCCTTTCGCGCGCCTCAGGTGTCATCTTCGGGTTCATCTCGGAAAGCGCATCCGTCGGCTTGCCGGGTGCGAGATGAATGATAAGGAAAGAAATAAGGGTAATGCCGAAAAGGGTCGGGATCATCTCAAGCAGACGTTTTGCGAGATAGGTAAGCATCACGGCACCATCGTATGCCGCTGAAGGATTTTCGGCACATACCATTTCGGAAGGTTGTAGCTGATGCCGATCGGGGTCGGTCTGATGCCCCTTATCCGCGCATGCACGATCGGTGTTGCATCAGGAACATAGAGAAAGATGTACGGCACCTCATCCGCAAGGATCTCCTGTATCCTGAAATATGCCTTCTTTCTCTTTTCGAGGTCGAAGGTTCTCCTCCCTTTTTCAAGGAGTTCGTCAACCTCAGCATTGCTGAAACTGATAAAATTAAGCTCCTTCTCCTTGGTCTTGGTAGAATGCCAGATATCGAACTGATCCGCATCGAGTCCGATGGACCAGCCGAGAAGCACAGCCTCGAACCGCTTTTTATCAATGAACTGGTTGATAAACGTTGACCATTCAACCGTCCGGATATCGACCTTGATGCCGATCTTCTCAAGCCGCCACTGTATGATCGTTGCGGTATTCTTGCGAAGCGCATTGCCCGCATTCGTCAGGATTGTAAACTGAAATGGTTTCCCGTCCTTGTCAACGATACCGTCTCCGTCAGTGTCCTGCCAGCCGGCCTCTCGAAGGAGCTGTCTTGCCATCTCCGGATTATACTCATACTTCTTCACATGAGGGTTGTAGGGCCAGGTATTCGGCACATAAGGCCCTGTTGCAGGGCTTCCGAGGCCGAAAAGTACAACGTCCACGATCTCCTTCTTGTCTATGCCGAATGCTATTGCCTGCCTCACCCTTTTGTCGCTGAACCAGGGATGCTTCTGATTGAATGCCAGGTGCGTATACTGGAAGGCAGGGAAACGATACTTGCGGTAATTTTCCCTGAAGAATGCGGTGTCCGTCTGCTTGGTATACTGGATCGGCGTCAATCCCATCATGTCGATCCCTCCCGTTTTGAGCTCAAGGAACATGGTCGCAGGGTCGGGGATGACCTTATAGATATAGTGATCGATGTACGGTCTGCCCTCAAAATAATCTCTATTGGACTCAAGCAGCAGTTCCTGCCCGGACACCCATTTCGATAGCTTGTACGGTCCTAGCCCTATGGGGTCCCTGGTCATGTCGCTCTTGGTGATGTCCTTGCCTTCGAGCAGGTGCTTTGGCAGGATCACGAGACTGCCCCATGACGTGAGTGCAGGGGCAAACGGTTTATCATAGGTAACACGAAAGGTGAATCTGTCCAGCACCTCTGCCTTCTTTACCTGCAGGAAGTCCTCTTTATAGGCAGACGGCGTTTTCTCATCAATGATCGTCCTGTAGCCGAACAGCACATCGTCAGCCGTGAACTCGGCCCCATCTGTCCATCTCACTCCTTTTCTGAGATGAAACGTGATGACCAACCCGTCTGGTGAGATGTCCCAAAATTCGGCAAGATCACCGGTAATGCTCAGGTCCGTATCGTATTTCACCAGCCCGTTGAATATGAGGCCCGAGACAGCATGTGATGCCGAATCGCTGGCAAGCATGGGGATGAGGTTTGAGGGTTCACCGATGGTGCCTTCAATGATCGCATCACCGTACGCGGGGTTATCATCCCCGTTCTTCACGTCTGAACCAGCAGTTCCGGTATTCCGCTGTCTGCATCCCGTGATAATGAGGGTCAGCAAAATCAGAGCGGAAAGAAAGACCGTTCTTTTCATGGTGACTTAAGAATACTGCACCATTTTCCGATTTTGCAATGCTGTCTCAGGCGTATTTGGCAAGGAACGTCCCGGTAGAGGAGTTCTCTGCCTTCATGATTTCTTCAGGGGTCCCTTCAAAAACGATCATGCCGCCTTTATCCCCGCCCTCCGGTCCGATATCGACAATCCAGTCGGCTGCCCTGATCACATCCAGGTTATGTTCAATGACAAGGACCGTATTTTCGGCCTCGACAAGTCTGTTCAGGATGTGGAGCAAGGCATTCACGTCGTCGAAATGAAGACCGACGGTCGGCTCGTCAAGAATATACAGATATCCACCCCTGACTGTCGTCCCCATCTCCGAACAGATCTTGAGCCTCTGGGCCTCTCCGCCGGAAAGTGTTGTTGCAGGCTGTCCAAGCCTGAGATAACCAAGGCCGGTCTCCATCAGCAGGGAAAGCTTAGTCCTGACAGTCGTTTTGTCATGAAAGAGCGTGACTGCCTCTTCCACGGTCATATTCAGGATTTCGTGGATATTCTTTCCCTTATAGGTCACGCGAAGTGCGTCCGGCCGGTACCGCCTGCCTTCGCATTTCTCACAGGTTATATACAGGTCCTCAAAGAAAAACATCTCCATAAGTTCGAGGCCGCCGCCCTTGCAGGCCTCGCACCTGCCTCCGGGCACATTAAAAGAGAAAAATCCGGGGCCATAGCCGTAGGTTCGCGCTTCCCTTTGATCAGCGAAGATTCTCCTGATATGATCAAAGATTTTGAGATAGGTCACAGGATTGGAGCGCGGACTCCTTCCTATAGGTGACTGGTCAATGAGCCTCACCCCCTTGAGAAACTGCTCTCCCTGCAGTCCTGTAAACGGAAGCGGCTGCTCAGCCCCGGCTTTAAAATGACGAGCAACCGCCCGATACAGCGTCTCAACGACAAGGGTACTTTTCCCTGAGCCGGATACACCTGTCACCACAGTCATCCTTTTCAGAGGGACACCGAAGTCCAGGCCCTTGAGGTTATTTCCTTTGGCGCCCTGAAGCAGCAGTTCCTCTCCGGAAAAAGACCTCCTCTTCACAGGGATATGGACCTTCTTTTCTCCCCGCAGATACCCTGCAGTCAGCGTGTCTGCAGTGAGAAAGGTATCCATGGGGCCTGAAAATACGATATTGCCGCCCTTATGCCCCCCTCCCGGCCCGAGTTCTATGACCCATTTCGAAGCCTCGATGATGCCCCGGTCATGTTCCACAACGATCACGGTATTACCCTGGTCAGCGAGCCCGTTCAGGATTCCTGTTACCCTTTCCGTATCCTTTGGATGGAGGCCGATGGTTGGCTCGTCAAGGACATAGAGCGTACCCGTCAGGAGCGCGGCAAGCTGGTTTGAAAGGTTGATTCGCTGATATTCCCCTCCTGAAAGGGTCTTGCCGTACCGGTCGAGCGTAAGATAGCCAAGCCCTGCCTTCTCCAGGAACTCGATCTTCATGTCTATCTGTCTCAGGAGTTCCTTTGCCATCTCTTTCTTGAACGGTGAAAGGTCGATATCAGCAAAAAATTTCGCAAGGGTACCAATCGGCAAAGTGGAAAGCTCCGCAATGTCGAGCTCCGACACTCTGAACGCAAGGGCTTCCTTCTTCAACCGCTTACCACTACATGCATGGCAGGTGGTTGACCTCCGGTAGCGGGAAAGAAAGACTCTCACGTGCAGCTTGTATCTCCATCCTTCGAGTTCCTTAAAAAAGTCGTCAATGCCGTAGAATCCTTTGACTCCCTTGAAGAGGATGTCCTTCTTGGCGGGTGTCATCTTTTCATACGGCTTATTGAGGTCAAGTCCTGCCTTTTTCCCTTTTTCGAGGAGCTGCTTCTTCCACCATTTCGCTGCAGGTTTGTTCCAGGGATCGACTGCACCCTCAGCAAGGGAAAGGCTGGGATCAGGCACGATGAGGTCTTCGTCATACTGCAGCGTATCACCGAACCCTTTACATTCCGGGCATGCTCCTACCGGATGGTTGAAGGAAAAAAGAATGGGTGTGGGTTCCGGCAACGCGATATCGCAGACCTCGCACGCGTGTTGGGAAGAAAAGGGCAGGAGCGTAGCTACGCCCTGGCCTTCGATCAGGATCACCTTCATGCCTGCCCCGCCCTCTCTCCACGCAGTCTCTATGGAATCAGAAAGGCGCGGCTCGTCTCTGATCACCAATCTGTCGAGCACCATGGTAAGCCCGCCGTTCTCCCTTTCCCGGTCAAGCTCGAGCTCAACCATTTCGCCATCCTTCCATACCCTGAAGTAGCCTTTTCTCATAAGGGTTTCAGGAGGTTCCTTGGTATCGAACAGTATCATTGCTTTCCTGCCGGAATGCTTCTCCAGAAGTTCAGCCGCGATCTGCGACGGGTCCCATTTCCGTATCTCCCTTCCACAGTGGGGACAAAACGGGGTTGCTGCTTTCGCATAGAGAACACGAAACAGGTCATAAAGCTCTGTGAGGGTACCGACGGTAGACCGGGAACCGCGAACAGGGTTCTTCTGTTCAAGCGCAATGGCAGGACGTATATTCAGAATAGCATCGACATCCGGTCTGTCGAGCTTTTCCAGGAAAAGCCTTGCATAAGAGGAAAGAGACTCTATGAAACGCCACTGCCCTTCGGCGAAGATCGTGTCGAACGCAAGTGACGACTTGCCTGAGCCGGAGACGCCGGTGACAACCGTTACCGTGTCATGGGGGATGCAGAGACTTATGTTTCTAAGGTTGTTCTGCCGCGCCCCTTCAATGGTCAAATCCTGCGTGGACATCCTGACATTTTAACACAGGCAAAGGAGATAACAGAAAAACCATCTTTTTACTATAAGACTATTTTCAGAACGATTTTCCCTTAAAAGTTTCTATTATTATTGCAATCTATCATAAAACTGTCTCCTGCAACCCTTGACCCGGTATTTCCCGTTGCAATCGCAAGAAAGCACGGCGTCGCAGTAGACCCAGCAGCTTGACTTGTGAAATTTGCATTTTGTCTGATTTCGTAACTGTAACTGTGCCCTGAGGCTGGACTAAATCTCGGAAGTCCCCCCGCTGCCCTAATAAGGGCGTCATTCCCAGGCTGATTAGCTCCAGCGACCCCTCTTGATGGCGCATAGCTCCCATTATCAGCAAAAAACTGTTCCTCAAGCAGCCTCAAATTCTCCAGATTCGTAAAAGCCTCTGTTCGCGCTGCCCTTGTCTGCTGTCCTACGTATGCGGGAATACCTATAAGAGCCAAGATCGAGATGATGCCAATGACGACCAATAGCTCTACCAATGTATAACCTTTTCTATCCATGGCAACTTCCTCCTGATATTTCAATCTGTTATTCGGCAGCCTTTTCCTTCTGTATATCCTTGCCTGCTTTCCGGGAATGAGCAATCATTAGATTAGTGCGCACACTCGGGTCTTCCGTAACCTTCAAGGCAGCCTCAAACGTTTTAATAGCAAGGTCAATTTCGTCCATTCTCATGTATTGTACGCCAAGGTTATTATACGGAGCAATAGCTGCAGGGAAGAGCCTTATCGTTTCCTTGAAAACGCCGATAGCTTCATCGGTCCGGCCCATAGCGCTGTATGTCCGGCCGAGTTTATTGAGGATGTCCAGCCGAAGCAGTGGCTTGGGGTTCCTGTTAAGCGCAGTTTGAAGGCTGACAGCAGCCTTTTCATAGTCACCTCGCCGATACTGAACATCGCCGATATTGAAATATACGGCAGGACGGCTTGGGTCCAAGCTGAGGGCCTTGTCGAAATACTCAATTGCCTTGTCAAGGTTATTCTGCTTTTTATAAATCACACCGAGATTGTTGTACGCCCTTTCATTCCCGGGTGCCTTAGCTATGACATCCTCCCAAAGGAATTGAGGTTCTTTCCAGCGCATGTTTCTCTGGCATGTCGCAGCAGCCAGAAGGAGAATCATACACCCAACAAGAACAATCTTGGTCCTCTCTGAAGCAAGGGATAGATCCAGGAATGACACAAAGGCAAGAGAAAAACCGATTGACGGCAGATACAGACGGTGTTCGACGATCACGTCCTGAATGGGGATGATGCTTGATTCAACGGAAATGGCAAGGAAGCCCCAGAATATTCCGAATGATATCAGTCGAAGGCTCCTCGCATGTTTTGCGGAACGGTCACCTGAGAGCAAAAAACAGAGAACCCCAACAGCCAAGATCATCAAAAGAGAAAAAAACGATAGGAACACCGAGGGGGTGAAGAAACTGTGGAAGACCGGATAGTCATAGTCAAAATTCTGGTTTACCGGAAAAATCAACAGCCGCAGGTACGTCATGATCACCCTGAACTGGGTCATCAGGTAATCCATCCGGCTGACCGCGGGGGTCTCTTTTGAGATCGTTTCGATGTTTTGCACTAGGGTCTCCGATGGCGTGCTTGTGGCATGAAGGAGGCTGAGGGGTATGATCAGCAGTGTCAGCAGCGTGGGGAAAAGAAAGACGAGCCTCGCCCGGTTCTTTGTTGCCAAGCCCTTTTTCCCGTATTCAGTGAAAAAGAAGAATTCATAAAGCAGAACCATGATGGGGAGGGTGAAGGCAATCTCTTTTGTCTTCATAGCAAGCACAGCAGAAAGAAGTGAAAAACAATATGCGATTACCGCGGAAAACCTTTGCTTTCCTGCGTCATCACGGTCATTCCCGACTTTTGTCCAATGCAACCTCGCAGCTGCGTACAGCACAAGGGTAAGCAGATAGAACATCGTCGCCATGGAAGCGGCACGCTGTACGATATACGTTACCGCCTGCACCTGAACAGGATGCACCATAAAGATGAGTGATGCCGACAAAGCCATGCGATGAACAAAGAACCCTGCATCTTGCAGGTAAGGGGTCCGGAACGTGAGGGTCACAAGGAAATAAAGGAGTATGGTATTGATGAGATGGATGAAGATATTCGTGAGGTGGTAACCGGATGTCTCCAGTCCTCCAAAGGCATAATTAAGGGAAAAACTGACTGTCGTAATATACCGCATGTCAGAAATATTCCTTGCTGCTGCAGCAACATTTTTTATCGAGTCATTCTGTGTGATATTCCGATGATCGTCATAAATAAAAGGTGAAGACAGAATAGAGGAATAAAGAAGTCCCCCTGCCAGGACAATGAGAAGATACATTATTATGAGGTTTCTGCCTGCTATCACCATATCTTCATCCTACCATTAAGACAACTCTGCCTTTCAAGGTGTAAGGCCAGCCATACGGAAATAAGCTAAAGGAGAATAAATAAATTGCACGAACCAAAAAAAATGGGTGGATTGCAGAGATGCAATCCACCCGTCAACCCTTTCATCCAGCAAATTAGTCTGAGCTTACCGCCTTCTCATAAATGACCCCTCCGCCGCCAGCGGTTCCAACACTCGAATTTGTGATATCCCTTGCGACGAGGAAAATTGTCCTGATAGTCGAATCAGCTGCAGGGGTATAGCACACGGTTATCTGCCCTGCAGGTGCTACCGCCTGACAAGCACCCATGTCTGCCACAGCACCGCCATTGACCCAGAGGGGCGTTCCGCCAGCCCAGGGAGATCTCTGGCTCATTGTAACATTATGCAGAGGAGTCCATGGATTAGCAACAAAGTCGTTACCGGCAGCTCCTATTGTATCGTTATTTTGATCACCCGTACTGTCAATTATGCCGTCGCCATTTGTGTCTATTTCATTGAGAGTGCCCTGTACTGTTCCTGCCTTTTTTGCCGAGTTCATCCATGCCTGAAGTTCAGGCACTGATGCTTCACTTGTCCTGACAACAGCGCCCTTCCTGCCTCTTTCCTGCATACCGAGATACCCGGGGATTGCTACTGCTGCGAGAATGCCAATGATGGCGACAACGATCAGGAGCTCGATCAGGGTGAAACCCTTCTGCTGCTTCAGATTACTCATTGCCTTGTACATAAACTTTCCTCCTTTGTAGGAAATAATATTGTATGGCCGTAAACAGCCACCTGAATCCTTTAATGATGCTTCCTGTCTCACCTCCTTCAGTCAATGAATGCTCTTGCCACCTATGAAGCATCTTCTATGCCAAGAATTGAAAATACAACTAGTTGATTTTACTATGTATTAATGCCAGTTGCGGGATTGGGGATGATTCATTGACAAATTATGTCACTTCGCTGCCATAGCGTGTCATAGATCTGTGTCTCGATTTGCGCAATAGCAACGTATTTCTCCGGGAGAAGTACCGTATGCATCCATTACCGTGGCGCATCTGTATCAACGACTACCTTTGTTATTAGTATTGCCGGCACCTCCTTTCTCCTTAAAACATAAAACCGCAGAGAGAACATATATTACGATGCCATATGAGTCCGCAGCAGATAAGCGTTTGGGCTCTTTTCCCCTCCGCCACACAGTGAATTTTCTGCACCATGGCACGCCTTACAGGGGTAGGCATATGGTATAATTACGCAATAGCGCTTATGAACTATATCGGTCTTGATGCCGGCTCTGTTGCGGCAAAGATTGTCGTCCTCGATAAAGAAGGAAGTATTGTATTCCACGCGTACCAGCGCCACAGGGGTAAGCCCCTTCAAATATCCCTCGACCTTCTCAAGAACGCCCTTGTCCGTTTTTCATCTTCAGCAAGCCCGAGCACCTTGTCTCTTACCGGCTCAGCCGGCAGGCTGATCGGCGAAATTCTCGGCATTTCTCCCGTCAATGAGGTGGTAGCCCAGGCGTGCGCTACCCGGAGGCTCTATCCTTTTATAAGGACAATCATTGAACTCGGGGGTGAGGACTCGAAGCTTATACTCATGGATGGAGATTCTGCTGCTGCAAAGGATTTTTCGATGAACTCAGTCTGTGCTGCAGGGACAGGCTCGTTTCTTGACCAGCAGGCAGAGCGTCTCAACCTGTCCATAGCGGAATTCAGTGACTTCAGCTGCAGGTCGAAAAAACCGCCGCGCATCGCCGGAAGATGCAGTGTCTTTGCCAAATCTGACATGATACACCTTCAACAGATTGCAACTCCTGTTGAGGATATCGTCGCAGGGCTCTGCTTTGCGGTAGCCCGCAACTTTAAAGGCTCCATTGCGAGGGGCAGATATCTACAGCCTCCGGTTTCCTTTCAGGGAGGCGTTGCTGCAAACAAGGGAATGATCAGGGCTTTCAGCGAGGTTTTCGGCATAGGCGATCTTTTCATCCCGGAAGAGTTCGCCTTCATGGGGGCAATAGGTGCTGTATGGAAAGATATCGACTCGGGCAAGTGCAGGTCCTTCTCGCTTGAAAAGCTTGATCAGCATATCCATGCAATCCGGCAGAATGAAAAAGGGCTCATGCCGCTTCTTGATGCAGGCAGTGACTTGGCAGAAAGGCATCTACTATCAGACGTATCTGGAGAGAGAATTATAGAGACATCTTCACCGCCTGTGCCGGCGCATCCCCAAAGGGTCTATCTCGGCATTGACGTCGGCTCCATAAGCACGAATCTTGCGGTAATTGATGATAACTGCTCTGTGCTTGCAAAGCGGTATCTGATGACGGCAGGAAAGCCTATCGAGGCGGTAAAACAGGGCCTTGAGGAAATCGGCGCTGAAATCGGTGATACCGTGGAGATTGCAGGGGTCGGGACAACGGGTTCAGGGCGTTATATGATAGCCGATTATATCGGTGCCGATATTGTCAAAAATGAAATAACCGCTCAGGCAACTGCTGCAGCATTTATCGATAAGGATGTGGACACCATTTTCGAGATCGGCGGCCAGGATTCAAAATTCATTTCTCTCAGGAACGGCGTGATCATTGACTTCGAGATGAACAAAGCCTGTGCAGCAGGCACCGGCTCATTCCTCGAAGAACAGGCGGAGAAGCTGAACGTTCCGGTAAAGAGAGAGTTTCAGGAAGCGGCGCTCTGTGCAAAGAACCCCTGCAGGCTTGGAGAACGCTGTACCGTATTCATGGAAAATTCGCTCATGGCAAACCTCCAGAAGGGTGTTGCAAAAGAGGATCTCCTATCGGGTCTCGCCTATTCGATCGTCCAGAACTATATTAACCGCGTTGTCTGCAAGCGCCCGATCGGCGACAAAATATTTTTTCAGGGAGGAGTTGCCTTCAACAAAGCCGTCGTTGCAGCATTCGAAAACTACCTCGGGAAGAACGTTATCGTTCCTGCGCACCACGATGTCACCGGGGCTATCGGCATGGCCCTCATAGCCAAAAACCATGCCGCGTCCTTATCAGTAAAACGCAATTCCCTGTTCAAGGGCTTCGCAATCTCAAAACTGCCTTATGAGATATCTTCCTTTGCGTGCAAGGGATGTTCGAACATATGCGAGATCAACCGGGTGCGGGTCGAAGGCGACAAGAATTTTTTGTTCTACGGCGGCAGATGCGACAGGTATGAGGTAAAAAAGGGAAAGGCACCTGAAGAACTGCCAGACCTTTTTGCCTTCAGGGACGAGATGCTCTGGAAGAACCATGCCACATATCGAAGCGCGCATGCGGAAGGAACTCTGAAGCGGTCAAAATACCGGGGCAGGATAGGCATCCCATACATCTTTTATTTTCACGAGTTTCTGCCATACTGGGTCACACTTCTCTGGGAGCTGGGTTTTGATGTAGAGGTCTCACCGAAAACAGACAGGGGCATTATCGACCTGGGAAATGACACCATCCTTGCCGAGACATGCTTCCCGGTAAAGACTGCTCATGGGCATATTGCATTCCTCGCACAGAAAGGAGTGGAGGCCATACTTGTCCCGAGTTTTGTGGATCTGAACGGCGGTGTCACGCAGGCAGGAAGCGGCCTTGCCTGCCCTTATACCCAGACTATTCCCTACATGGCAAAAACCGCTTTCCCTCGTGCATCCATACTCACCCCTGTGGTCAAACTCGCACTGGGCAAGAAGAGGCTGCACCAGGAGTTGCTCCGTACCCTGAAAGGGTTCCGCATCTCAGCCTCTGCACTGGCTGAAGCTATGGACGCTGCGGAAAAGGCCCAGGCAGATTTCGTCTGCGCGATACAAAGAAAAGGACAGGAGATTCTTTCAGGATTGAACAATAGAGCCCTTGTTATTGTAGGGAGGGCCTACAACTCCTTTGACCGGGGGATGAATTTGGACATTCCCCGTAAGGTAACCGGCCTCGGTATGCTCAGCATACCCATGGACTTTCTTCCTCTCGCCGAAGTCGACATCAGAAAAAGCTGGCCCAATATGTACTGGCGTGCGGGACAGCGCATCCTCAGTGCTGCGCGCACCGTTTCAGCGCACCCGCTCCTGGATGCCATCTATATCGGCAATTTCTCCTGCGGACCGGACTCGTTCATCCTGAAGTTCTTTGAAGAAGAGATGGGGCGGAAATCATGGCTTCATCTGGAGCTTGATGCTCACAGTGCAGATGCAGGAGCTATTACCCGCTGCGAGGCGTTCCTCGACAGCATACGGGGAAGGTCGAACGGCAAAAGTCCTTCCACGGGAAAAATACAGGGGAAAAGCCTCATTGACCACGGGGCATCGCTACCTGGCAGATCTCACAGAACAGTGTATATCCCGCGCATGTCAGATCATGCGCTTGCTATAGCAGCGGCGTTTTCCCGTTGCGGCGCAGAAGCCGAAGTGCTCCCAGAGCCCTCACAGGAGTCTGTTGACCTCGGGAAACGTTTCGTTTCGGGCAAAGAATGTTATCCCTGTGCCGTGACGACCGGTGATATGGTTAAGAAGATCATGGCGCCGGGATTCGATCCCGGGCATGCAGCCTTTTTCATGCCGTCGGGCACTGGCCCCTGCAGGTTCGGTCAATATAACATCTTTCAGCGGATGGTAATACGCGATCTGGGCTTTCGGAACCTTCCCGTCTTTTCGCCGAATCAGGATGAGCANNTTGCCGTAAGTCTGCTCAAAAAATGCCTCCATGAGACGCGTCCATATGAAAAGGAATCCGGCGCTTCCGACCATGCCTATGAAGTACATCTCCGGAAGATTTGCGAGGTCCTGAAAAACAGGCAGCGACATGTCTCCGAGGCATTGGTAAGCGCAAAACGGGCATTTGAAAGCATTCCGGTATCTCGGGAGGAAAAACCGCTTATCGGTATCATCGGCGAGATCTTTGTGCGATCAAACAGTTTTTCAAACGAGGACCTGATCAGAAAAATTGAGGCGCTCGGGGGAGAGGCGTATCTGACACCTGTGGACGAGTGGGTCAGCTATATCAATCTTATGGGAATCCGCAAGGTCTTGATTAAAAAAGACTTCTCTGGTATCATTACACTTCTGTTAAAGAGGTTCTTTCAAAAGAGAGTCGAGCACAGGATGGGGGCGCATTTTGCGGGATTCCTCAGGACACGCTACGAGCCTGACACGAGGGTGCTGTTGCGGAATGCCCGTCCTTTTATCCATTCGTCGTTCGAAGGTGAGGCGATCCTCAGCATAGGAAAGAGCATCGACCTCGTGAAGAGAGGGGCCTCCGGCATTGTCAATGCCATGCCCTTCGGATGCATGCCGGGAACCATTGTGAACGCGCTCCTGCGGGGTGTCAAAAACACGTACGGGATCCCTTATCTGAGCATCCCCTTCGACGGAACGGAATCTCTTACTACTGAAATACAGCTTGAAGCATTCATTGATCAGGCAGGGGAATACGGAAAACAAGTGATCAACCGGAAATAGCCGGCTGATCATGCACAAGGCTATTCCTTTTGCCGAACGATCAGGAGATAAGTGCTATCCATAACTGAAGGAGGTGAGTCTGTGGGAAGTGTTGTCAAGTGGCGTAAAAAGAAAATGAGCAAGCATAAGCACAAAAAGCTGCTCAGGAAAACCAAACACCAGAGGAGGAACAAATAATCAGCTCGGTCGGTTTCATAGGACATTGCCCGCTTCGGGAGAACCTGCGGTTATTCCAAACGGGTCACTTTTATCCCGACGAACGGCATTTCTGCGCTATACGCTGAAAAGAGAAACTTCTTCACCTTACCTCCCTTGTTTTTCTGCCCAAAAGCACTAATGAGATAGACGGTGTCTTGCTCACGCTTGATGATGCCTATATGTCCGATGATCTCGCCTTCTACCCTCGTTTCAGGGTCCTTCACAAAATATATAATGTCGCCGTTCTTGAGCCCGGCGAGCACCCTCAGGATATCCTGTTTTGGTATCATGGCAGCGCGTTCTCCGCACGCTCTTCCCTCCACGGTATCGATCTGCCCAAGCTCGGATGTGACTTCCCTGCCCCATTTGCCGCTTTCTATCATGTCTTCGCCAAAGCGGAAGCGGTCGTCATAGTTTGCCACTTTCCCATCCTCAACAATCCCCTTATGATGAAAACGTTTTTCAAGCGCAAGGGCTTCTGCGTCGGAAGGGTTCTTTCCCAGTGCAAGTTCAACGGACCTGAAGGTAAGATACATGCAGTCAACGCGCTCGTCAGCTACGATGAGGTTCTTATGCACATAGTCCCCCACGGGGTCGGTATCGTACGGGACATCAAGAAACTGTTCTGCCCAAAATGCTATTCTTTCACCGGTATCCCATCCTGCAGTTGCCTTTTGAAGCTCTGAGACCTCGTCTGAGGACATGAATGCCACCGCCAGTGACGGAAAAAGGGCCAGAGCGATGAAAAGAATGCGTTGCATGTCTTATTATACTTTATAGTGGCAAAAAGACTTTGAAACACATCTCTCCAATAGGGTATCATTCAAAGATGTTTGAACCATTCACCACAACAGGTATTGGCAGCCTTCCCCACCGCAGCGTTACTGACGGCTGCAGGCTTGTGCTCAGTTCCTTTGATATCCCGTTCTGGCCCCAATTTCCCCGCATTTCCTTCAAGGAATTCATGATCCCTCAATATGCCGAGGGACTTCCTTTCCTCAGGATGGATGAGGAGAAACAGACAGTATGGGTCGAAAGGAACGGCTCTGATGAACTTGAGCGGTTCTACGAGAGCTGTACGACTGAAAGCAGGATCGCCATATCTGAAGATCATGCCCAGGGTCTGCATGCCCTGCTCAGGATGATCAAGGGCAGACGCTTTGCATACCTCAAGGGACATGTAACCGGGCCGCTCACCTTTTCACTTGGCCTCAAGGATGTGAACGGGAAATCACTCTACTTTGATGAGGAATTCCGTGAGATATCGCTTATACTCCTCCAGGCCAAGACACGCTGGCAGATAGACATGCTGAGACAGCATGCGGAAAAGGTCATCATATTCATTGACGAGCCGATCCTTTCGGCTCTTGGGAGTTCGAGCTACCTTGGCGTGAGCCCTGAAGAGACCCTCAGACTCCTCCGTGAAGTGGCAGCAACAATAAAGGCTGAGGGAGGGATTGCGGGCATTCACTGCTGCGGCAACGCTGACTGGCCCATGGTCATGCAAAGCGGAGCAGATATCGTTAATTTTGACGCCTATGACTACCTGGATACGCTTGCGTTATACCACGAAGAATGCAGGAATTTCCTCGAGCAGGGCGGCTTTTTTGCCTGGGGCATTGTGCCGACATCGGATGCGATCGTGGGGGAAAATCCGGATTCGCTCCGGGATCGCTTCCGACAGGGGATTCGCAAACTATCAGAGCACATCCCCCGTGACCTGCTGCTTTCCCGTATGCTCATTACCCCTTCCTGCGGAACAGGATCGAGAAGCGTCGACGAGGCAGTAAAGATTTTCCAGCTCCTCATACGGATGAAAGAGGAGATGGCATGAAAGGTCTCTTTCTGTCACTCGAAGGCATAGAGGGAACCGGCAAATCGACGCAGGCCCGGCTCCTTGCAGCCTATCTGAAAACCAGGGGATACAGGGTTGTGCAGACCGCCGAACCCGGAGGTACGCCGATCAGCCTCAAGATTCGCGAACTTCTTCTTTCCCATGATAGTCGGGAAATGGATCCGATTACCGAGTTGCTCCTTTACAATGCTGCACGGGTACAACATATCAGGGAGGTTATCGCCCCGGCGCTCACAAGGGGAGATATTGCCATTTCGGACCGCTTCAGCGATTCCACCCTCGCATACCAGGGATATGGGAGAAGGATAGACCGGCAGGTCATCGATGCCCTCGACGCAGTTGCAACCGGCTGCATGAGGCCGGACCTGACCCTGGTTCTGGACGTCGACGTTGAGACCGGGANNGACCGGGTTGCGCAGGAACAAGGAGATGAAGAAGAATGACCGACTCGAACTTGAGGATGTAGCATTCCATCAACGGGTCAGGAGGGGTTTTCATGAAATTGCGGCTGCAGAACCCGAACGGATACGCATTATCTCATGCTCCGACAGCATCGAAGCTGTGCATGAAGCGGTAAAGAAAGCTGTCGCCCCTTTCCTGAAGAAGCAGGGAAGATGATTATCCCATGAGCAATGGTCAGCAGCATTACGTCTGCCAGGGGACATCGCGTGGCACTGCATAACGTCATAGGACAGGAAAAGGCTATCGGAATACTCCGGGGCATTCTTAAGAGGAAGAGGCTCGCCAGCTCCTATCTCTTCTGCGGAGAATCCGGGATCGGCAAGAGGATGGCCGCGATTAATTTCGCAAAGGCCGTAAATTGCCTGAAGATGCCCTGCTATGCTGACGATGCTCAGGCGAGCTTCCTGTCTGTCGCGCCCCAATCCTCGCTGGCGGCTGTCTATGACGCATGTGACGCCTGCGAGTCGTGCCTTAAGATAGACAGTGGCTCCCATCCCGACATCATCCGTATCTCGCCTCAGGAAGGGCTGATAAAAATCGACGAGATACGCACGATAGAAGAAGCCCTTTCATACAGGCCATATGAAGGCATGAAGAAGGTGGTAATTGTGGACGATGCCGATACCATGAACCAGGCATCGGCAAATACCTTCCTCAAGACGCTTGAGGAGCCTGCTGAAGACAGTCTGATTATTCTTATTTCCTCGCGCCCGGACCGGCTTCTTCCCACTATTCGTTCGCGCTGCTCTATGATAGCCTTTCATCCCCTTTCGCTCGATTCCTGCAGGCAGATCCTTGAAGGGAAGATTGCTGCCCATGAAATTGATCAGGCAGTCCGCCTCTCGCTGGGGCGACCGGGACTTGCCGTCACCGGTGACGTGAAGGAAGAGCGGGACCGGTTTGTCGATCTCCTGAAGTCCATGCTGCGGTCAGAAAAAGACAGCTGGTCTTCGCGTGAAGAAGTTGAGAAATGGTTCGACCTTGCACTGCTGTTCGTGAGAGATCTTGCCGTACTCAAAATAACCGGCACGCAGACCCTTCTCATAAACAGGGACATCGCCGAAAATCTAGCAAGGCTGGAAAAATCTTTAGAATTAAAGGGTATAATAGATATCCATAAGGAACTGAGCTTCATCAAGGCAATGTTGCTCTTTAACCTGAACAAGTCGCTTACATGGAACTATACTGCATCCCTTCTCAGAAAGGAATTGGTCCCGGAGCGTGGCTGATATAGTCGGAATTCGATTCAAGAGTTGCGGAAAGATATATGATTTCGATGCCGGAGATCTTGCCCTGCGGAGGGGCGACAAGGTTGTCATCGAGTCTGAGTTCGGTCTGAGCATCGGCACTGTCGTCGAGCCTCCTCACGCTGCAGAGAGCTCCCCTAAGGAGTTGAAAAAGGTGCTTCGCCTCGTAACAGATGATGACATCAAACAGAGGATCGCGAACGAAAAATTCGAGCAGGAGGCCAAGAGCTTCTGTTACGAGAGGATCATGGCCCGGGGTCTTCTCATGAAGCTGGTGAGGGCCGAAGCTACGCTCGACAAAAAGAGGATTGTCTTTTACTTTACTGCAGAGGGCAGAATAGACTTCAGGGAACTCGTCAAGGACTTGGCTGCACGCTTCAAGACGCGCATCGAGATGCGCCAGATCGGGATACGTGACAAGGCTAAGCTTGTTGGTGGCTTTGGCCTGTGCGGCAAGGAGCTCTGCTGCAAGGTCTTTCTTACCACATTCGAACCCATATCGATAAAAATGGCAAAGCAGCAGGACCTGACCCTGAACACCGGGAAACTTTCCGGCTCATGCGGCAGGCTGATGTGCTGCCTCGGATACGAATATCATGACGGTTCATCCGTACGGGAGACAAAAGAGGATAGGGAAGGATTGGTATCGGGAAAACCGGATAAGCCCGTTCACCTGAGAAAAGATGACGTCACGGAGCCGGAGGGCATGGCATCAGGAGAGGTTGCAGCATCTGCTTCTGTGCCGGTACCTGCCGGGAAAAAAGACGAGCAGAAGCCGGGGCATCCGCATAAGAGAAGACGAAGAAGAAGACACCGGAAGAAACCACAAAAAAATGAATAAAAGGTTCTATGTTACAACGCCCATATATTATGTAAATGATATCCCGCACATCGGGCACGCGTATACGACCATAGCGGCAGATATCCTCGCGCGATACCACAGGCTGATCGGCTATGATGTTTTTTTCCTTACCGGCACCGACGAGCATGGCCAGAAAGTGGAAAAGGCCGCAGCCGAGAAAGGACGGCCGCCGAAATTGCATGCCGATCTTCTCGTGGAGAATTTCAAGGCGATCTGGGGGCGTCTGAACATAACGAACGACGCCTTCATCCGGACAACAGATGTGAACCATGTGAAGACGGTGCAGGGAATTCTCCAGATGCTCTGGGACAAAGGCGAAATTGAAAAGCGGTCCTATGCCGGCTGGTACTGCACACCGGATGAACGGTTCTGGACGGAAAAGGACCTGGTAAGCGGAAACTGCCCAGACTGTGGAAGGCCGGTTGAACAGATTCGAGAGGAAAACTATTTCTTTCTCATGTCGAAGTTCCATGACCGCCTCATCGCCTATATCGAGGGAAACCCGACGTATATCCTGCCGGAGACGAGGCGGAACGAAGTGCTTGGTTTCCTTAATAATAACGTTCTCGGCGATCTCTGCATCTCAAGGCCGAAACAGCGCCTTGCATGGGGGATATCCCTCCCGTTCGACGATGCCTTCGTCACCTATGTATGGTTCGACGCACTGGTGAACTACTTTTCTGCCACACGATACCTTGCCCCCGATGCGGCCATGGCCGGCAAGGGTGATTTCTGGTGGCCCGCACAGCACCACATCGTCGGCAAGGACATTCTCACCACCCATGCAGTCTACTGGTCGACCATGCTCATGGCCCTGAACTTTCCTCTGCCGGGCAATATCTTTGCCCATGGCTGGTGGACGATCGAGGGAAGGAAGATGTCCAAGTCGCTCGGCAATGTTGTCGATCCGCATGCCATGGCTGACAAATACGGCGTTGACGCCTTCAGGTATTTTCTCTTCAGGGAAGTACCCTTCGGCCTTGACGGCGACTTCTCTGAACAGGCGCTGGTAAATCGTATTAATACTGACTTGGCCAATGACCTGGGGAATCTTTTGAGCAGATTCATAACCATGACGGAAAAGTATTTTAGCGGCTCCATTGAGAAAACCGTTCCGTATGGCCGCTTAGACAGCGATTTTGCGCGGCAGTGCATCGCGGGGTTTACCGCGGCGCATCGCCGGGACGTCTGGTCGCGTCTGCAGTTCCATATTATTCTTGATCATATCTGGGAAATGGTCAGGGCTGCAAACAATCATATTGCCCAGACCGAACCATGGAAGTTGGCCAAAAGCGAGCCTGCCCGGCTCACCGAGGTGATGTTCGATCTCTGGAATACCCTCAGACTGGTTGCTCTGTCCCTCTATCCCTTTATCCCTCAGACCGCCGAGAAGATCTGGACGCAGCTGGGTCTAAGAACCTTGATCGAAGAAACAGGACAGAGCAGGGCAGGAAACGGGGAATTCCCGCAGATCTTTGACATTGAATGGACCCCCGGCTATGCCATAAAGACCTCGCGGGGTGAACAGCTCTTCCCGAGGATTGAAAAGGAAAAAAAGATGACCAGAGAGGCAGATACAGGAACTGAAGCGCAGGGAGAAAAAAAAGAAGAGACCAACCTTATCTCTATTCAGGATTTTGCAAAAACAGAGCTCAGGATCGGCAAAGTGGTCAGTGCTGAAAGAGTCAAGAAATCCGACAAGCTGCTCTGCCTTCAGGTCGATACCGGCAGTATGAGGCAGATCGTTGCAGGGATAGGAAAAACCTATGCGCCCGAAGACCTCATCGGAAGGAAGATCGTCGTTGTTACGAACCTTCAGCCCGCAAAGCTCATGGGCGTCGAATCTCAGGGGATGCTGCTTGCTGCAACCGGCGCTGACGGGATACCCGTGATCCTTATGCCGGAAAAAGACGTTGAAGAAGGCGCAAAGATAAAATAGGAGACGGCTATCCCTCGGTTTTTCTCTGTGCGGTAATCCTCACGATCAGCTCGGGAAGTTCGATCTTCTTCCCCCCGCGTTCCATGGTCATCTGCACCTTCACTGCGGCCGGGAGCGTTTCCTTATCTTCCGGGTCCCATTCAGTAACCCAGCTGCCCTGCGTTTCTCCTTCAGGGATATCGAAATATTCAAAGGCTATTTTGTTCACATCAGGATCAAGCAGATAGACCTTTCCCCCGCTGTCATCAAAGACGTCTTCAAGAAAGTAGACCTTTTCCCGTATCTTGAGACCATCCTTGTCCGTAAAAATAGAGACCCACTTAAGCCCTCCCTGGTCCTCCGGCCCTAACCCATATGCATCGACACTTGAGGTCACAAAGCCTGCTTGGTCAGACTTCCCTTCGAAGAAAAGCTTCTGCTGATCTATCTTGTTGAGATAAAAAGGGTAGGTGCCCCTCAAGAGCCAGGCTACCCTATCGCAGATAATACGCACTTTCTGGGCCTGCTCGCTCCGCTCAGTTCCCGTTGCCTGTGACTTGTACCCGAGACGCATTGCCGCAAGAAGAATGATAAAAATAACGATCGAAAGCGTGATCGCGATAAGAAGCTCAACAAGCGTAAATCCTCTCTTATTCTTTTTCACTAGATCCATAGATGCACCGGAGCCCTTTGATCTTGAGATTGCCCGACGGAGACCAGCTGACCGTGACCGTGATCTCATAAAGCTTTGTCTTCCCGTCTTCAGATGATGACAGCAGGGCAACGTCCCTGGCAACCTTATACCCCTCCCCTACGTCATTTGAGCCTGAAGCCTCCACAGGATCTGAGAGTGCATAGGCCTCATCCATGGCCGACCTGGCATAGAGAACAGCATTGGTATAATCATCCGCTTTTTTTATAGAACGAAGGGCAAGGGAATACAACTGAAAGACCGCTACAAGAGAGACTGACATGATCGCAAGGGCGACCATGACCTCCATCAGGCTAAAGCCGCTTGATCGAAGAAGTGCCGAGGACCTGATCGACCTCGATCGCATATTTCTGCCCCTTTTCATTTTTGATCTCAATGAGTCCGCCAGAGCTGTTGCCTTTCGGGAAAAAATAGAGATTCTTTCCTGAAAGAGGATATTTCTTCGGTACCACATGCATTTCCGAGGTTTTGGCCCCGCCGTAGTCCAGCCAATACCGGTTGGCCTCCTCATCGATCTTTAGGGCTACATCTTGTCGCTCCAGAATGGCGACCTCCCTGGCATGTTTTACTGTAAGGTATATATTGCGCGCTTCCTCTCTGAAAACAGAGTTGTCACGCATCCGGCCGGCGGAAAAAACCACCATGGCAGTAGCCAGCCCGATAATGAAAAGGACAACGAGAAGCTCGAGGAGCGTAACGCCGTTGCTATTCCCAGCTGTTGACGTCTTTATTCTCACCTTCTCCGCCGGCAGCTCCGTCTCCGCCATACGACAACAGATCATAGTCTCCATGTGAACCGGGAGACTGGTACTGGTAGGGCTTGCCCCAGGGATCGTTCGGCAGGGCCTTTTTCAGATACGGGCCATCCCACCCCTGTGCCCCGGGATTCGTCACTAAAGCGTTCAGCCCTTCGGAAGTTGAAGGGTATTTGCCGACATCAAGCCGATAGCTGTCAAGGGCCTGACCGAGCATCTCGATCTGGGTCCGGGCAGCAGACTGTTTTCCCTTGCCTACCTTGCCGAATATCTGCGGACCTACCAGGGCAGCAAGCATACCCAGGATCACCATAACAACAAGCAGTTCGATAAGCGTGAATCCCTTTCTGTTTTTCAAACGGCTTTCTATCCTCTTATGTATCATCTATTCCTCCTTTGTTCCGTATCTCGTTGTCTCATCATATATCAAATCGGTATCTCGTTAATGCTGAAGATCCCCATGAGCATGGAAATAACAATCAGCCCTACCACAAGCCCCATCAGCAGGATGAGCACCGGCTCAAAAAGACTCACAAAGCGTTTTATCAGATTCCGGGTATCAGCCTCAAACCTGTCGGCAATGAGAAGGAACGTATCCTCAAGCCTTCCTGCCTCCTCTCCTACCGTCACCATCTGGTTAAAGATTGCGGGGAAAACGCCGCTCTCCCGCAAGGGAACTGAAATGCCCTTTCCTTTGCTCACGCCCTCTTCCAGTACACTCAGTTTCTGGGCTATAACATCGTTGTCGATAACGTCCCTTGACACGCGTATGGCTTCGAGAATCGGGACCCCGCTCTGGAGCAGCGTGCCGAAGGTACGGGAAAACCTTGCAATAATGAACTTCATACTCAGTTTTTTCAGGACAGGAACCTTCAGCTTCAGGTTGTCGATATAGCTTTTACCCTCCGCTGTTCTCACATATACCCTGATCAGCACGGCGAAACTGACAAGGCCGCCGAGAAAGGCCCACCAATAATCCGCAAAAAGGCTGCTCACCTTGATCAGGACCATGGTCGGTAGCGGCAGTGTCTGTCCCATGTCAGAGAAGATCTTCGAAAAGTTCGGAATAACATATAACATAAGGACGGTCACGGCAAGGCCACCGACTACCGTCAGAAGGATCGGATAGATAAGCGCGGATACGATCTCCTTCTTGAATGTCAAGGTCGTTTCAAGAAATCCAACCAGCCTCTTAATTACGACCTCGAGAATACCGCCAGCCTCCCCTGCCCTGATCATGTTAATGTATAAGCGGGGAAAGACCTTGTGTTTTCCCATGGCATTCGACAGGGTATTCCCCTTCTGAATATCGATATACACCTCCTTAATGATCGCCCTCAGAGCCTTCTTCTCGGAATGCTCGGAGAGAACGTAGAGAGCGCGGTCAATAGGAAGACCGGAGTCAAGCAGATTGCCCAGTTCCTGGGTAAAGATCAGAATATCCTCGCTTGATATCCTCTGAAAAAAAGAGCTTTCCCGTGCCGCGCTTATTCTGATGCTCAGCGGGACAAGACCCATGCCCCTGAGGGTTGACTTAAGCGTATCCTCGTCATTGGAAGAGATCGTTTCCTTTACTTTCTTGCCGGAAGAATCAATGGCCTCGTAGGTATAAAGCGGCATGCCTTATCTTATCACGCAGATAAAAAGCCGTCAAACAAGGGGCTTAGCCAAGGGATTTCCTTATTTCCCCCTGTCCGGCAGAACAATAATGGTACAGAAGTCAGGTGAGATGGGGCAGCATTTCCCGGGCGGGACTCAGTACCGCCCGGGCTTCGCTATACCCGTCAGGAGACCTTCTTCACTTCGGACCGCTTGACCTTGATGTGCTCGCCTGAACTGAGTAGCGCCCGCACCGTGGTGGCCGAATGGTACTCCTTCTCCATGCACTCGAGTTGCATACCCTTTTCCAATGTAACTTCCTTTCCATCGACAGTCGTAGCGGCTTGAGTCTCCCCAATGTACGTTATTTTCATCTCTTCCTCCTTCTTACGGACAAAAATGCCATGCCCGTACGGTTCCTTCGTTATTTACCGACCGCCTGCGGCTCCCTGGGCAGGATCCCTTCAAGGTGGGGGAATTCGTCAAACATATGGGGGAACTGCATCGCTTCTCCGAACCGATCATTGAAATCCTCTTCAAGAGCCAGTTCCACATATTCGACTTTTCGCGCGATGACATTGGCCTCTTTTCGTTCATCAGTACTGAGAAGGGCTATCCTGGCACCGTCTCCCGCAGCATTTCCAATGTATTCGACCCTCTTGAGGTCGCAATCCGGAAACATCCCTATCACCATGGCCGCTACCTTATCGATATGACTGCCAAAGGCCCCGGCCACTGCGAGGCGATCAAATTTCTTGATGCCCAGTTTGCGCAGCATGATCAGGCAGCCGGAATAGAGGGCGCCTTTAGCAAGCTGAATTGCCCGGACATCCTTCTGATTGACAACGATGTCCGCATCGATCGCCGTCTCATGCCGCCAGGCCAGAACGTACTCGCTGAGCCCCTTGTCATTCTTGCGAATTCTTTTCGACACGAGATCATGGTTGATCTGGCCGTTCTTTTTCAGTATGCCGGTCCTGAACATCTCGGCAATCACGTCGATTATAGCCGAACCGCAGATGCCCTTGGCCTGCATCTTTGCCTCGCCGTCACTCCATCGGGCACTGCCGATCACCTTAAAGGTGGCCTCCAGGGTCCGGGGATCAATCTTCACGCGTTCGATCGCTCCCGGCGCCGCCCGCATACCGAATTCGATCTGTGCCCCTTCGAGCGCAGGGCCTGTGGCGCAGGAACAGGAGATGAGCTTGTCCCTATTTCCGAGGACCAGCTCGCCATTGGTCCCGATGTCGATAAGAAGCGTCATCTCCTTTCTCTTGTGCGGTTTATCGGCGATCAGGCACCCGACGTTATCCGCTCCGACAAAACCTGCCTCGATGGGCAGGACATGGATATTGCCGGCAGGCAGTATATGGATACCGAGACGCTCTGCCTTGATGTCAACTGAATGGTGCAATGCCGGGGTAAAGGGTGCAACACCCATGTATTCTGGGTTGATACCAAGGAGAATGTGATGCATGGCGGTATTACAGACGAGGGTCATTTCGCTTATGTCGTCTGTCGAGAATCCGGCCTTATCCGTCGCCGCCTTCGCAATCGTATTGAGCCCTTCGGTTATCGTGTCCTGAAGCTCTTTCAATCCCGACTCTTCATTGAACATGCAGTAGGAAATCCTTGACATGACGTCTTCGCCATAGCGGACCTGCGGATTCATCATGGACTCGGTCACGATAACATCGCCGGTATTCAGGTCCGTCAGATAGCCGGCAACGGATGTTGTGCCGATATCAACGGCAAGTCCGATATTCGTCGCGGCCTGACCCGGCTCAACCCGAATGATTTCCGCATTATTCCAGACAGTGACCGTTATCTTCCAGTCACTTTTCCGCAGAACATCGGGAAGTTTTTGGAGGGCCCGGTAGTCTATAGTAAGCTTCTTCATCTTCGGATTTTTCCCGTATAACACCTTCTCTATGCGCTCGAAATCGCCGAGCGGATCATCGAGGTTGGGGACAGGCAGTTCCAGATAATACTTCCTGACGGCGGGTTTCAGCTTGACCTTGATCTTGCCGGCCGCCTTGCTGACAACCTGTTTTCCCGTCCGGCTGGCCTCGGGGACAAAAACAAGCACGTCCCCATGAATCCTCGTACAACAGGCAAGGCGGACGTTCTCCACAGCATCCTTGCGTTCCAGGACCTTGGTCTCCTTCTCATCAAGGCTGCTGAGATGCTTCATCGAAGAGGTGATGTCCTCCTTCTGAAATTTACCTTCCATGATCTTGACGCGGCACTTTCCGCAGACGATCAACTCTCCGCAGACTGCCTCAATATCGACGCCCAACTTCCTGGAGGCATCGAGGATCGTGGTACCCGCAGGCACCAGACCTCTCCTGCCCGAAGGCTGAAAAATTATAGTGTGGTCCATTTTGACCTGATCCTCCTTCATGTGAGGGAATGCACCCTCACGCGCATAACCGCCCGCTCAATCACTCCGTCCCCCTGCCGGTCGTCGGATATTGTGGGGGGACGGGCAACAACATTTCTTCCAGGTCAGGCCGCCCTTCCCTTTCTCAGGGTTTCGAGCATTTTCATAGCCTCCTTGAGGGCGTTCGGCGCGTTATCGGCCGTTGTGTCTGCCCCGTACTCCTCAACCGTCTTCTCGGTGATCGGCGCACCGCCGATCATGATCTTCACCTTGGGGTTCTTCTCCTTAATCATCGGGATCAGCTTCTTGATCCCGACCATCGAAGTGGTCATCATAGCCGAGAGCATAACGATATCGGAATCGGTTTTAAGCTGCTCCTCTACGAAGCGCTGGAGCGGAACGTCCCTGCCGAGGTCATGAACCGTCCAGCCCGACGCCTCGAAGATCGCCTTGATGATGTTCTTGCCGAGATCATGCACGTCTCCCTGCATAACACCAAGCACGACCTGGCCCCGAGAGCCGCCCGCCTGAAGCTTGATATGCGGCTTCAGCACGTCAAGCGCTGCGTACAGCGCTTTCGCGCAGAGCAGCGTCTCCGGTACGAAGTATTCATGGCTGTCGAACTTCTCGCTCACAACCTCCATGCCACCGGCAAGCCCTTCCATGGTCACCGTATAGGCATCCGCGCCCACTGCAATCGCTTCTTCCGCAACCTTCTTTGCGTCAGCAATCTTGTAGTTGATGACCGCATCCTGTAGTCTCTTGATTAATTCCTGTTCTTTTTCCTTTGTCGCCATTTTTCTTCCTCCTTGAATATTCCGTTATTGAAAATGGTTATTTCTTGTAGACGCCGTACTTTTTCCCTGCCTCAACAATGAGCCGGGCATTCAGAAGAGGTGCGTTCGGGGGATACTCGCAGCCGGTCGAAAGAATGAACCCTCCGCCCTTTGCAAATATCTCGATCTCTGCCTTGCATTCCTCTTCGATCTCTTCAGGGGTCCCGAGCATCGCAACCGGTCCGGGCGGGATCCATCCTATGGTGGCGATCTTGTCGCCCCATTTTGCCTTGTGCTCTTCCCAGCTGTCGACGTCATCGGAGACATAGGCATGAGATATCGCGTGAGGCTTGGCCCATTGGTACGACTTGTCAAAGTAAATGCCGTTGCCGCAGTTGTGCAGCACAACGAGTGCCCCCTTGTCACGTATCCCGTCGCAGAGCCGCTTGATCGAAGGGCCTTCGAACTTTTCCCACATCTCCTTGCTCAGAATGCTCTGCGAACAGTAGAGGTGGTCGTAGCAGACGCCATGGGCGCCGGCTTCGGCCTGGGCCATAGCATAGTCAAACAGAGTTTCATCCATTGCCTGCAGCGCAGGCAGCACGGCGTCTGGATTTTCAATCAGATCCATAAAGAACTGCTCGGGGCCCCGCATCATGCTCATGACGCCCAGGGAGCCGTAGACGAATCCCACGATCGCGTGGGTCTTGCCGACTTCTTTGGCAATGCCGGCGATCATGTCGATAACACTCTTCATCCGCTTCGATTTCCGCGGATTAAGGCGCTGGATCTTCTTATAGTCGGCGATCGTCTTGATATAGGGATTATCGTAGTTTGGATAGGCCGTGTTCATCTCTGGGAAGAAAACCTCCTGCCCGAAATCTGCAGCCTCCACTGAAAGGTCCACCAACGCCACCACACCGTCATGCCCCAGCAGTTTCAGAGCATCCAGATGGCCGCGAACCATGGCCTGCACGTCCTCTCCCGACGACCACTCACCGTAAGTGACTCCTGCTACACGGTGCGACGCGCCGCATACCAGGGGAGCTGCCGGCACCCGGTCCCCCTCCTTGAACTGCAGGGCAGTCGCTACTCTCTCAAGTCCGTTCATCTCATCCATTACCATTACCTCCTTCTTTTACTCGTCAGTATCGTTTCTATCGGCCTGACACATTGCATTGTTTCCTAATCAATCAGGAGAAGTCCCGACCAGACTATTTCTGTCTTGGGCGGCATTTCAAACGGCAGCCCTGCCCTGATACTCGTCTGGATCACATCGATCCCGACCCCCTCCATCGAAGGCCGCGCCTCGAATGGCCGCCGGCACGCTTCGGAGGAACAGGGACCGACACAAGTCGGACAGAGCATGCACTCGCCGCCGATCAGCCCCATCGCGTAAGGAAATCCGAGAGCCATCGCTCTGCCTTCCACCTCGTTCACCAGCTTATGCAGCCGGATAGCGGCGATTTTCACATCACTGAAGTCGTTCTGCTGTCCTCCCCTTACACCTCCTTTCTCTAAGGTCGTCGCTGTCGGAGCCTTGAAAAATTCCAGGACCTCCTTTTTGGTATATGCGTCGATCTTACCGCTCAGGGACCTGCGTGTCTGAACAAGCATCGCGTTCCGATAATTCCTCAGAGCTGCCCTGAATTCCTCCACGCTCGGCACATTGGGAGGACAAGTGAGGGAGCGTCCGTAATGAGGGCAAAGCGGTATCTGGCACTTCATCCTGACTCGCTCATCCACCACAACGTCCTCCGCGGAAAAGATCCGGGCCCGGTATGCCCCTCGCTCAAGTGCAAATGCCTCAAGCCGTTGAAAGGCTGCTCCGAGCACCAGGCTCTGCGGGTCCGTTGTTTTCTTCGTTTTCTTTGCAAGCGCCATGTCAGATCCCTTTCTTCCTGCTGCCAAAGACAAATATCTTCGGTTTGTGCTGCAGCGCATTGACCATGTTCTGCTCAAGCATCACCCGCTTCACCTTCCAGCATACGGGGCACATATGACGGGACTTGAAGCCCCGGTCTGGTCCGGTATACCGGAGTTCCATATGTGTCGCGCAGACCTTCGTTCCACAATCCGGGCAGATGAAATCGGCCGGTCCTGCGCACTGATAGCAACGTTCCATGGCTTTTCTCCCTTCCTCACGTCGTAAGTCGTTTATAGATCAGAGGCAATCTCACCGGCAGTGTCTCGATATTGTCGATGAGCGTATAATTGGCTTCTCCGTACATATACGGCAGGTAGTCGCGGCTCTTCTTGTCCACCGTGATGCAGAAGGAATTGACACCCTTTCTCCTGCCTTCCCAGAGCGCTCTGCGCGTATCCTCGACCGAGTAATCCGCATCGCCGTAATCGATATCGTAGGGCCTGCCGTCCGAAAGGAGGATAAGAAGGCGGATGCGCGAAGACTGCCGCACAAGCAGGCTGTTGGCGTGACGGATTGCCGCACCGAGCCTCGTCTGGGCAATAGGCCTGATGTTCTCAAAGCGCATCTTCACTGTATTGTTGAACGCCTCGCCGAAGTCGCGCACTACGAAAAAATCCACCTTGTCGCGATAGTTCGAAGAAAAACCGTATACAGCCCACTGGTCGCCGATACTCTCGAGCGCCTCTGCCATGAGCACCATGCCCTCCCGTTCAATGTCGATGATTCGTTTCCCTGACGGCATCACGTCTCCGGTCGAATAACTCATATCGACCAGAAAGGCGACGGACACGTCGCGCAGATTCTTCTCGCGCCGGATATATACGCGATCAGATGGCGTTCTTCCGGCGTGGCGTTCAACCACGGCTTCGATAACCGCATCGAAATCGATATCATCGCCACGCTCTTCGCGAAAGAAGCGTTTGATCCGGTCAGGCCTGAGCAGGCTGAAGTGGCGCCTGAGAAGGCTGACCAGCCCGTAATTGTCAGCTATCGTCTTATGGTAGAAGACCGGCGAGGTCTCGACCATATCCATTTCCCGTACCCGGCACCAGTCCTTCCGGTAGTCGTCGAGTTTCATGTCCCACTCGTCATAATAGACCGATCGGCGAAAGCGCTTTTCGGCCTCCATCTCGGCGACGACATCCTGGACCTGCTCGAAGAGTTCCGCGAACCGCTCCCCGTCAGTCACCTGCCAGAGCAGTTCTTCCGAGTCGATAATCTCAGCCTCTTCTATTCGGCGAAGCGCAAGGGATACTGTCTCCGGAGCCATTTCGACATTCTTCTCGTTGAATCGCTCCACCAGATCGACCACCAATCGCCATGTGCCGGTCCTGGCGCTCTCCACAAGATCAAAGTCGATCACACCACGGTAGAAGAGCCGGTCAAGGGACTCCCGGTTCTCGCAAACCTCGCAGGACATTTCCCCATTGGCAGCGCGGTAGATGCCGATCGTCAGGTCAAGCACTTCATTCACGGTGCAGTCGGGCCTGAGCACCTTCGCAAGCGCCTCCTTGAGCAACGGCGTCAGTCTGCATGCCGAGGAAGACGCCCCAGCCATCACACCCGCAGTCCGGAAACTGATGGTCTCGAATATCGACTGTTTCACCTCTCCAAGTGCCGCTTTGCGGGAGAGGAAGGCGTCCATGATCACCCGGCGGTCCTTCTCGAGCCCGGGATAAGCGAGGCCTATGAGGTAGTCGACGCGCTCATCCTCGAGAAACTCAAATATCTTGTAGGCGTGGTTCGGGTTGTTCAGCCCGTTCAGGCCTGCCAGTTCCTGCTTTCCTATGCTGAACGTACCATACAGAAGATGGGCCAGTTCGTGGGTAAGTATCCATTTGAAGGTCTTGAAATTCAGCTCTTCATCGGCGAATGCCTCTATCTGCGAGGGCAGAAATATCCGCTCTCCGTCCGTTACAGAGAAGAACCTGCTCAGGCCCGGGAGATTCTTATAAAAGAGGGAAGATGACCGCAGCATGAACTTTCTGCCGGCAAGTGCTTCCGCGTACGAACGGAGCACCGTATGGATATCCTTCAACTCAAGCCCTTTTACCAATCCTTCGACAGCAGTGCGGCTCGAACCGCTCTGGAGAGAGAAGAAGGAAGTCCCGCTGTCTTTCTGCGTGTCTGCAGCCTCCAGGCCTTTGGCGACCCATTCTTCAAGATCGCTCATGGACAGACGAGCAAGAATCTGGGGGGCTGATTTGAAGTACTGCAGCGCAAGATCCACCTTCTTCGCCTTGCCGGCTCGGGCTCCGGCAGCAAGCATGCTGTGGGCGTCGTATCCGGCTCGTATCCGGGGGCTTTTCTCGATAAGATAGATGCCCAGACTCGCCCACCGTTCCAGATCGCAGGCATCCACCTTCCTGAAGACTTCAGGGCTCGATCTGAAATATTCCTTGGCGGTCTTCCAGGACTTCCGCGCGATCTCGGTACCAAATGCTGTCCATGCGGCAAACTGCTGTTCGCCAATGGATTCGATCACCGGAATACTCGCCTCGATAAACTGAAGAGCAACGTCCTGATCTATGTCAGCCAGTGTTCCGGCCGACTGCAGCCATGCCGCTGCGATGCCGGGATACTTCTGCAAGAGAGGCAGTTTCCGATAAGCTCCCTCCACGACGCTCCATTTCGAGCGCCCCATCCCGTGAAGCAGGGAGAGCACCTCCGACCGGATCGAAACGTCGGGAAACGATACAAGGGTTTCCTTGCCAGACCTCAGGAAAAAAAGGCTGAGCGACCGGTCCAGCGAAGTAAAGGAATCAACGATCTGGAGATAGCATGTCATTCCTTCATCGTCAAGAATCTCCCGAAGGCCCTGAACGCTCTCGGCAACATGCTCGCTCATGCCGAGTTTTTCGGCAATCACGGCCGTAAGCTCCTGCACTGTCTGTCCGTCAAGGCGCACCGTCATCAGATCACCGCCGTAACGATCTCCTTCAGGGTCTTCTGTATCTCCGCATCATCCGTGATAGGTTTTAT
>DKBO01000177.1 GCA_002448975.1 Nitrospiraceae bacterium UBA6898
GCACAATGATCGGGGATAGGTCCCACTTCTGCCAGTTGCGAAACGAGCAGTCGCCCTATGGTGCAAGCACTTACAGCAAGATATATCTATTTCGTCGTTAAGGGTTGCGATGGCAGTGTTACCGCTGAAGAGACGGCGGGGTGAGCATTGATACCCACCCCGCGAAAATCCTCACAGATTTAAGGCATGAAGCCGTCGCTCAGGGTCTTCAAGAACGCGACGATTGCATCCTCTTGGGCATCAGTCAGGTGCAGATTGCCTAACTCCTTCGCATTGACGTTCACAGGCACCTCAGGCACTGGCCAGCATCCCTGGGCCATGGCATCTTCCACGGAGGTAAAAGCATTCAAACAGGACGGCTTGGCGTCCCTAGTGTTGTAAAAGTGCACGATCTGTTTGAGGGTCTTGAAGTAGCCGTTGTGCGCGTAAGCCTTTATCTGCGGACCCAGCATCAGGTCCCATTTATCGACGTTGCGCAAGGTAGGCACCTTCATCTTTCCGTTGTTAGCTGCTGCGAACGGCTGATAATCTGTACGTGACGCAAGAAATCCGCCCAGCCCCAGATCGATCCAGGCAAAACCCATAGGGTTGAAAGCGAGCTCACTATAGAAGGGGTTCATCGGGTTTCTCGGCACGCCCAGGTTGGCGTAGGTAAAGTCGGTGAAGAGGGGAGGCTCACCGTTCGGTCCGGGGTCGAGGGTATGGCAGTTGGCACACTTGCCCTTCGACTTGAAAAGGTTCATTCCCTGCTTCTCCTCTTTCGTCAACGCAACAAATCCATTCAGGAAGGCGTCGTACTTCGAGGAATACTGATTCACTTCGGACGATCCCTCGTACGCTGACACCGAAAGGCCAACACAGTCGTAGGCGGCGTTCACATTTGTTGGGTCACAGGCACCGGAGCCGCAGACCTGCGTGAACAGACTTGCGTACGTGCTGGCGCAGATCCTGGTCAGCACCTCTGCGGCACTCGGCAGGGCCTGCTCAAGGGGATTGAGGAACGGGCCCAGCGCTTGTTCGGCAGCTGGGCTGCCAAGTATCTCGCCGGTTGCCCTGCCATCCCAGAAATTGCCGCCGATGAACAGCGCCTTCTTCTTCTCAATAACGTAGTGAAGGATTGGGCTCGGCGTCGCGTAGGCAGATGATGGCGGCTTGCGGTTGCCAAAACTGCCGGGGATCGAGCCCTCGTACACAGCACCGCCTGCGTTGATGGCTGTATCCGGCCCGGTCCAGCCCGACTCCGACGCGTGGCAGGCTGCGCACGACTGGTTGTTGTTGATAGAGAGATTCGTGTCAAAGAAGATGGACTTGCCCAACTGCTCTGATAGTGTCAGCGCTGAAGCACTTACTCCTATGATTGAAATAAGGAAAAAGACATTTATGACTACGAATATCTTCCTTAGCATGATTTCCTCCTCTTTTTCAGATGCTGCAATCTCGATCAGGGGATCTTTCTTGCTGATAGACCTATACTCCGTTACTAAGGTTTCGTGTTCCATGACCCAAGCCTCCGTTTGAAGCGGAAGATTGACACTTCGGCCAATGCCCCTGGAGACTCTTCCTTCCCAGAGCTAGCTTCACTTCTTCCTTTGCGATAGCGGCATCCGTATATCTATCACCTCCTTTGTATCAATAACGGCTGGAGTGATTCCTGAACTGTCCATTACATACATTGCCCGTAATCTTGCTCGGACTACGTTGCATGCGAGAGTCTGCGATAGCTACCACCGCAAACAGGAAAGCCGAGCATGCCAAAGTTCATTTCCTTCGGCAGCTCGGCCATCTCTTGTAAGATCCGCCGCTTTCCGCCCCCTCCTCTCGGAGAAGTTGGCTTTATCGGAATATTTCTACTCTTACTCAGTTTTTACCATGAATAAAGGCAACTGTCAAAATAAACTTTTTAGGTTTTGGCCACCACGTTAGAAATTGCGACAAATAAGTCATCATCCTACTGATTGAGGCTTGAAACCTTAAGCGTTAACAATACGATTGCAGGTGTCAGGTATCGGGAGATTATAACGTCGGTCATGATTTCCGGATTCTGAGATGTACGAATGGAAATAGACAGATTCAGGACATCGAAACTGCTGCGTGTTGCAGGAAGAATTAAAACCTTCCAGGTATGCACTTCATCCGTCGTAACATTCGCTTCGAAACATACATATCATTTTCTCACCGGCATAAGATTGTCCATGCTCTGTCCATGATTTTTTTCGGGATGGTAGGCCCGGGCGGTTTCGAANNCTCCTCGATCATGGCCCGGATATGCTCTTCCCTCCCCGCAGCGGAAGAGATATTCTGCGAAAGTCGGGCACGAACAACTCCCTTCAGACGATAGGCGGGACGATCCTCCTGCCCGGACAGGAGGTTCAAAACCGGTCTCACGAAAATGCCAAAACAGACGCTCACTGCAGCAGGATGACCGGGCAGCCCAAAGATTGGGACCCCCTGCATGACACCGCCGATCATCGGCTTACCCGGCTTCAGGGAAAGGCCATGGAAAAGAATGCCCGGATTCCCGATATCATCGATAATCCTTGCGATCATATCCTTTGTCCCTACCGATGTGCCGCCTGACACGGCAATGGCGTCTGAATCCTTCAGGGCATCTTCAACCGCATTCCGTATCACCCGGTAATCATCCCGGTAAATACCCATCTTCCGGGGGATGCCCCCGGAAGCCGAGACCATACCGGCTATCACATACGAATTGCTATCACGTATCTCTCCCATACCCGGGGTTCTTTCTGCAGGGACAATCTCGTCCCCTGTTGATATGATCGACACGACAGGCCGCTCAAAGACCCTGATCTCGCGAACCCCGATACCGGCGCAGGCACCGATATCCTGCGGCCTGAGCCTGCTCCCCGCTCTCACTACCACCTCGCCTGTTGCCACGTCTTCGCCGGGCTGAACGACATTTTCACCCGGTGCAACCGGCTTCATCACCTCTATGATCCTGTCGTCTATGACCTGCACGTGCTCGAACATGACCGCCGCATCAGCGTCCTCCGGCAGCATCCCGCCCGTAGGTATTTTGAAGGCTGCATGGTCAGCAGTAATGTCGGAGGCTTGTTCTCCCATGAGTATTTCTCCGGTGAGGTTAAGATATGCAGGCATGCTCTCTGTCGCACCAAAGGTATCTTCGGCCCTGACAGCATAGCCGTCGACCGTTGAACGGGCAAATGCAGGAATATTCTCCGCAGCAAGGACATCCTCGGCACATACCATGCCGAGCGATCGCTCAATATCCACTGCCACGGTTTTTGTCCTCCGGTAACCAATGGTTTCCCGCAAGAGAGCCAGTGCCTTCTCCGCTGTCATCACCCTGTCTCGGCCGAGCATATCTTTCATGCAGTTATTATAGATCTTTAGCGGATACTTTCTAAAGCAGAGTTTAGTGATATACCGTTACAAGCGTCTGATGCTGATACACGTCATCACGCACAGCAAAGGTGCGTATTTGCGCGAATTTTTCCGTTTCGTCATGAAGCAGATGACCGAGATCTCTTTCTGTACTGTCGGTGATGACGGCGATCCCTATCTTTTCGGCTTTGCCATCGCCTGCATAATACGGGGGATTCCGGTATGTCCAGGTAAACCTGAGTGGCGAGGTATCGAGGTCTCCAGGTATGGGATATTCCGTTCCGCTATACCGGTACCTGACCGGAACGCGGAGAAAAAGGTCGAGGAGGGGAACAGACACTGAAGGGTTCATGACACAGGTACCGGGAATCGGCGTTATGACCTCGACTGCGGAAATATCAAGAGAATTCAGATACCCGGCAGCATCCCTGATATTTTCGGCGCTTGTGCTCTGCTGAAACGGTAAAAAAGCAGTATATGCAAGGGCGAAAGAACATGCAGCGGTTGATAGGGCAACAAATCCCGGGTTCAGGGCCCTCGATATATGTAATAACCCATACGATGCCATGAGACAGAGCATAGGGAATATCATGATGAGATACCGTATCCGGCGTATCTGAAGTACCAGCGCAAGCAGAACGACCCAGGCGATAATGGCATAGGTGTAATCCTTCTTCCTGAAGGCAACAGCAACGGAAGCTGCCGCAAGGAGCGTAATTACCGGATGTACCTGAAAGAAATAGATCGCCAGGAAGCTCTCTCCCCATCTCCGGAGACCGGGCCTCTGAAAGGTGAGCAACAGGTGGATCTGTTTCATCATGACATCATGATTGAACGCGATGACAAGAGAGATCAAAAAGAAGGAAGCAAAAAAAACAATCATGCCGCGCAGGGCAAAGCGGTCAAGTTCCTTTCTCCTGTTTGCCAGGAGTTCTTCAATAAATATGACCACGAGAAGGGTCAGCATGAGCCATGCGGAATATTTCGTGAAAAAAGAGAGAAAGATGCTGAGACCGGCGCCCGCGATCATCATGCCACCCTTTCGGAGTGCACGGATAAAGGTATATACCGCAAGCATGAAAAAGCTCATGGCAGCTACGTCAACGAGCATAAGCGGCACCTGCGTATAGAGATACGGTATCCCCAGCAGAAATATTCCGCCATAGAGACCTGCTTGATCACTCCAGAGTTCTTTTCCGGTCAGATAGGTAAGCACCACAGCTGAAGAGAACATCAGGGTGTTGAACAGCGCTATGAGAATCCTGTGCTCACCGAATATGCTGAACATGATGCCGTAGAGAAACGGCACGGCAGGAAGGTCCGTCCATGCTTTGATGCCGGCTCCCCACTCACGGAGAAAATAGGTGATCCCGTAGAGCTCAAGGTGTTTTGCCTGCGTAAAATACCGGGATGCGTCGACGATCAGCTCAGGTTCGTTCCAGAAACATACTGACATGACGAAAGAAACTGAAAAAAGAAACAGCACCGGTCGTCGCCCCGGAAAGGAAAATCGTGAAATGAAGAATGCCACACCCAGACCAATAAGCAGTGACAGCGCTGTCCTGAGGGAAAACCCTTCTGAAAATACATCCTGCCAGCTCGCAAGCCTGCTGTCATCAAGCGCTCTGAGGCGATACAGGAGATAATAGAGAAACAGCACAAAAACAGCGAAAAACAAGGTCTGCAGAACATACCGCGTACGGTAGTTAACGGGTCTCATGATACCAGGAGTCCTCATATCTGCAGGCATGGTCTGACATGATCAAAAACATGTCCTTACCAGGATATGACTCTATCATACGAAAAAATATCATCAATCAGTGCATCGTAGGAAAGATCCTTCTGCGTCAAGTCAACAACCTTGACATGATGCAGTTCATTTTGGACAGCGATGATCTTTTCGGAAAGATCCGCAGGGCCATCGTTCAGGATATGCAGGATTTTCACCATATCTCCTTCTACAGGACAATAACCCTGTCGGCTTCGCGATGCATGAAGGCATTATTGAGCTGACTTCCCTCCACGATTTCAGGGGGAAGACCGCAAGTGTCAATCTCCTGCTTCTTTGCGCTTTGGAGGCAGTAGCTCATTTTCACTCCCGGTGAACTGACCAGCCCCGGCAACAGCGCATGATGCAGGAGCCTCGTGCCGGTGTCCATCAAGAAGACGGACACGCCATACCCCCGTGCAAGCGCTGCCCTGGCTATACCGACAAGGTGGTCAGGATGTCTGTCAGTGTTTACGAGAATTCCCAGCGTCATGCCAGTCAATCCTTTCACGGCAGTGGTGCGATATAAAGTGCTTCACCGCATTGCATGGTTCAGGTTATGGTCCTCCTATCCCTAATATGGCACGGACCTTCTCTGCGACTGCCTCAGGCGTTATTCCATGCATGCATTTCATATCCGCACATTCCCTTTTGAAGCAGGGGGCACATGGTTCCTTGCTCTGCATGCTGACATGCCCTTTGCCGTAGGGGCCTGTCAGCACAGGGCTCGTCGGCCCAAACACGGCAATGACAGGAACGTTCAGCGCTGCCGCAATATGCATGGGGCCGGAATCGTTCGTAATTACAATACGAGCGCCGCGCATCAACTCTATCAGTTCTGAAAGGTCTGTCTCTCCCGCCAGGGACTGGGCATGTCCGGAAGAGGCCGATACCACCTCTCCGGCAATGGCTCGGTCGCTTCCTCCGCCGATCACGACTGACCGGATCGGCAGTCTCGCGGCAACCTTTCCGAAGTTTTCTGGGGGCCATATCTTCGTTCTCCATCGTGCACCCGGAACAATGACCGCATATTCCTGCAGATCGGTTCTGATACGTGTCATGCGGTCACTTTGTTTCTGCGGCAGGGGGAACAGCAGACCGCTCTCAGCAGCTGGGCACCCGAGATACGCTGCGATCTTCATATACCGGTCAACAGCGTGAAGATCCCTTCCGCCCTTCACTTTCTCGGTATAGAAGAGCCTGCTGCCCTCGCGGGCTTCGGCAAAACCGACCCTTTTCGGTGCATGCGTTGCCATTGTAATGAGACCGCTCCTGAGAAGGCCTTGCAAGTCCACGACAAGATCGTAGTGTTCACTCCTGAGTCTGCGGTAAAGCTCTCTGATCTCTGCTACGGTATCCCCGGCCCGCGATATTTTCTTCCAGAGGTCCTTGTTGATCACAATGCATTTCGTTACCATGGGATGCTCTTCAAGCAGACCTTCGAGCCCCTTTGCAATGACCCAGTGGATCTCGGCCGTGGGGAAACAATGCTTCACGGCATTCAGAAAGGGCAGACTGTGCACCACATCGCCCAGTGAACTGGGCTTTACGATAAGGATCTTCCGGAACTTCGCCCTATGCATGGTCCTTTTTTTGCTCCCATGACAGGATGATCCTTACAGCACTTTCAAGTCCGTCGGCAACGGCATCTGCATGTGCTGAGGCCTGATCCTTTCCCGTCGTGACAAGGACCCCCTGTGCACCGGCAGCCCTTGCCAGAATCATGTCTTCCTCTTTGTCGCCGACAACAAATGACCGCCGAAGATCAATAAAGTGCTCGTTCCTGGCCCTGATGAGCATGCCGGGCTCCGGTTTTCTGCAATTACAGTATTCGTCGGGATGATGCGGGCAATAGTAGAAATCATCGAAGCCATGCTGCTCCATGAATATCCGGTTCACGTTTTGGGTAAATTCCTCCTGTACCAGCCCTCTCGCTACGCCTGACTGATTGGTAACGCCGATCAGTGCAAAGCCGTCGTCCTTCAGCTTCTGCAGGCTGGAAATGGAAGGAAAGAGCTCGAGGTCT
>DKBO01000097.1 GCA_002448975.1 Nitrospiraceae bacterium UBA6898
CCGGTAAACCCGGGGGGATTCAAATCAATACCTGCGGATAAGTCAGTGTAGTGTACCAAATCTCATTAAATAGTTCTTGTATAGTTGACGCTTATATTAAGGAGTATAAAAGGGCATTAAAGCAGTTTCCAGTCTTCACTATCGCTGTGCGAATTTTGTGCTAATGACACAGGTAAGAACTGGTAAATTTTGAGAGGGTTTTCGGCTAAAACAATAGAAACTATTTAAATTTAGGGAGAAAAGGTAGGTGCAGGGATGGGAAAAACCGCCTTGACACGGTAGAGGTCGGCGGTTCGAAACCGCGCGGGCCTACCATAACCCTTGGTAACATAAGGTTATTTTGCCAACAAACAGTTCATGGACAATTCATGGACAGACGCACTTACTAGGGAGGTTGCGAGTAAGACCTCACAAGTTGTCATTCCCGCGCCAGAAGTAGGCGCCTTAAGCGGGCCGAGCGCGTAGGGAATTCTTCGATCAGCCGCCAGCGCAGGAAAGAGATGGTCGAGTCCGATTATCCCGATCTCAGCATCATTCTGCGGTGCGAGCAGTTTCAGATCAGCTGCTCCTCATGGTATTGCGAAGCCTTGGGAAAATCCGTGCTGAACCTCAATCTGATGTGACGCATAGACGAGCAGTTTCCGGAGACACCTGTTACTTGGTGATTTCAGTCACAGCAATTTCTTCATCCTAGGACAATTATTTTAATAGAGGCAAAAGAATCCATAGGCATTCTTCTCTTGCAAATGCCGAAGCAGTCAGAGGAGTTAACACTCTCTCTTGCAGCTGAGGGGAAGAGAATGAAAAACATATGCTTGACCGGATAGAAGAGATAGACAGACGTAACGCTCCTGACAGACGGCGAAAACCTACCGGGTTATACTGCGGCTCTATGGCCTCTGGTAGGCGGAGACGGACGGCAAGAAGAAAGGAAGATAAGCGGAAGCATTTGATAGTAGATGTCTATAGTGGCTGGCTGTGGTTAAAACTCTTATCGTTATACGCTCTTTCAGTGATCGACGCATATTTTACCAGCTTGCTCATTGACCATGGTATCACTAATGAGGTTAATCCCGTCATGGCTTTTTATCTGGGGTTTGGCCCAAGATCATTTGTTATTATGAAACTTCTGTTTACAGCGGTCCCTCTCTTTCTCTTATGTCTGAGCAAGGAATTTTCCATGACAAAGATTACGCTCAATTTTTCTATAATGATTTATCTCTCAGTCGTGATGTATGAATTAAGCATCATACTCGTACATTCTCCTTTTTCTAACTTCTAACGCATGCAGGAATTGATAACCCCTCGGCAGAGAGAAATCTCTAAGGTGAGACTGGATTATTGATAACCGGCATTGAAAATTGACCCACCGTTGGCGTCCAATTCTGACCCACTTGCTCGCAGGCTTACCGCTTCTCCTTAATGGCATAAGATCTCGATATCCGGGGCAAGTTTGATGCAGATTCAACCCCAGAATAGGGCACATTAACATGCCTATCAACAATCTTACATTTAATACCTGGTTACCTTGCCAGGGTAGGGGGTCGGCGGTTCGAAATCGCCGGGGCATACCTAGAGTTGTCCAGAGCACTCAGTAAAGTCGGTTTTACCGTGCCTGCATCATAGGGTAAAATACAGATTAATGATGAAACTGAAATCCCTGACGGACGAGCAGTTGCTGCAAGCAATCAGGTCAGGCGAGTTCGGGAGCGATGTCACGGCATCGCGCCGGAAGGTCGCTGTGGTGATGACCCAGGACTGGTGTTCTGACTGGATAAGGATGGAGTACTGGCTCCGTAACACAGCAGGATGTGAAGACGACCTTGACATCTATCTCATCGTCTACAATAAGCTGGACTGCTTTCGGGACTTCCTGCGACTGAAAGAGTACCGATGGCTCAATGACCAGATCCCCTATGTCCGCTATTACGAAAATGGCTCCCTGTTCCGCGTTTCGAACGCGGTGCCTCGTGATGCTTTCCTCCGTTTCTTCGGCCTCTCGGACTGACGTAGAGGCGGACACATTCCCGGCAGTCGCAGAAGCCCCACCGCTGCTCAGAATGGTCGACCCATTCGGAAGCATCTGCGCCGCATTTTATACCCACGTGCGGAGTATATTCTGCCCATCCCCAGACTATTCAATCCGCAGCAACGCATTTTGCTAGGTTGGCGGAAAGGGCGACGTGACACCATTTTTCTCCTGCATCAGTTTCATTCAGCATCATCACGGGTTCCTCCTGTACGGGAATGATGAGATGTTGTTGTCGCCTGGAGAGTATGTATGGCAGTGCCGGTACGCAACGGCAGTTATATGAAACTTATTGAAATAAAAAAATAATATTTTGTATCATATACGCTATTACAGCGTATAACGTGAAAAGTGGAGGTATGCAGTCATTAAGCTGGTAGCAGTCGATGGAAGTGAGCGGAACATTAGCGAACTGTCCGACCTGGAAAAGCACCTTGCAAGATCAAAAGCCCTGGCGGTCAAGATCAATGGCCGACTCTCCGACCTTAAAGCTCTTGAGACGATCAAAGAAAATGACGCTGTCGAGGCAGTGACCTTTGATTCGGACGACGGTAAAAACATCTATCGCCACAGCACTTCCCATGTCATGGCCCATGCGGTGAAGAAGCTTTTCCCCGAAGCGAGGGTTGCCATCGGTCCGGCTATCCAGGACGGTTTCTATTACGATTTCGACATTGATAAAACATTTACCCCCGAGGATCTTGTCTCCATTGAAAAGGAAATGGAGAAGATCATAAAGAAAGATTCTCCGTTCGTATGCAGGCAGATGCCGAAAGCGGAAGCGATCAGCCTGTTTGAATCAGCCGGCGAACAATATAAAGTGGAACTGCTCAGGGAAATCCCTGATGAAACAGTGTCGGTGTATGAGGAAGACGGTTTTATTGACCTCTGCAGAGGACCGCATCTTCCCTCAACAGGCAAAATCGCGGCTGTCAAGCTCCTGAGCATCGCCGGCGCCTACTGGCGGGGCGATGAAAAGAGAAAGATGCTGCAGAGAATCTACGGCACTTCATTCAGCAATCCCAAGGAACTGAAAAAGTATCTTGACTTCCTCGAAGAGGTCAAAAAAAGGGACCATAGGAGAATCGGCAAGGAACTTGATCTTTTCAGCATCAATGACGAGGTCGGCCCCGGCCTTATCCTCTGGCACCCAAATGGTGCACTGATACGAAAGACGATCGAGGATTTCTGGCGGGATGAGCATCTGAAGGCGGGTTACCAGCTTCTCTACAGTCCTCACATCGCACGACTTGATCTCTGGCGTACCAGCGGACACATTGACTTCTATCATGAGAACATGTATTCACCCATGGAAGTAGAGGGCACCCCCTATGAGATAAAGCCCATGAACTGCCCCTTCCATATCCATATCTATAAGAGCTCCCTGAAGAGCTACAGGGAATTTCCGGTCCGGTATGCTGAGTTGGGCACCGTATACCGCTTCGAACGGTCAGGTGTTCTCCACGGTTTACTCCGGGTCCGCGGTTTTACCCAGGACGATGCCCATATCTTCGCACGTGAAGACCAGATCGAAGAAGAGATCCTTACGGTCCTTGATTTTATTCTTTTCATACTGCGCACATTTGGATTCGAACAATTCGATACGTACCTGTCAACCCGTCCCGAAAAATATGTGGGGACCGACGAGCANNGCCTGGCAGTGCAGCACGATCCAGGTTGATTTCAATCTTCCTGAACGCTTTGATATGACGTACCGGGGCACGGATGGCAGGGAGCACCGTCCTATCATGGTCCACCGGGCACTGATGGGTTCACTCGAGCGGTTCTTCGGTGTGCTGGTCGAGCATTACGCTGGTGCATTTCCGCTCTGGCTCGCACCGGTGCAGGTATCGGTGCTTACGATATCAGAAAAACATGCTCCCTATGCCGGGGAAATAGCGTCTGCCATGAGACAGAAGGGGATACGCGCTGAGCTTGACGCTGACAGCGAGAAGATCAGCAANNACCAGGAGGTGAAAACATCAGTAACCGGGACATCGGAAAAAACATCAGAGTAAATGAACAGATCAGGGCGAAAGAGATCAGAGTTATCGACAGTGACGGCGGTCAGCTTGGCGTCATGTCGGTGCGCGAGGCCCTGGTTGTTGCGGACAAAAGGGAGCTCGATCTTGTGGAAGTATCCCCTACGGCAAACCCGCCGGTATGCAAGATCCTCGATTTCGGCAAATATAAATATCAGCTCCATAAGAAGCACACCCAGAGAAAGACCATCGACGTCAAAGAAGTAAAAGTCAGACCACAGGTCGGCGAGCATGATCTTCAGCTCAAGATCAGGAATATCAATCGTTTTATCGAAGAAGGCGACAAGGCCAAGGTTGTGATGTACTTCCGGGGCCGCGAGATCATACGGCCTGAACTCGGCATGAAGGTTTACGAGCGGATCATCCAGAACCTCACCGGAAAGTACCAGATCGAGCAGCAGCCCCGGCTTGAGGGCAATCACATTACCATGGTTGTTTCTCCAAAATCTTGATGCTTTCCCCGTGACAAAATAAATTAATTTGCAGTATAATACTCACTCTTGTTCAGAAACAAGCTCTCGGTCGTTGTTTCTCAGCAGGAAGTACACCATGGGGAGGATAGGATGCCAAAGATGAAGACGCATAGAGGAGCCGCCAAACGGTTCAAGGTCACCGGCACCGGCAAGGTCATGAGACACAAAGGTTATAAGAGCCACCTTCTGACCGGAAAACCGGCGAAGCGGACCCGCAGCCTGCGCCAGTCGGCTATCGTTGCAAAGACCGATGAGAGGAACATCAAAACACTTTTACCATACAGCTGAGATTTTTGCAGTTGGCGGATAGGGCAACGATTATCAAGCCCCAGCCCGCTGAAAGAACCAGGAGGATAAGAAGATGCCGAGGGCAAAAAGTGGTGTTAAAAATACAAGGAGAAGGAAGAAGCTCCTTGCGAAGGCCAAGGGATATTACGGTGGCAGGGGACGTCTTGTCAAGGCTGCAAATGAAGCGGTTGAAAAGGCCCTCCAGTATGCATATCGCGACCGTAAAGCAAAAAAACGTGAGTTCAGAACTCTCTGGATCACAAGGATCAGCGCTGCAGTACGTTTATCAGGGCTCAACTACAGTCAGTTCATGTGCGGACTCAAAAAGGCTGAGATCATGCTCGACAGAAAGGCGCTTGCAAACATTGCATACCATGATCCCAAGGCTTTCAGTCAGATCGCGGAAACGGTAAAGACAAAGCTCGCATCATAATGCTGCGGTGAATGATCTGCTTTCCCTTAAACAGGCCTTTCTTGACGACCTCAGCGCAGTTTCGGATATAACAGATTTACAGCAGCTCAAGGCAAAATACACCGGACGAAAGGGACTGGTAACGGCGCAGTTGAAGGCGCTTTCTACGGTCCCGCCGGAGGAACGGCCGCTCTTCGGCAAGGCTGTCAATGAACTGAAGCTTTTTGTCGATCAGACCATAGATCAAAAAGAGGAATCACTGAAGGATATTGAGAAGCAGAAACGCCTTCATGCAGAAAAGATCGATATCACCCTTCCGGGCAAGCCAAGCCATGCAGGCAGGTTCCATCCCCTGAACAGGGTCCTTCAGGAGATCAAGGATATTTTTGTATCCATGGGCTTCGGTATAGAAGAAGGACCTGAAGTCGAGCTTGATTATTACAACTTTGAAGCACTCAACATTCCCCGGCACCATCCCGCCAGGGACATGCAGGACACATTCTATGTTTCCGACGATGTTGTGCTCAGGACCCATACGTCTCCAGTGCAGGTGAGGGTCATGGAAAAGAAACGGCCGCCGCTCAAGATCATAGCTCCGGGAAAAGTCTATCGGTGCGATGCTGATATCTCGCATACACCCATGTTTCATCAGGTTGAGGGTCTCATGGTGGATGCCGGCATCTCATTCAGCGACCTGAAAGGGGTGCTGGAACTCTTTATCCAGAGTTTTTTCGGCAAGGACACGCCTGTGCGTTTCCGGCCGAGCTACTTCCCGTTCACGGAGCCGAGTGCTGAGGTGGATATCGGCTGCATCTTTTGCACCGGCAAGGGGTGCAGGGTATGCAAGACAACCGGGTGGCTTGAGGTTATGGGATGCGGCATGGTCAATCCGAAGGTCTTCGAGATGTCCGGCTACTCATCCGACGAATACACCGGTTTTGCTTTTGGCATGGGAGTGGAAAGGCTTACGATGCTGAAGTATGCCATAGACGACATACGCTTGTTCTATGAAAATGACCTCAGGTTCTTAAGACAGTTTTAGGAAGACGACCATGCGTATATCGCTCGACTGGATAAAGGAATTTGTTGCTCTCAGCGCAGGAGCGGAGGAGATTGCCCACCGGCTTACCATGGCAGGTCTTGAAATAGAGGGCATGGAGAGCATTGACGGAGACGTTGTTATGGAAGTGAACGTGACGCCCAACCGGCCTGACTGCCTCAGTATCCTCGGCATTGCCAGGGAAGTCGCTTCGGTTTTCAACACACCACTGAACCTGCCGAAAACGGAGATAGCCGGAAGGCTCGAGCCTTCTGACGTCCAGGTGGTCATTGATGACACCGACCTTTGCGCACGGTATACAGGAAGATCAATTCAGGGGATTTCTGTTGCGCCGTCTCCGGACTGGATGCAGAAGAGACTCGAAAAGTGCGGCATACGGGCAATCAATAATGTGGTTGATGTTACGAACTATGTGCTTCTGGAGCTTGGACACCCCCTGCATGCATTTGATGCCGACAGAATAGCGGGAAACAAGATTCGGGTGGCAAGAGCGGGAAGGGACAGAAGCATAACAACGCTTGACGGTGTGGAAAGAAAGCTTGACGAGGATGCGCTGCTCATATGGGATGCAGCAACCCCAGTCGCCGTAGCCGGTATCATGGGTGGAGCAGGCTCTTCCGTAACCGAGTCGACAAAAAACGTCTTTCTTGAAAGTGCCTATTTCACCCCGTCATCGATCAGGAAATCTTCCAAGGCGCTTGGTCTGAAGAGCGAGTCATCCTACCGGTTCGAACGAGGAACAGACCGGGTGTTCCTCGAACATTGCCTGAACAGGGCCGCGTTTCTCATCGCAGAGTTCGCTGGCGATACGGTCAGGGATATCGTGGATGCCTATCCAGTCAAGTTCAGCCCTGTCGCGATTACCGTTCCCTACCGGAAGGTAAATGCCCTTATCGGTGTAGATATACCGCGTGATACGATGCGGAGACTTCTCGAGAGGATCGGTATCAGGACTGAGGACAGGGGAGAGGAGTTTATCGCCTTTTCTCCTGCGTTTCGCGGCGATATTACAGAGCCCGTAGACATTGTGGAAGAGGTCGCGCGCTGCTATGGATACGAGAATATCCCGGCACGCATACCGCGGACCATGCTTTCTGAAGGAACATTGAACCTACGGGAGAGGACCGTACAGGACATACGGGAATCGATCCGAAAATCGGGGTTTTATGAAGTGGTCAACTTCAGCTTTATGAACAGTGCTGACCTTGATATCCTTTCGATTGCAGAACATGGGGATGAGCACCGGCGCAGGCACATCATGCTGAAAAATCCCCTGAGGCAGGAAGAGTGCCTGATGAGGACGACGCTTATGCCGTCCCTGATACGGAGCTTTCTCTATAATCACGCACGGGGACTCAAAGACATTCGCCTTTTCGAGTTGTCACGGGTGTTCATTGATTGGGGAAAGCAGCTGCCGAGCGAAGGACTGAGGCTTGCCGGGATATTTTTCCAGGACGCTACGCCGGTCATCTGGAAGGATGCTGTCCCGCCATTCTATCGGGTAAAGGGGGCAATCGAAGCCCTGTTTGCGGAAATACGTCTCAAAGAGTTCTCTTTAGTGGCATCCCATGAGACATTTCTGCATCCCGGCAAGTCTGCTGACATTTATTGTGCAGATGAGAGAATTGGTTACCTGGGCGAGCTGGCCCCCCAGATCATCGAACGGCTTGATATAAAGGCGCACAAGCCGCAGGTAATGGTATTTGAGATCGATGTCGATACTCTGATGACACATCGTGACCAGAAGATTGTTTACCGGCAGATACCGAGATATCCGGCTATCGAACGGGATATAGCCCTGATCATCGATGATCATATAAGTGCGGCCGATGTTCTGAATCTCTTTAGGAGGTATCAGGCGGAGATCATCGAACAAGTGGAGCTTTTTGATTACTATAAGGGAAAGAACATCCCCCAGGATAAGAAAAGCCTCGGAGTCCGGTTGACCTACCGAAGCAAGGAAAGGACTCTTGCCGAAACCGAGGTTGAGCCGGTCCATGCTGCTCTGGTCGAGTTCATCACCGCAGCGACTGGAGCGACAGTCAGGGGAGTGGCCTGATTAGCCTTTTATCCTGTAACCTGCCTTGGTAATTGCCGCCTCAATATCCTTCTGAGAGGTTTTGGTGTCGTCAAAGCTGACATCTGCCCTACCCACTTCAATATTCAGGTTATTGATGCCGGAAAGTGCCTCGATCGCCTTCTTTACTCTCATTACACAGTGCATGCAAGACATGCCGTCAATCATGATGGTTGATTCAGACATACATTCTCCTTTGATCTGCCCGTGATGCCAAACGGGGCGTTCATATGTATGGTACGGCAATAATTCGTGAAAAAGCAAACAAGGGAGAAGCAGATACGGGCCGCGGGTTCAGGTGTTACCGGTAGGATCGTGTTCTGAAATCAGCCCCGAACGCCGGCATGAAGTATTCAGTACCTTACACGGTTCGAGCTGCTTTCGTTCGGGGAGATTGCCTAAAAGTCTTTTATCCTAAATAGTTGCAGCTTGCATCAAGAGAAAAGGCTGGATAAAGGGGGGAATACTCTGTTAAAATTACACCGATTTTTTCCAGGGAGGGTTTATGGAACTGAAGGGACAGGTTGTCATGGTGACCGGCGGAGCGCGCGGTATCGGTCAGGCAATAGCAGAAAAGTTTGCAGCAAAAGGGGCTGATCTGGTCATTGCGGACGTATCTCTCCAGAGCGCAGAGGAGACTGCCCGGGAACTGTCACAGACAGGGGTAAGAGCCAAAGCTGCCAATCTGGACGTCTCAAAGGCAGCTGATGTCACGAGGGTTTTTGAGGAAGTAATGAAGGATTTCGGAAGGCTGGATGTGCTGGTCAACAATGCCGGAATCACCAGAGATGGTCTTCTGTTACGGATGAAGGAGGAGGACTGGGATCTTGTCCTCAGCATTAACCTGAAAGGGGTGTTCCTCTGTTCAAAAGAGGCGGTTAAGGTGATGGTGAAGCAGCGGTATGGCAGGATCGTCAATATCGCATCGGTTGTGGCCTTCATGGGGAATCCCGGCCAGGCAAACTACAGCGCTTCAAAGGCCGGCATCATCGGCCTTACCAAGACAACGGCACGGGAATATGCCAACCGGGGTATTACCGTAAATGCCGTGGCTCCCGGTTTCATCTCCACGGCGATGACTGACGCGCTGAGTGAAAATATCAAACAGGAAATGTTAAAATCTATCCCAATCGGAAAGTTCGGTTCCGTTGATGATGTTGCACATGCGGTCGTGTTTTTTGCAGAACCGGGCAATGGATATATCACGGGTCAGGTGATTCATGTGAACGGCGGCATGTATATGTAGGTCCTGTGCAGGTGACGTGGTGAAATTACGAGTGAAAATCAACTGGAGGTAAGAGAATGGTAGATGAAAAAGTAAAGGAGATTATCGCGAAGCAACTCGGCGTGAATGCTGCTGAGATCACCCCGGAATCCTCATTTGTAGAAGATCTTGGTGCGGATTCTCTGGATACGGTTGAACTTGTCATGGCATTCGAGGAGGCTTTCAATATCGAAATTCCTGACGAAGACGCTGAAAAGATCCAGAAGGTCAAGGACGCCGTCGAATATATCAAAAACAAACAGGCTTGATGGATAAAAGACGTGTCGTAGTAACCGGGCTCGGACTTGTCACCCCTCTCGGCATCGGTGTTGAGAAGAGCTGGGAGGGTCTTATCCAGGGAAGATCGGGCATCCGGAGAATCACCCATTTCGATGCAGCAGCGTTTCCCACCCAGATCGCCGGTGAGGTCCATGGTTTCAACCCTGAAGAGTTTATCGAGATCAAGGAGATAAAGAAGATGGATAGGTTTATCCACTTCGGTATTGCTGCCTCGGCCATGGCTATGGAAGATTCCGGCCTGAAGATCGACAAGACCAATGCACCCCGTGTGGGTGTCTATGTCGGCGCCGGTATGGGGGGTCTTCCGGCCATTGAGCATTACCATAAGGTTCTTCTGGAAAAAGGGCCGAGGAAGATAACGCCGTTCTTTATCCCCATGCTCATCATCAATCTTGCTGCAGGGCAGATTTCCATTCGGTTTGGCGCCAAAGGCCCTAATTCGGCGCCGGCCACTGCGTGCGCGACCGGCAGCCACGCAATTGGCGACGCCTTCAAGGTGATCCAGCGGGGAGATGCCGAGGCCATGATAGCCGGAGGAACCGAATCCGTGATCACTGCCATGGGTATTGGCGGATTCAACGCCATGAAGGCCCTTTCCACGCGTAATAACGAGCCGGAAAAGGCGAGCAGGCCCTTTGACAGGGATAGGGATGGTTTTGTCATGGGAGAAGGAGCGGGTATCGTTATTCTCGAGGAACTTGCCCATGCACAACAGCGTGGTGCGCAGATCTATGCCGAGCTCATCGGCTACGGCCTGACGGGTGATGCGTACCATATCACCTCTCCGGCACCGGGAGGCGAGGGGGCTGCCCGTTGTATGGCCATGGCAATCCATGATGCGGGCATTTTTCCGTCTGAGGTTGGCTATATCAATGCCCATGGTACCTCGACGAAGCACGGTGATGAGCTTGAAACGCTTGCTATCAAGGACGTTTTCGGAGATCATGCCTATAAACTGTCAGTGAGCTCGACGAAGTCGATGACCGGCCATCTGCTCGGCGCAGCCGGAGGCGTTGAAGCGGTGATCAGCGTTCTGAGCATCCATCACAATATGATGCCGCCTACCATAAATCTTGACAACCCTGACGAGGGTTGCGACCTCGATTATGTGGCCCACAAGGCAAGACCTGCCACGGTCGGTTGCGCCTTGTCGAACTCTTTCGGTTTTGGTGGGACGAATGCCTGCCTTCTGTTCAAGAAATTCGATCATTGAGCCGTAAGTGTGCCAGCCAGTATCTCCCTTTCATAGAACAACGGCTGGGATATGCATTTGCAAACCGGCAGTTGCTCCTTGAAGCGCTGACGCACAAGTCATACTACCACGAGAACAAAGAAGGAGCATCTCAGCATAATGAGCGCCTTGAATTTCTTGGCGATTCGATCATCGGCCTTGTCGTTGTGGAATATCTCTTTCTTCATAAATCAGCATATACGGAGTCTGTGCTCGCAAAAATAAAATCCTATATCGTCAGCGAACCGGTCTTCGCTGAGATTGCGGCATCACTTTCCCTCGGCGAATGCCTTCTTCTCGGGAAAGGGGAGACGTCGACCGGGGGAAGGACGAAAAAGTCCATCCTGGCGAATGCTTTTGAGGCAGTTGCAGGAGCTGTTTACCTGGATGGGGGATTCGAGCGGGCACGGGATATCATCCGCAGGCTGTTCAGCGAGCGTATGGAGACCGCACTTGCCAGCGGGCAGTTTTTCGATTACAAGACAGAACTTCAGGAACGGACGCAGCTGGCATACGGGAAACTGCCGGAATACCGGGTAATCAGCCAGCTGGGAGAGGAGCACCAGCGGATATTCACGGTATCGGTATCCCTGAACGGAAGGCTTCTCGGCACTGCCTCCGGGCGGCGGAAAAAAGAGGCTGAGACGCTCGCCGCAAAGGAGGCGCTGGAGAAGCTGCAGGATCAGCGATAATTGATAAAGTCGATGTGGACCCCGAAATCCTTTTCGCGCAGCAAGGCTATCAATGCCTGGAGATCATCTATCTTCTTGGCCTTGACCCGGACCTGATCCTTCTGGATCTCGGCCTGGACCTTCATCTTCGTCTCTTTTATCAGTTTTACGATCTCCTTCGCCTTATCGACCGGTATCCCCTGCTGGAGGGTGACGAGCTGGCGCACGGTGTTGCCGGCTGCCGGATCGACCTTTCCGTACTGGAGGGCCTTTAAGGACACCCCCCGCTTGACCAGCTTTGTCTGGAGAATATCCACGACAGTCTTCAATTTGAGCTCGTCGTCCGAGACAAGGGTTATCTCATGCTTGTCCTTGTTCAGGTCTATGGAGCTCTTGCTTGCCTTGAAGTCGAACCTCTGTGATATCTCCTTCGTTGCCTGCTGAACTGCGTTCAATACTTCCTGAAGATCTACCTTGCTTGCTATATCAAAAGAATGTTCATCTGCCATCAGTGCTCTCCTTTCCTGCTTTTTTTCCGTCATGACGAGGCGTGTCAGGTATTTCCGTTATGCCATTTCTTTTGGCCGGTTCAGGCCTGCAGACCGGACAGAACAATTCCCCCAGATCCAGGAGGCAGACATGCCCTCATTCAGGGCAGCAGGTGCAGTTGTCCGGCAGGTTGCCGCATATGTGACATGTTTCCATAATCGGGATTATACCTTTTCAAAAAAGCGTTCTTCAAGAAAAAGAAGATTGAGCATGATATAATAACGACGCAAAAGAGCGTGGAGACATGGTAAAGAACGACCGATGGATCATCGAGATGGGGAAGAAGGGCATGATAGCGCCGTTCGAGACTTCCCAGGTAAGGAAAGGGGTCATTTCCTTCGGGGTGAGCGCCTATGGATATGACCTCAGGATTTTTCATGATTTCAGGATCCCCATACCGCAAACCGGAACGATCATAGACCCCAAGAACTTTAATGAGGAAAATTTTGAACACTATACGGGAGATGTCTGTGAGATACCGGCGCATTCCTATATCATCTGCCGGTCTCTCGAATACTTCAGGATTCCCCGTGACGTACTGGTGATCTGTTTCGGGAAATCTACCTATGCCCGTTGCGGCATTGTGGTCAATGTCACTCCGCTTGAGCCTGAATGGGAAGGATATATAACCATTTCGGTATACAATACCTCACCACTTCCGGTCAGGCTGTATGCGAACGAGGGACTTGCCCAGCTTATTTTCCTGGCAGCGGAGGAGGAGTGTGTAACGTCCTATGCGGATAAAAAAGGCAAGTACCAGGCACAGAAAGATATCGTGCTCCCGAAGGTATAGGAGTTTTTTGATTGACTACAGAGGAAAAACTGATCCTTGCGCTTGATGTGGCTGACTGCGATTATGCGGTCGAGCTGGTAGAGAGATTTTCTTCGCATATAGAGACATTTAAGGTCGGTCTCGAGCTGCATACCCGTGCCGGTTCAAAGATCATTGACGAGATCCATAAACGAGGGAAAAAGGTCTTTCTGGACCTCAAGTTCCATGATATTCCTACCACGGTCGCGAAAGCCGGGGTGGCAGCTGTCCGTCAAGGGGTTTATATGTTCAATGTTCATGCATCCGGCGGACAGGACATGATGATGAGATGCCGGGACGAGGTGGTGAATGTCTGCCTCAGGGAAAACATCGCCAAGCCGAGGATCATAGCTGTTACCGTTCTGACCAGCATGTCACAGGATGTCCTCAGGCACGAGGTCGGCATCCAGCATAGTCTGAAAACACACGTGAGACATCTGGCCGGACTTGCCCTGAAAGCCGGACTTGACGGTGTCGTTGCGTCCGCGCAGGAGGCAGCCATGATCCGCGGACACTGCGGCAGGGGCTTCCTCATCGTAGCGCCGGGCATCCGACCCTCGTGGTCATCTGCTGATGATCAGCACCGCATGACGACACCGAAGCATGCTCTCAGGGAGGGTGCTGACTACCTCGTCATGGGGAGGGCCATACTCAACAGCGACAATCCTCTCAGGGCTATAGAACTTATCCGTGCTGAGATCGCTCAGGCCTGAACCTGTCATTGGCAGGGTCTTCTTATCCGGGATCATCCGTCATGCCTTTTGACCCTCTCTATAGGGAGATGCCCTATCAGGATCCGTTCGCCGTGTATCGGAAAGTATGTTCCCGTCATAGTATTCTGCTGGAGAGCCTGAAAGGTCCTGCGCATATCTCACGTTATTCTTTCATCGGCATTGATCCCTACCTGACCTTTACCGTAAAGAACGGAATTGTAGAGATCGACTGCGGGGGGAAAAGAACGCTATCCACCCGGAAACCCCTTCATCGGCTGCGCGAGCTGGTAGCCGCCTATCCGCAGCGTGCAGTGGTAGGGCTTCCGCCGTTTCAAGGCGGTGCCGCAGGTATGTTCAGCTACGACTTCGTTCGGTATCTGGAAAAACTGCCCGCTACTGCAGTTGACGATCTCAGCGTCCCTGATGCGCATTTTTTCATGTTCGACCGTGTGATAGCCTTTGACCACCAGAAAGGAAAATGCTGGGCGGTCATATGTCCCGGCGTGCGGGATACGGTGCTTGGCTTCAGCGAGGTGGATGGCGTAACGATCGACCATGTTCGTGAGGCGGAAAGAACGCTTGAAATGCTTATAGCGACGGTAACTGCAGATAAGCCTGCTGTAGCGGATATTCCGGCATTGCAGGGAACTGCTGGCATCGAGCACCGGACAGAGAAAGCGCAGTATATCGATATGGTAAGAAAGGCCAAGGAGTACATTGCCGCCGGTGATATCTTCCAGGCCAACCTTTCGCTCAGGATCTCGGCAGACATCGGCAGCACATCCCCGCTGAACGTATACCGTATTCTTCGTGAGATCAACCCTTCTCCTTTTGCAGCGTTTATTGACTTCGGCGATTATGCTCTTGTCAGTTCATCTCCCGAGAGACTGGTTCGGGTGACGGGGAGTACGGTTGACACGCGGCCGATCGCCGGTACGCGTCCGCGGGGCAGGGACCGGAGAGAGGACAGCGAGATGTCAGCGGAACTGCTTCTCAATGAAAAAGAACGTGCTGAGCATATCATGCTTATTGATCTGGAACGGAACGATCTGGGAAGAGTATCCGACTACGGGAGCGTTGTTGTGGATGAATTAATGATCACGGAGCAGTATTCTCATGTCATCCATATCGTATCGAATGTAAAAGGCGTGCTTGCACCGGGCAAGGATTGCTTTGACGTTATCAGTGCAGCCTTTCCGGGGGGGACAATAACCGGCGTGCCCAAGGTACGCTGCATGGAGATCATAGAGGAGCTTGAGGGGAGACGGCGGGGGCCGTATACCGGCTCACTTGGCTACATCGGCTACAATGGGAACATGGACCTGAATATCATCATCAGG